>NZ_DATCRY010000115.1:0-3147 GCF_036568765.1 Dyella sp. | reverse complement strand
CCGGCTCTTCTGGGAGCGACTTTCGTTGCGACGATCGTGCCTTATCGCAAGTCCTTGTCGCGACTGAAGTCGCTCCCACAACGATAGGATCCGTTTTCGCTGTGTCCAAGTCATTGACAGGTTTTTAGAGGTTCCCTTCAGCCGCGACCGACGGTGCCGCGCGGTGCAATCGCGGCTGAAGCCGCTCCTGCAAGATAGGTGGCTTTTCATAGCAAACAAAGCCCGCTTTGAAAGGTATGCGCGGCATCGTTGGACATGGGCTGTCGATCTGGTGAGGGAACAGCACTGCATGGAGACGCGATCGTGGAGACTCTAGGGTTTGGAGCCGCCGAGGGCTTTCGGGGCGTTCCCCTTCTTCCAGGAGTGAGCGGAGAGAAGTGAGGAGTGCTCGCCCCGGGGGCGCGGTGCGTGGGTGACGCCGCATGCAAAGCGTCGGATTGCTCAGTCCGGGACCGCAATCCCATGCTTGTGCAGCTTGCGATACAGCGTATTGCGACTGATGCCCAATGCCGTGGCCGTACGGCTGATGTTCCAATGCATTTGTTCCAGCTCGCGCAGCAAGGCTTCGCGCTCGGCAAGTCGCAGCGGAGCCTCGTCGCCGCTGTTCATCACGGCAGCGGCATTTTCCGTGGCACCGAACCCGGTAATCTCCTGTGGCAAGTTGCAAGGCCGGATGACGCCTTCGCCACACAGTGCCGCGGCGGTGCGCAAGGTATTGCGCAGCTGGCGGATGTTGCCCGGCCACGCATAGTTCAACAGCAGACGCAGCGCATCGTCGCACAATCGAGGCCTGGCTTGGCCGAGGGATTCTTCGGTGAGCAAGGTTTCGATCAATTCCAGTTTGTCGCTGCGCTCCCGCAATAAGGGCAACTGCAACGTTATCCCATTGAGTCGGTAGTAGAGGTCCTCTCGAAACTCTCCGGCTTGCACCATTTTCTGTAGATCCTGGTGCGTGGCGCTGATGACATGCAGGTCGACCGGAATCGCCCTTTCGCCACCCAGAGGCATGACCTCGTGTTCCTCCAGCACCCGCAGCAGGCGCGTCTGCAAAGGCAGAGGCATATCGCCGATTTCGTCGAGGAACAGCGTGCCGCCGCTGGATTGGCGGATTTTGCCCAGGTGACCGTCGCGCGAGGCGTCGGTAAACGCGCCGCGGGTGTAGCCGAACAGTTCGCTTTCGATCAGGGTTTCGGGGATGGCGGCACAGTTGACCGCGACGAACGGTTTATCCGCCCAACTACTGGCCAGATGCAATGCCTTGGCGAATGCCTCTTTGCCTGTGCCGGTCGCGCCCTGCAGCAAGAGCGGCACGCGTCGGCCGAACAGTTGCCGGCCGCAATTCATGTTGTGCTGCATGTGGGTGTCACTGCCGACATGCTGTCGTTTGGCCGGGCCGCTGGATGCCACGGGTGTCAGCACGATGCCGCTGGTCGCCACGACGGGCGGACGCACCATGGCAAAGAAGCGCCGGCCGTAAGCGGCGTCGCGCACAGGCCATAGCGTTGCCGCATCGGTGAATGCGCGTTTCTCGAGCGTGTTGAAGTCGAAGGCGAAAATCTTGTCCAGCGGTTGCCCGACCAGCCTGTCGCGCGAGAGGCCAAGCTGAGTGAGCGCGCTCTCGTTGACCGCGCGTACGACGCCGTTGCCGTCCACGGCCAGCAGCGCCTCATGCAGCAGGCCGACAAATTCAGGGCGACTGTGAAAGCGCAACACCCACATGTTGCGGCATTCGGCCAGGAAGTGGCAGCGCGAGATCAGGTTCGCCGACATCGCCACCAGCGCCATCGTATGACGTTGGATCAGCCGCGTATCGGCGGCATTGACGGTGGAAGCATCGAGCACAGCCAGCACGTCGCCTTGTGTATCGAGTACGGGCGCGCCCGAGCAGGACAGGTCCATGTTGAAATGCCGAAAATGCTCCTCGCGATAAATCGTCACCGGTCCGCCTTCGGCGATACAGGTACCCAGCCCGTTGGTGCCCTCGTAGCGCTCGCTCCAGATCGCGCCGACACGCAACCCCGCAGCGCGGAATTCGCGCTTTAGCGTGGGGTCGGTAATCGCACCTAGGATCGCCGCATCGGCATCGCACAGGATGACGGCGTAGCCGGAGCCGGCGATCTGTTCGTAGAGGTTTTCCATTTCCGCGCGAGCGACGTTGAGCAGTTCGCCGAAGCGCTGCTGGCGTTCCCCTACCGATGCGGCATCGAGCACCGGTGTATCTCTTGCCGCATCTGCGTCGATGCCGTATTGCTCGATGCAGCGCAGCCAGGATTTGGCCACGTGCGGCGCGACTTCGGCGTTGCCCAGCCGTTCGCGCAGCATGCCTTCGATGCGCGCCGAGGAAGTACTGGGCAAGACACTGCGCATACGTCGCTCCCTGGAATTAAGACGGTCATGAGAGCGGCTTGGGAGACACACGGCCGGCTGCCGGCGATACGGACCCGCTCCTCTAGATCCCGCTTTGCGAGCATGGTCCTTATATGGCACGGGAGAAAGGCGCAGTGCAGCATCTGGCGCGATGTGTCACGGCCATTGTGCCGGAACAGCAACAGCATTCACGAAACCTGCACATGAAGACCGTGCGTTATTGCGAATTTTCCGCCCATTGAACTTGGCGCGCCTCTTGCCTGCATGTACTTCGTCAATAGCGTTCGATGGCGACTGACGCGGAGGGGCGATATGGCGGAGGTGCGGGTGGCGCAGCGGCTGGCCAATCCGGCCGATGTGGTGTGGGCGCTGATTGGCGACTTCGGTGGCCTGCATCGTTGGCACCCGCATGTACAAGGCCTGGACCTCTCCTGGGAGGGCCGTATCCGTACCTTGCATTACACCGACGGCAGCCGGGCGGTGGAGCGGCTGGAGGCACGCAGCGACGCGAGCCGGCGCTATGTGTATGCATTGGTCGATGGTGCGCTGCCCTTGCTCGATTGCCGCGCCACTTTGCAGGTCAATGCACGCAAACAAGGCTGCACCGTCATCTGGTCGAGTGTGTTCGAGCCGGCGACTGCGGCAGCCATCGAAGCCTTGCGGCAGCACTATGCCGAAGGCCTGGCGGCACTGGCCGCCGCCCTGGACGGCTAAGACCCCGTACAATCCGCCCCCAAAGCAGCGCCGCCGGCGTGCATATGGGATGGATACAGTTTGAAC
>NZ_DATCRY010000114.1:0-5540 GCF_036568765.1 Dyella sp. | reverse complement strand
GTAGCGCGGTCCGACGCCTTCGATGACGCCGGTGTACAGCGGCGAGCGGTCGAGCGCGGCGCGGATGATCGCGTGCGTGCGTTCGGACGTGTGCGTGATCCAGCAGCTGACCTGGCGCGGATGGTCCGCGCGCGAGCCGAGGAACGAGAACACCGGCGCCGGATCGTCGCCGGGCTGTTCTTCCAGGCCGGTGAAATCGATGCTGCGCAGGTCGATGCGCGGTGGGGTGCCTGTCTTCAGGCGCTCGGCGGCGACCGGCAACTCGCGCAGCTTTTGCGCCAGGGTGCTGGCGGGCGGATCGCCGGCTCGGCCGCCAGCGTATTGGGCCTGGCCGATATGGATCTTGCCGGCCAGGAAGGTGCCGGCGGTCAGCACTACCGAGCGCGCGCGGAAGGAGAGCCCCATCTGGGTGACCACGCCGACGGCACGGCCGCCTTCCAGGATGAGATCGTCCACTGCCTGCTGGAACAGTTCCAGGTTTGGCTGGGTCTCGACGATGCGCCGGATGGCGGCCTTGTACAGGGCACGATCGGCCTGGCAACGGGTGGCCCGCACCGCCGGGCCCTTGGAGGCGTTGAGCGTACGCCATTGGATGCCGGCGCGGTCAGCCGCGCGAGCCATGGCGCCGCCGAGGGCATCGATCTCCTTGACCAGGTGCCCTTTGCCGATGCCGCCGATGGCTGGATTGCAGCTCATCTGGCCGATCGTCTCGATGTTATGGCTAAGCAGGAGCGTACGCGCGCCGCAGCGCGCCGCGGCCAAAGCGGCCTCGGTGCCGGCGTGACCGCCGCCGATCACGATGACGTCATAGTGCGTAGGGTGCTGCATGGTCGATTCTTGACCTGCTCTGGCAGGAAAAAGTGACGAAATAGGGCGCCATTTTAGCGTGGAATTTCCTGCAGGCCCTCACTGGCGCGCTGGCATGGAAGCTGCTTTAGTAATCATGCACTTTTCCCGGGCAGAAGCAGCGCGGAAACGCGCGTGGAGATCGAGCGGACAGGGGCTCGATCGCGTGCCGGGAGAGGAAGCAAGACGGCGTCCCTCGGGACGCCGTCGTTTTTTCTACCCCGAGGAAACAGCAAAAAGGCCGCTATTAGCGGCCTTTTTGCTTGAATAGATCTGACGCCTGGCGGTCTCAGGAACAGGGGGAATCCAGGATGACCGTGTTGCCAGGCGTCAGAAACCGAATAACTCGCGGACGGTTCTGACGTGAACTTATGTTTCGCCCTGGCAAGAATATTCACGCTTGGAGCGTGAACATGGGGTGACTAAAACGCTAATTTGTGCCGGTTCACGGCAACTGATGACGCCCTGCGTCAGTTTGTGAGTGTTGCCCGGATAAAGCGTGATATTCGTCACATTTTGGCATGCCTGTTGCTTCCCTTGAACCGGGGCAAACGAGGGGGGGTGTCATGGAATACCAGTTGGATTTGCAGCCGGTTTATACCCACCACGACCTGATTATCGAGATGGGCCGGGTGGAAATGGCGATGGAGCGTTTGCAGGCGCGCAGCGAGCAGGAGAAGCGGACTTTGCGTCCGCGCCTTGAATCGCGACTGCGGCAACTGCGTAACGCGCTCGCCGCTTTACCGGCATGAGCCAAAGCATTTGGGTACCGCCTGCAAGGGGGCTGGCGGACCGTGAAGCCGAAGATTCATTGGCTTACGCCCGGGTGTAGCCGTCCGTTTGCGACGAGCTGCACTCGGGCCTTCTTTTTGGATGACAGTCCAGAACCGTGTCTGGCTTGGAGGGGGCGTAGCAGCTTTTTCTTAGTCGCCCAGCATGCTCCGCACAATTTCTCCCAAGTTGCGCGATAGCGTGCTTTCGGATGCGAGCGAGGCGATTGCGGCACGTGCTTGCTCGCGCCGCCCTTGCTCCAGCCGTCGCCAGCCGTTGAATACGGTCGCCAGTCGCGCGGCAACTTGTGGATTGAGCGCATCCAGTTCGCGCAGGCGGTCGGCCAGGTAGCGGTAACCGGCACCATCGGCACGATGAAAACCGCTGAGATTGCTGCGTGCCCATCCGCCAAGCAGTGCGCGTACGCGGTTGGGATTCTTCAACGTGAATGCGGGATCGGCAGCCAAGCCTTTCACACGCGCGAGCGCGCCTTCGCCAGGCACCATTGCCTGCACCGCGAACCATTTATCCATCGCCAGTGGATCGTTGCCATGGCGTGTGCGGAACTGCGCCAGCGCCGTGGTCGCTTCCGCCGATTCGCTGTGCACCAGCAACGCCAATGCGGCCAGCCGATCGGTCATCGTGCGTGCCTGCGCGCATTGCATGGCGGCAGCTGCCTGCGCAGATGCGCTGTCGACGCGTTCCCACAGTTCGAGCACGCACTGTTTCAGGCGGCGACCGGCTTGGCTCGCCGCGTCCAGGCCATCGCCAGCCTGAGTCATCAGGGTGCGATAGCGAACCGCAAGCGCCTCCGCACCGATATGCTCTGCCAATACGCCCTGCAGTGCGCGACGCGTGTCGTGAATACGCACGGGGTCGACTTCCTGTTCGCGCTCGGCCAGTTCGATTTCGCTCGGCGGCGTCAGCAAGTCGGCCAGCAAGGCATCGTCGATGTCACCGTCGGCAAACAGCGCGGCCAACGCATCGCACCACGCCTGCACGGCTTGCGTGCGACTGCCGTCGCGCAGCGCATCGTAGGCCTGCGCGGCCAGTTGCTGGCCGGCTTCCCAGCGGTTGAAACCGTCGGCGTCGTGGCGCAGCAATAGTGCCAGTTGCTGCGGTGAATAATCGAACTCGAGAATGGTCGGTGCCGAGAAGCCGCGCAGCAGGGAGGGGACCGGCTCGGCATCGACCTGTGCGAACACCAGCGATTGCTCTGCCCGGTCGAGCACGATCACGCGTTCTGTCGCGCCGTCCTCGGCATCGCCCAGGTGCAGCGGCAGCATGCCGCCATCGGCATCGAACAGCGCCAGCTTGATCGGAATCGGCAATGCGGCCTTTTCCGCCTGACCCGGTGTCGGTGCCGTGCGCTGCGTAAGACGCAAGGTATAGCAACGCTTGGCGTCGTCGTACTGGCCGCTTGCCTTGATACGCGGCGTGCCGGCCTGTCCATACCAGGCCAGGTACGGCATCAGGTCGACTGCGTTGGCCTCGCCCAGCGCGCCGAGGAAATCTTCCAGCGTGGCAGCGCGACCGTCGTTGCGTTCGAAGTACAAGTCCATGCCGCGGCGGAAACCTTCGCGCCCCAGTTTGCCCGCGACCATGCGGACCAGCTCCGACCCTTTTTCGTACACCGTGGCAGTGTAAAAATTGTTGATCTCCTGATACTGCGCAGGCCGTACCGGGTGCGCCAGCGGGCCGGCATCCTCCGGGAATTGCGCGCGCCGCAGCAAGGAGACATCCTCAATGCGCTTGAGCGCAGGCGAGTTCATGTCAGCCGAGAACTGCTGCTCGCGGAAGACCGTCAGGCCTTCTTTCAGGCTGAGCTGGAACCAGTCGCGGCAGGTCACGCGATTGCCGCTCCAGTTATGAAAATACTCATGCGCGACGACGGCTTCCACCGCGCGATATTCATCGTCCGTCGCGGTGTCGGGATCGGCCAGCAGATACTTGGCGTTGAAGATGTTCAGGCCTTTGTTCTCCATCGCTCCCATGTTGAAATCATGGGTGGCCACGACATGGAACACATCCAGGTCGTAGTTGCGGCCATAGGCTTGTTCATCCCAGCGCATCGAGCGTTCCAGCGCATCCATCGCGTAATGGCAACGATCGATGGCATCGCCCTCCGCCCAGATCACGAGTTTCACCGGGCGCCCGTCTGCCGTGATGTAGTCGCGTTCGATTTTTTCCAACTGGCCGGCGACGAGCGCAAACAGATAGCTGGGCTTCGGATGCGGGTCGACGAAGCGTGCCCAATGACGTCCGTCGCCGGTATCGCCGCTGCCATCGGGATTGCCGCCGGCCAGTAGCACCGGGAAGCGTGTGCGATCGGCGCGCAAGGTTACGGTATAGCTGGCAAGCACATCCGGACGATCCGGAAAGAAAGCGATGTGGCGGAAACCCTCCGCTTCGCACTGGGTGAGCAGGAAACCGGCTTCTCGGGTACCGGAAAGGTACAGGCCTTCGAGCGCCGTATTGTTGGCCGGATCCAGGGCGACCCGCGTTTCCAGGACGCTCCCGTCCGTGACGCCTTCTACTTCCAACACGCCGTCCGCATACCGATAAGCCGAGGTCGCCAAGGCCTTGCCATCCAATGCGATCGACAGCAGTTCCAGCTCTTCGCCATCCAGGCGCAAGGGTGCCTGCTGCGACGGGTCTCGGCGCAGCGTCAGCCGCGACAGCACCTCGGTGCGGTCGATCCCCAGGTCGAATTCCAGCTCGACGCTTTCCACGCGCCAGGCGGGCGGCCGGTACTGGCTGAGCAAGATGGACGAGGCGGCGTTGTCGGGACGTGCATTCATGGGGGTCGGAAGCCAAGAGCGGGTGGGTCACGTTAACATGCGGTGCTTTATTGCCCGGAACAAGCCCATGGCCGCTTTCAGTGCAACACCGGATCGCTTGGGAACTCATGCCGTCGCCGTACTCGAAGACGCCGAGCGCCGGCGCCAGGTGCGCATCGTCAGTCGTGGCGCGGCGGTGACGAGCATCGATATCGAGCACAACGGCAGCCGTTTCCGTGTCGCCGATGGTTATCGCGATCTGGCTGAAGTCGAATCGCGGCCGGCCTCGCGCTATGCGGTGATGGCGCCGTTCGCCAATCGCATCAAGGACGCCCGGTACACGTTCGATGGCCATACTCACGACCTGGCGCCCGGCGCGGCCGACGGCAAGCGCGAATCGCGCCACGGTTTCCTGCGCGACGCCGAGTTCGATCTGGAACGCCTCGCGGCCGACGCCACCGGCGCGCGTGCCCGGTTCGTCAATCGCAGTATTCGTCCGGGCGTGCATGCGGGCTACCCGTTCGCCATCGACGTGAGTGTGGATTACGCGCTGACCGCCAGCGGCTTGGAGCTGACCGCCGAGTTGAGCAATGTGGGAGATCGCCCCGCGCCGTGCTTTTTCGGTTGGCATCCTTATTTCCGCGTCGCCGAGGGCATGCTGGATGACTGGGAACTTGAAATACCTGCCAGTCTGCTGATTCGCACCGATGCGGATTTCATTCCGTTGCCTGGCGATGCGGCCTATGGGCTGCTGGCCGACGAGCCGGCCATGGACTTCCGTCAATGGCGGCGCCTGGGTGCACAGCAACTCAATCACGGTTATGCCGGCCTGCACGCCGATGCCGATGGCCGCGCGCGTACGCGCGTACGCGATCCACGCAGCGGCCTGGGTATCGCCGTATGGCAGACGCGCGGCATCCTCCTGGCATTTACGGCCGATACTGTGCCGCGCGACCCGCGCCGGTCGTTGGCGCTGGAGCCGATGGAAAGCATGTCCGATGCGTTCAACCGCGAGGACTGCGCGGCGGCAATTCGGCTCGAACCTGGCGCGTCGCGTCAATTCCGTTGCGGTATCGATATCGAAGGTCAACGCGCATGAGCCTGTCAGTTCCCGATTTTTCGCATATCCGCGATGCCGCCGCG
>NZ_DATCRY010000113.1:0-6143 GCF_036568765.1 Dyella sp. | reverse complement strand
TCGAAGGCCATCTCCAGTAATTCGGCCGGTACTGCGGCCTCGTCCGCTTCGAACATATGCGCGCGCGGCTCCGGCTTGGGCGCGGCCGGAGGCAATTCGACAGGATCGAACTGGCGTACCTCGCCGATCGCCTCGCGGAACAAGCGGGCGTCGTCGTCACTGACGGCCTTGGGTTGGCGCTGTTTCATCCACGAAATCCTTCACCTGTGCCGAGCATACTGTGCGGAGCTGCCAGGTTCACGATATGTGAAACCTGGGGCCTGGTCCGGTAGACTTCCAGTCGTTGCGGGCGCGCCCTTCGATGCGCGTTCAGGCCAGGCTTTGAACGGATCATGATGCGAGTTCTTGTCAGTAATGATGACGGCGTGGATGCTCCTGGCATCCGCGTGCTTGCCGATCGCCTCGGTGCGGTGGGCGAGGTGACCGTCGTGGCGCCCGATCGGGATCGATCCGGCGCCAGCAATTCCCTGACCCTCGATGCCCCGATTCGGGTGCTGGACATGGGTAACCGTTATTACCGTGTGGCCGGCACGCCGACCGATTGCGTCCATCTGGCGCTGGCCGGCATGCTCGATGACGAACCAGACATCGTTGTCTCGGGTATCAACAATTCAGCCAACCTGGGCGATGACGTGATTTATTCCGGCACCGTTTCAGCGGCCATGGAAGGGCGCTTTCTCGGCTTGCCGGCCATTGCCGTATCGCTGGTCAGTCGAGATCACAAGGGCGAGCATTACGAGTCGGCCGCACAGGCCGTGCTGCAGTTGATGCAACGCCTGCTGGTCGATCCTTTGCCGGCCGATACCATTCTCAACGTCAACGTTCCCGATCGCCCCTGGACGGAGATCAAGGGTTTCGAAGTGACGCGCCTGGGCAAGCGCCATCGTTCCTCGCCCTGCATCAAGGCAACCGATCCGCGTGGCAAACCGATCTGGTGGATCGGCCCGGCTGGCGATGTCGAGGATGCCGGTCCCGGTACCGATTTCAACGCGGTGCAGCGCGGCTATATCTCGGTGACGCCGATCCATGTCGATCTGACGCGCTTCCAGGCACTGGACAAGGTCAGTAGCTGGATGACCACGCTGACCGCCGCGATGGCGGGCGATGCAGACGGGGAGGCGGCATGATGAACACGCATCCGTTGCCGCCAGCGATGCTCAAAGGCGAAGGCATGACTTCGCAGCGCGCGCGCGACCGATTGGTGGCCAAACTCAAGGAGGAAGGCATCAAGGATGCGCGCGTGCTGGATGTGATCCGCAACGTGCCGCGCCATCACTTTATCGACCAGGCGCTGCACTCGCGCGCTTATGAGAATACCGCGCTGCCGATCGGCCACGGTCAGACCATTTCGCAGCCTTGGGTGGTCGCGCGCATGAGCGAGGCGCTGCTCGAATTTGGCGTACCGCAGAAGGTGTTGGAAATCGGTACCGGTTCGGGCTATCAGGCCACCGTGCTGGCTGGGCTGGTGCCGCAGGTCTTTACCGTCGAGCGCATCGAGGAACTGCTGCGTCAGGCGCGTCGGCGCTTTCGCCAGCTGGGCCTTCCGCAGATCCGTTCGCGTCACGACGACGGCAAGCTGGGGTGGTCCGACGAGGCGCCGTTCGACGCGATCATTCTTACCGCCGCCGGAGATACCGTGCCGACGCAATTGCTCGATCAACTCAGTCCCACTGGCGTGCTGGTTGCGCCGGTAGGCTCGCCCAGCAGCCAGACCCTGATCCGCATGCGTGGTGACGGTAACGGCGACTTCTCGCAAGAAGAACTTGCTGCCGTGAGCTTCGTGCCGCTGCTTGGCGGTATCGGCTGATGCGACTTTTCGGATCGTTATACGCGCAGGTATTGACCTGGGCGCGTCATCCGCGCGCGGTTTCGTATTTGTGCGGATTGAGCTTCGTCGAAGCTTTCATCTTTCCGATCATGCCCGAGGTGATGCTCGCGCCGATGATGCTCGGCCGTCGTCACAAGGCGTTCTTCTACGCCAACATCAGCTTATTGTTTTCGCTGCTGGGTTCCCTGGTCGGCTACGCTCTGGGTCATTGGGCTTACCAGGCGTTGCATCCCGTGCTCGAAGCCCTGAATCTGCTTGCGCCGATTGAAAAGGGCGTAGCGAACCTGCGCACGGAAATGAACCAGCATTGGCTGGGGCTGCTTGTTGTCCTCGCGCTGGCCGCGTTGCAGCCGGTCGTTCCCATGAAGTTCGTCACATGGGCTTCCGGTATTGTCGGCGTACCCGTGGTGCCATTTCTGATCTGCATGGCGATCGGCCGCGGCAAGCGCGTGTGGCTGCTGGCCATCCTGGTGAGATTGTTCGGTGAGCGTGCGGAACGCATGCTGCAGAAAAATATCGAGTGGATCGGTTGGGCGGTGGTGGCGATCCTGGTGGCCCTCTTGGTGTGGTGGCTGCTGGCGCGCTGAGTTGCCCGACGATGTCGAACAGGAGGTTGGTGTCCGTATGAAATCCCGTTCGAGGCTAGGTATGCTCATGGGCATGAATGTCCCTACCCGGTTGATTGCCGTTTCGACGCTGGCCGCGAGCCTCGCCGCTTGTAGCGGCGTGACACATACTGTCCGAGTCGAGCCGGCCAACCCCGAAGCAGCCGGCACGCGGCCGGTCTTGCCGGCGCGTACCCAGGTGCCGGGGGGCAGTTATCAAGTCGTGCATGGCGACACGCTGTATTCGATCGCTTTCCGCAATAAGGTGGATTTCCGCGATCTGGCGCAATGGAACAACATCCAGCCACCGTACACGATCTGGCCGGGTCAGGTGCTACGCCTGTCGCCGACCGGCAGTGGCTCAAAGCCTGCGGTGGTTACCGTCATTCCACCCAAGCCCAAACCTTCGGCTGCACCGTCCGCGGCCCCCGCTGCACCTATGTTCGAGGATCTTCCGACGACTGCGGAGAGCGGCAAGCCTGCATCCGTGCCTCCTCCGCCCAAGTCGAGTGCATCGAGCGCCATCCCGGCAGTAGCGACCAGCACCGTAGTGCCGGTGGCGGGGGCGGCCACGCAGTCCCCGGCAACACAGCCTCCGCCCCCACCGTCCGCGGCGGTAGCACCGTCACCGGGAGGCACGCGTTCGCAAGGAGGGGTGGTATGGCGCTGGCCGGCGGACGGTCAGCTCGGCAAGCGTTTCCAGAGCGGCGACGCGATTCCCGGCATCGAAGTACTAGGCAAGGCAGGTGACCCGATCCGGGCCGCCGCCGATGGCGTGGTGGTCTATAGCGGCAACGGCCTGGTCGGCTATGGCGAGCTGATCATCGTCAAACACAACGACAGCTTCCTCTCCGCTTATGGTCACAACCGCAAGCGTCTGGTGAAAGAGGGGCAGCGCGTCACCGCCGGCCAGCAGATTGCCGAAATGGGCGCCACTGGCGCATCGCGCGATGAGCTGCAATTCCAGATCCGCAAGGATGGCAATCCTGTGGATCCGCTCGGGTATTTGCCTTCTAAGTGAGGTCGCCGTCGCTTTGCGACAGCTGTGAGGAGTTAGGAGTTCGCTCCTCCCCCTATAAGCAGGGGGAGGCTGGGTGGAGGGGGTAAACCTTCACGCCGAGGCACACGTACCTGCTTTTCCTCTTCACCGTTCACAGGGCGCGTGGCGCCCGACCTTACTCAGAAGCAGGCAATACAAACGCGACGACGACTCGTCGTCCCTCACCGGCCAGCAAGTCATAGGTGCGCGCCGCCGCAGCATTGTCCATGACCTCGATACCGATGCCTTTGCGCAGGAATCCGGCCATGAACTCGGCAGGCGGGAAGACTTGGCGTTCACCCGTGCCGAGAATGACCAGCTCGGGCTTGAGCGCAAGGATTTCGTCCACGTGAGCCGCGCCAAGAGCCTTGGCGTCGGTGGCCGGCCAGTTCTCGACCGCGCGGTCCGGTGCCAACAGGAAGCTGGCGGTGATGTCCCGGTCCATCACGGTGATCGCCCGCGCGGCAACGCGCCGTACGAACAGAAAGTCGCCGGGCCGATCGAGCGACAGATCCATTAGCGGGGCAGGGCGAGCTTGGGCTCGTCCTCGTTGCGCCGGAACAGCACCACGATGTGGCCGATCTGCTGGACGTTCTCCGAACCCGTGCCACCGGCCAGGAACGCGATCTGCGCTTCTCGCTCTTCTTTGTCGCCGCCGGAAAGCTTCACTTTGACCAGCTCGTGATGAGTCAGTGCCAGGTCCAGCTCCTTGAGTACCGCTTCGGTGGCGCCCTTGGCGCCAAGCAGGATCACCGGGTTCAGGTCATGCGCCAGGCTGCGCAGATAGCGGCGCTGTGACGGGGAAAGAGCCATGCGTTCAGTCTCGGGTTCGCGGCGGAAGGACCGTAAAGGGTATCATGCGGGCCGATCCCCCTGACCTGTAGCGTTGCCGGCCATGTCTCGCAGCAAAAGCAGTTCCCGCTGGCTGCGGGAGCATTTCGATGATGTCTATGTGAAGAAGGCCCAGGCTGAGGGCATGCGCTCGCGCGCGGCGTTCAAGCTGGAAGAACTGATCGACCGTGACCGTCTCCTCAAGCCCGGCATGCGAGTGGTCGATCTTGGCGCCGCTCCAGGCGGCTGGTCGCAGTTGGTTCGCCAGCGTATGGGCAATGCCGGGACGATTATTGCCATGGACATCTTGCCGATGCAGGGCATCGGTGGGGTGGACTTCCTGCAAGGGGATTTCCGCGAGGAGTCCGTTTTGAGGGCATTGGAAGACCGGCTGCAAGGCCAAAAGGTCGATCTTGTTCTGTCCGATATGGCCCCCAATATGAGTGGTGTAGCGCTGGCCGATCAGATCAGGGCAATGGACCTGGCCGATCTGGCGCTCGATTTCAGCCGGCACTGGCTTAAGCCTGGCGGTTCCTTCCTGATCAAGCTTTTCCAGGGGGCCGGCTTTGACGATTACTTACGCAGCTTGCGCGCGGACTTCAGCCGCGTGACTATGCGTAAACCAAAGGCCTCACGCGCTCGTTCGCGTGAGGTGTATGCCCTGGCTACCGGTCGCAAGGCCGTTAGTGGGCAATCGGGCGAGAACCGTGCATGAACGAAATGGCTAAAAATCTGCTGCTCTGGTTGGTAATCGCGGTGATTCTGCTCACCGTCTTTCAGAGCTTCAACCCGCATGGCGGCTCGTCGTCGGATCTGCCTTACAGCAGCTTCGTGCAGAGCGTGGACAACGGCAATGTTTCCACTGCAACGATCAGCGCCGATCAGCCGGCCACCATTACCGGCAAGCTCAAGGACGGCAGCTCGTTCCGCACTGTGGCTCCGTCGCTGGGCTGGTCGAACAACGCAATCGTCACCCAGATGCAGGGCAAGAACGTGGAGGTCCGCCAGGAGCCGTCCAACAACGGTTTCTCGCTGCTAGGCCTGCTGCTGAATTGGTTGCCGATCATCCTCATCGTCGGCGTATTCATCTGGTTCATGCGGCAGATGCAGCAGGGCGGGAGCAAGGGCGCGATGAGCTTCGGCAAGTCGCGCGCGAAGATGCAGGGCGAGGACCAGGTGAAGGTCACCTTCGCCGACGTCGCCGGTTGCGACGAAGCCAAGGAAGAAGTGGGCGAGCTGGTCGAGTTCCTGCGCGACCCTGGCAAATTCCAGAAGCTTGGCGGCAAGATTCCACGCGGTGTGCTGATGGTCGGCCCGCCCGGCACCGGCAAGACGCTGCTGGCCAAGGCGATCGCTGGCGAAGCGAAAGTGCCGTTCTTCTCGATCTCCGGTTCCGACTTCGTCGAGATGTTCGTCGGCGTCGGCGCGAGCCGCGTGCGCGACATGTTCGAGCAGGCCAAGAAGCACGCGCCATGCATCATCTTCATCGACGAAATCGATGCGGTCGGTCGTCATCGTGGCGCCGGTCTGGGCGGCGGTCATGACGAGCGCGAACAGACGCTCAATCAATTGCTGGTCGAAATGGATGGCTTCGAAGGTACCGAAGGCATCATCGTGATCGCTGCGACCAACCGGCCCGATGTTCTCGATCCGGCCCTGCTGCGTCCGGGTCGCTTCGACCGTCAGGTGGTTGTCGGCTTGCCGGACGTGAAGGGCCGTGAGCAAATCCTCAAGGTGCACTTGCGCAAGGTGCCGGTCGCCAGCGACGTCAACCCGATGGTGATCGCGCGTGGCACGCCTGGTTTCTCCGGTGCGGATTTGGCCAATCTGGTCAACGAAG
>NZ_DATCRY010000112.1:0-14736 GCF_036568765.1 Dyella sp. | reverse complement strand
AACCGCCGTGTCGTCGACGGCGACAGCATCGTGCTCGAAGTCCCGTCCGCACGCTTCGAAGTGATGGCCGTACCCGGACATACGACCAGCCATGTTGCCTATGCCGGCGAAGGGGTGCTGTTGTGCGGGGACACCTTGTTCAGCCTGGGCTGCGGCCGTCTGTTCGAGGGCACCCCCGAGCAGATGCTCGCTTCACTGGATCGGTTGCGCACCTTACCTGCCGATACGCTGGTGTGCTGCGCTCACGAGTACACCGCAGCCAATGGGCGCTTTGCCCTGCAGGTGGAACCGGACAACGCTGCTTTGCACGCGCGTCTGGACCAGGTAAATACCTTGCGTCTGGCCGGCAAGCCCAGCCTTCCAGTTGCCTTGGTCGACGAACTGGCTGCCAATCCGTTCCTGCGCGTGGATAGCCCCGCCGTAGCGGCCTGGTGCGCGCGCGAAGGCGCATCGCAGGCCGTAACCGATCGGGTGGGCCGGTTCGCGGCCCTGCGGGCGGCCAAGGATGTCTTTCGGGGATGACCATGCGACGCCTTCGCCCGCTTCCACTCGCATTGACGGGACTGTTGGCTGCCTGTGTGTCCGCTCCGCCCAAGTCGCCCCATTCAGCGCCTGATATTGCTCCGCCGCAAGGCACGCCCCAGGTCGGCGACATCGATCACCCGGTCGCACCGGCAGCTGTCGCCGCGCCGGTGGCCAACAATGTCTGGGATCGGCTGCGCAATAGTTTCGCTATGGACGATTGCGATGCGGACCCAGCCATTGTCGATGCTGCCAGGAAGTTTACGAGCAACCCGCAACGCTTCCAGGAACAACTCAACGACGTACTCCCGCACCTGGTCTATGTCGAGCAGATTGCCGCCAAGCATCAGGTCGCCGGCGAGTTCGTGCTGCTGCCCTGGGTAGAGAGTCACTATCGCCCAGTGCCAGGACACAAAAACAACCCTGCAGGCATGTGGCAGATCATGCCTGCCACCGCGCGTGCGCTAGGCATGCGCATGGACAAACGATACGACGGCCGGTTGGACGCCTCCCAGGCCACCGACAAGATCATGGCGCTGCTGCGCCGATATCACGACGATCTCGGCGATTGGCGGATGGTCGACTATGCCTATAACGCAGGCGAATTCTCCGTACGCAACTTGATCGGCAAATACGGGATGCCCCCGGCGGATCCGGCCATACCGCGGATGCCGGTCAAGCGGATCACGCGCGAGCACCTGGTCAAACTGCTGGCAATGGCTTGCGTGGTGCGTGAACCGGATCGCTTCCAGGTAAGCCTGCCGACCCTTACCTCCGACCAGCGGCTGGTCAAGGTCGAAGTGGATAAGGCCATGCCCATGGCACAGGCAGCGAGCCATGCGGGGATGTCGGTGAGCGACTTCAAATTCCTCAACCCCGGTTTCCGCAGCGATACGATCGATCCGAACCTCGCGTCCTATTTGCTGCTACCCAGCGGCAAAGCCGAACAGTTCCGCCAGACCGCCACCCAGTCGGCCACGGCGTCATTGGCGGACATGTCCTTGGTTCCCGCCGAGGGCGCCCCTCTCGCCGCGGCGGACGACCAACCGGCCCGTTCCGCGAGCAAGGGAGCCACCTACAAGGTCAAATCCGGCGACACGCTATCGGCCATCGCGCGCCAGCATGGCGTTACGATCAAGCAATTGCAGCGCTGGAATCATTTGTCGGGCGCCAGATTGAAGCCCGGCCAGACGATCGCGATCAACGGCGGCTGAGCATCCGTCAACATCGTTTGCATCGCTCGCCCGGGTTTCGCCAGTAACCCCAAAAAATCCTATCCGCGTTATGCTCGACCAAGCCGCGTCCATGGAGGCCGTATGGGATTTCTGCACGGCAAGCGCGCTCTTATTGTCGGTATCGCCAGTCAACGCTCGATCGCCTGGGGCATTGCCAATGCGATGTACCGCGAAGGGGCGCAGCTCGCCTTTACCTACCAGAACGAGCGGCTGAAGGATCGCGTGGACGAAGCCGCGCAAGCGTTCGGCTCGAACATCGTGCTGCCCTGCGACCTTGCCGACGATACGCAGATCGACTCGGTTTTCAACGAGCTTGGTAAGCACTGGGACAGCCTCGATATCCTGGTGCATTCGGCAGGTTATGCGCCGCGCGAAGCACTGCAGGGCGACTACGTCGATGGCCTGAGTCGCGAGGGCTTCGCGATTGCGCACGATATTTCCAGTTATAGCCTTGCGGCGCTGGCCAAGGCGGCGCGGCCGCTGATGACCGGACGTGGCTCGGCCATGCTTACATTGAGTTATCTCGGTGCGGAACGGGCCATGGCCAATTACAACGTCATGGGCCCGGCCAAGGCGAGCCTCGAGGCCAATGTGCGCTACCTTGCTTACGACCTCGGTCCGGAGGGCACGCGGGTCAATGCGATTTCAGCCGGGCCGATCAAGACACTGGCTGCTGCGGGGATCGCCGACTTTCGCAAAATGCTCGAGCATGTGGAGCGCAACGCGCCGCTGAGGCGAAGTGTCACCATCGACGAGGTGGGAAATGTTGCTGCGTTCTTGTGCTCGGATCTGGCGTCCGGGATGACCGGCGAGGTTGTGCATGTGGATGCCGGATATGGGATCTTGGCGATGAGCGATTGGTAACGACTGGTTTCTTTGCGGCACGCTCTTCATCCCAGCCCTCTCCCCGGGCGAAGCCTGTGGAGAGCACACGGAGGCAAGTTCGATCTGGCGCACACAAAAAAGGCGGCCCCAAAGGCCGCCTTTTTGTTTGAACCGTAGTGCTGCTTACATGCGATCGGCAGCGACCTTGATATCGGAGCTCAGCTTGAGCGCATCGATCAACCCTTGCGTCTGCATTGAGCCATAAGCCTGGCGCATCTGGTCGCGCAAGGCGGTGCGCTCCTCCGCGGATATCTTGGACATATCCGCCCCCTGCACCTTGTCTACCGCGAGCAGATCGACGCTGCCATCGGGCAATTGCACGACAGCGTACTGGGGCTTGCCATCGGCTGGGTGAGGTAACTTGAATGCCTGCGCGAGCACGGGCGGTGGGACGTTGTCCTGGAAGCGCTGCGCATCGGCAACCGTATGCACAGCAGCCGTACCGGCGACGGTTTGCAGATCTTCGCCCTTCTGCACACGCACCAGCAACTCGTCGCCATGCTTTTTGGCTGCCACTGCGGTGCGCTCGTCGACAATGCGCTTGCGGATATCGTCGCTCACCTGAGCCAACGGGCGCAGTGCGGCCGGAACATGTTTTTCGACGCGAATCACCACCGCATGGTCGCCGCCCAGATCGATCAAGCTGGAGTTATTCCCCTGAGCAAGCACGTCATCGGAGAATGCCGCAGCCACTACCTTGGGATTCGCCGCCAGACCGGTCGGCAAACCCTGGCGCGAAAACGCTTCGGTCGTCTTGATCGGCAGCTTCAGCTCCTGCGCTGCCGTCTCCAGCGTGGACGGGGACTGGTAGGTCTTGTCGGCAAGCTTGCCCGCCACATCGTTGTAAAGTCGATCGCTTTCGGCTTTGGCCGCTTCCTGCGCCAGCTGCGCGCGCACTTCTTCGAACGGCTTGACATCGCCGGCGCGCACGTCGCGCAGGTAAATGATGTGATAGCCCTCGTCGGGCGACAGCACCGGCTTGGAGACCTGGCCCTTCTGCAGCGCGAACAGCGCCGAATCGAACGCAGGGTTGGCGACACCCTTTTCCAACCAGCCCAGATCGCCGCCCTGGCGCTTCGAGCCCAAGTCTTCCGAATCCTGCTCAGCCAGCTTGGCGAAGTTCTCCGGGGTGGCCTCGGCGGCGATCTTGTCCGCCTTGGCCAGCGCGGCCTTCTGCTGTTCGGGCGTGGCGTTCTTCGGCACGTTGATCAGGATATGCGAAACGAGGCGCTGCTCGGCTTTCTGAAAACGCTGCTTTTCGGCCTCGTAGCGCTTCTTCAATTCTTCATCGCTCGCCTGTGTCTCGGGTTTCAGATCGGCACCGTTGACTTCCAGGTAGCTCAGCGAAACCGTCTCCGGATTCATGAAATCGGCAGGATGGGCCTTGTAGTACTCATCGATTTGCGCATCGGTGACATTGCCATCGACGTCGGTCGCGCGCGGCAACGAAACGAAGCGCAGGTCACGACGCTGAAATTGCAGATTCAGGAAACGATCGACGTCGGCATCGGTGACCACCACACTACCGACCAAGGCATCGGGCAGCAGCTGCACTTTCAGTTCGGAACGTACTTGCGCCTCGAAGCCGGACGGCGTCATACCTTGCGCCGCAAGCGTGTTGCGATAAGTCGTGGGATCGAACTGCCCATTGAGCTGGAAGTACGGTAGCGAGGCGATGCGGTCGCGTACGGCCGACACCGGTACCTGCATGCCCAGCTTTTCGCTGGTCTGGGTCAGGAGCGCCTGCGCGATCATCGCATCGGCGATGCGCTGCTTCATCTCAGGCTTTTCGTAGACGCTGGTGTCGGATTTTGCCTCAGCAGCCTGCTGACGCAGACTGTTCAGGCGATCCTGAAACTGCTGCTGGCTGATCTCCTGGCCGTTCACCTTGGCAACGAAGGTATCCGTCCGCCCCATGAAGTAAGACTCGATGCCGAAAAATGCGACGGCAAACACGCAGATGCCGAGGACGAGGATCGCCGGCCATCCATGAAGCTTGTTACGTAGTGCCTGCAACATTGAAGTGATCTCGCAATCGTTTCCGACAACCGGCCTCTCCGCCGGGACTATAAATAACAAAGGCGCCACATGGGCGCCCTTGCGTTCTGTGGCGGAGCGGACGGGACTCGAACCCGCGACCTCCGGCGTGACAGGCCAGCATTCTAACCGACTGAACTACCGCTCCACACAATCTGGTGGGTGCTGTAGGGATCGAACCTACGACCCTCGCCTTGTAAGGGCGACGCTCTACCGCTGAGCTAAGCACCCGAAACCAAGCAGGTAGCCGCTTAGTTTAAGGCATCCTTCAGCGTCTTGCCAGCCTTAAAAGCGGGGACCTTCGAGGCCTTGATCTTGATCACTTCGTTGGTGCGCGGGTTGCGACCGGTGCGGGCAGCGCGCTTACGCACGGTGAACGTACCGAAGCCAACGACCGACACGTCGTCACCCTTCTTCAGAGCCTTTTGCACGGTCTCGAAGAACGCTTCGAGCGCGCGGCCGGCATCGGCCTTGGTGAGCTCGGCCTTTTCGGCGACGGCATTGATCAGATCGGTTTTATTCATTGAGACACTCCCTTCAATACGGTTATGCAGCCCGCTTAAACATTCTGGGACGAAATAACGCCGCCAATGTTTCATTGACGGAGAAACGCTATCTCGCAACCCCGCATCGCTTTCGCTCGATAGTAGCGTCCGACGGCGGTGCCGCCCTTTATACCAGCGCCCCCGAGGGTCCGCAATACAAGGCGTACCAACGGTTTTCGGCCTATAACGCATGTCGATGACGACATGCAAGAACGACATATCGAACGTTGCAACGCGATTCATTCGACATAAAAAAGGAGACATGCCAAGCATGTCTCCTCGTATCTTGCCGACAGACAGCCGCAAGCGATCAGTGCGGTCGCACGTGTGCTTCGCCCGTCTCCTCGACAGCGTTGTCGACCTTGGCGGCTGTCGTTTCCTCGGCATCGGCGACACGCGGCACCAGGGGACGCTCCAGCACGATATCCAGCACTTCGTCGATCCAACGCACCGGGTGAATCTCCAGCGATTGGGTGATATTGGCGGGAATATCCGCCAGATCCTTCTTGTTCTCCTCCGGAATGATCACGGTGGTGATACCGCCGCGATGCGCGGCCAGGAGCTTTTCTTTCAGGCCGCCAATGGGCAGCACCCGTCCGCGCAGGGTGATCTCGCCGGTCATCGCCACTTCCGAGCGTACCGGCACCTTGGTCAGCGCCGAGACCAACGCCGTGCACATGGCGATACCCGCGCTGGGGCCATCCTTGGGCGTGGCACCTTCCGGCACGTGGATGTGAACGTCAAGCTTCTCGTGGAAGGCCGGATCGATACCGAGCCGGTCCGCTCGCGCACGCACCACCGAAAGTGCAGCCTGAATCGATTCTTTCATGACATCGCCGAGCTGGCCGGTATGCACCAGCCTGCCCTTGCCGTTGACTACCGAGGCTTCGATGCTGAGCAGATCGCCGCCGACCTGGGTCCAGGCCAAACCGGTAACCAGGCCCACTTCGTTCTGTTGCTCCTTGCGACCGAAGTCAAAACGGCGCACACCCAGGTAACGCTCCAGGTTGCCCGAATCGACCGCGACGTGGCTCGGCTTGGCTTTCGCCTTACCTTTGGCCTTCTTCACCTCGCCCAGGGTCAGCTCCTTGACCACCTTGCGGCAGATCTTGGAGATCTCGCGCTCGAGGCTACGGACGCCAGATTCGCGTGTGTAATAACGCACGATGTCGCGCACGGCTTCCTCGGCAACCTTCAGCTCCTCCGGCTTCAGACCGTTTGCCTTCAGCTGCTTGGGCAACAGATAGCGCTGCGCGATGGCGAGCTTTTCGTCCTCGGTGTAGCCCGGGATACGAATCACTTCCATGCGGTCCAGCAAGGGGCCGGGGATATTCAGCGAATTGGCTGTGGCGACCCACATGACCTCGGACAGATCCAGGTCGACCTCAAGGTAATGATCGTTGAAAGCGTGGTTCTGTTCCGGGTCGAGTACTTCGAGCAACGCCGAGGACGGATCGCCGCGGAAGTCCATCGACATCTTGTCGATTTCGTCGAGCACGAACAGCGGATTCTTGGTACCGATCTTGTTCATGTTCTGCACGATGCGACCGGGCATCGAACCGATATAGGTCCGGCGATGACCGCGAATTTCCGCTTCGTCACGCACGCCGCCGAGGCTCATGCGAACGAACTTGCGGTTGGTGGCCTTGGCGATCGATTGGCCAAGCGAGGTCTTACCTACGCCGGGCGGGCCGACCAGACACAGGATCGGTCCCTTCATGACATTGACGCGCTGCTGCACAGCCAAGTACTCAAGGATACGGTCCTTGACCTTCTCCAGACCGAAGTGATCGGCATCGAGCACTTCCTGTGCGAGCTGAAGATCCTTGCGTACTTTGGAGCGCTTCTTCCACGGCACGCCGACCAGCCAATCGAGGTAGTTGCGCACCACCGTCGCTTCGGCCGACATCGGCGACATCTGCTTGAGCTTGCCGAATTCCTGGCGTGCCTTGGCGAGCACCGCTTTGGGCATGCCCGCATTGTCGATCTTCTTTTGCAGTTCTTCGATTTCGTTCGGGCCATCCTCGCTCTCGCCGAGCTCTTTCTGGATCGCCTTCATCTGTTCGTTGAGGTAGTACTCGCGCTGGCTCTTTTCCATCTGCGACTTGACGCGGCCGCGGATGCGCTTTTCCACCTGCTGCAGATCCATCTCGCCATCGACCAGACCGATCAGCAACTCAAGGCGCTGACCGACGTCGGCAGTCTCGAGCACCTTCTGCTTGTCGGCCATGCGGACCGACAAATGCGCGGCGATCGAATCGGCCAGGCGCGACGGATCGTCGATACCCGACAGCGTCGCCAGTACTTCGGGCGGCAGCTTGCGGCTCTGCTTGACCAATTGTTCGAACAACGAAATAAGCGTACGCGACACGACGTCCAGCTCGCGCTCTTTGGCGCTGTACACCGACTCGATGACACGCGACGTCGCGGTCAACATGCCGCCGTCTTCGTGGTACTTCTCGATGGCCACGCGCGACTGGCCTTCGACCAGCACCTTGACCGTGCCGTCGGGCAGCTTGAGCAATTGCAGTACACCGGCGAGCGTGCCGACCTGATGCAGGTCGTCGATTTCCGGATCGTCGATATCCGGGCTCTTCTGTGCCACCAACAGGATCTGCCGCTCCCCTTCCATCGCACGCTCAAGCGCGCGCATCGACTTGTCGCGGCCGACGAACAGAGGAATGACCATGTGGGGATAGACCACCACATCGCGCAACGGAAGCACTGGCAACGCGTCCAGGGTGGCTCCGGTGGCTAAGGGTAGTGAGGCGGTTTTTGCCATGTAAAAAATCCCTCGGGGGAAAAACGAATCGACTCGCCCCGACACTGCGCCGGAGGCTCTTATACGTCAAGTGGAGGCGCCGACAGTTCAGAACAAGTGCATAAGCAAACGGCCCCTGTCGGGGCCGTTTGCTTATGCGAAAAGTTACCGATGAATCGGTTGTAAGGAGTTCAGCGCAAAGAAAAAACGTCTATGCTTTGCGCTCTACCGACGGCCATCGCCGCCGGTAGAACTCTATTTGCATTCAGGCAGCATCCCCGCCCGATTCGCCCGCGATCCGCTGCTGCTGTAGATTGCCGCGGTAGATCAGGTAAGGTTCGGCCTGACCGTCGATCACGGCGTCGTCGACCACGACCTTGCTTACATGCTCAAGCGACGGCAGCTCGTACATGGTATCGAGCAGCACTTGCTCGAGAATGGTTCGCAGTCCGCGCGCGCCGGTCTTACGCTTGAGCGCCTTGCGAGCGATCGCCTGCAGCGCTTCGGGGCGGAACTCCAATTCCACGCCTTCCATCTCGAACAGGCGACGGAACTGCTTGGTAACGGCGTTCCTCGGCTCGGTGAGGATCTTCACCAGAGCAGGCTCATCCAGCTCGTCCAACGTCGCCACGACAGGCAGACGACCGACGAATTCCGGAATCAGGCCGTAACGAACCAGATCGGCCGGTTCGACATCCGCCAACACCTTGCCCAGATTCTCTGTACGCTCCTTGGAACGAACCTCGGCAGAGAAGCCGATGCCTGTGGTCTCGGAACGCTGCTGGATGACTTTTTCCAGCCCGGCGAACGCACCGCCGCAGATGAACAGAATGTTCTTGGTGTCCACCTGCAGGAATTCCTGCTGCGGATGCTTGCGTCCGCCCTGTGGCGGCACCGAAGCCAGCGTACCTTCGATCAGCTTCAGCAGCGCCTGCTGCACGCCTTCGCCGGACACGTCGCGGGTGATCGACGGGTTTTCGCTCTTGCGCGAGATCTTGTCGATTTCGTCGATGTAGACGATGCCCGACTGTGCCTTGTCGACATCGTAGTCGCACTTCTGCAGCAGCTTCTGGATGATGTTTTCCACGTCCTCGCCGACATAGCCGGCTTCGGTCAGCGTGGTGGCATCGGCGATCGTGAACGGTACATTCAGCAGACGCGCCAGCGTCTCGGCCAGCAACGTCTTGCCCGAACCGGTCGGACCGATCAACAGAATGTTGGATTTGCCTAGCTCGACGTCGTCGCTCTTCTGGCGCGACTCCATCCGCTTGTAATGATTGTAGACAGCGACCGCCAGGGCCTTCTTGGCGCGCGTCTGCCCGACCACATACTGGTCGAGGGTTTCCATGATTTCCTTGGGCTTGGGCAGCTGGCTGCGCCCGGAGGCGGCCTTTTCCTCAAGTTCCTCACGGATGATGTCGTTGCACAACTCTACGCACTCATCGCAGATGAACACGGAGGGACCCGCGATCAGCTTGCGCACTTCATGCTGACTCTTGCCGCAGAAGGAGCAGTAGAGAATCTTGCCGCTGTCGTTGGAACGGCCCTGCCGCTCGTCGCTCATGCTTTAGATCCTGCTTTCAATACCGTTACGGCCCGAGAATAACACAGCGTTCCGTGTCTGCATCCAGACACGGAACGCCTTTTTAAGGGCCCGGAAACGCCGTTAATCAGGCGGATTTAACCGATTCGACGCCACGACGGTCCAATACGGCGTCAATCAGGCCGTATTCTCGGGCGGACTCGGCGCTCATGAAGCGGTCGCGCTCCATGTCACGCTCGATCTTCTCCAGGGGCTGGCCGGTATGCTGAACATAAATATCGTTCAGGCGGCGGCGCAGGTACAGGATTTCCTGAGCCTGGATCTCGATGTCGGTGGCTTGGCCGCGGGCGCCGCCCGACGGCTGGTGGATCATCACCCGCGAATTGGGCAACGAGTACCGCTTGCCCTTGGCGCCGGCCATCAGCAGCAACGAGGCTGCACTGCAGGCCTGGCCGATGCACATCGTGCTCACATCCGGCTTGATGAATTGCATGGTGTCGTAGATCGCCAGTCCGGCAGTCACTACGCCACCCGGGCTGTTGATGTACAGATGGATATCCTTGTCCGGGTTCTCCGACTCAAGGAACAGCATCTGCGCCACCAGCAGATTGGCGACCTGGTCGTTCACTTCGCCGACAAGAAAGATCACACGCTCCTTGAGGAGGCGCGAATAAATGTCGTACGAGCGCTCGCCGCGGGCCGTCTGCTCGACGACCATCGGCACCAGGTTAAGGTTCTGGATCGGGTCCATGGCCATGCTTGTGGCTCTCCGGTTGATGTGCCTGTCTTAAGAGTGCCTGATTTATGTCGAATCAGGCACCCACCGGGCGCATCACTTCGTCAAAACTCAGCGTCTGCGTCGTGGTTTTCGCGTGTTCCGCGACCCACTCGGCGACCTGGTCTTCCATGACGCGGTTTTGCAGCCCAGACATCAATTGGGGGTCGCTGTTATAAAGTTCAACGACCTTCTCCGGCTCCTCGTAGGTCGAGGCAATGGCTGCCAGTTGCTCGGCCAGGCGCTTGCGCTCCAGGGTGAGGCTCTGCTTGCGCGCAATCTCGCCCATCAACAAGCCGGCGATCACGCGCTTGCGTGCCATCGGCACGGCCGCCTCGACTAACTGCGGCGGCGGCTGCTGGCCGCGCGGCACGCTGCCGGCCGCCAGGCCGCGGGCTTCGGACTGCACCATCAGGTTCGGCACGTCCAGCTCCGGATGAGCATTGGCGAGTTTCTCGGCCACTTCACCCTTCAGGCGGGCCATCAGGGTTGCCTTCAGCTCACGCTCGAGGTTGGCGCGAACTTCCTTCTGGAAAGTCGCCAGGTCGCCGTCGACGACGCCGAACAGCTTGGCGAATTCGGCGTCGACGGTCGGCAGGTGGGCTTCCTGCACCTTGATGACCTTGAACTCGACCTGGGCGGTCTTGCCGGCCAGGTTCTCATTGTGGAAATCCGCCGGGAAGGCGATTTCGGCGTTGAACGATTCGTCGGCCTTGCGACCCGTCAGGGCTTCATCCAGCGCCTTGAACAGGGTGCCGGAGCCGAGCACGCTGCCAGCCCGCTCCAAGCCTTCGGCCGGGAAGCGGTAGTCGCCGGCTTGTGCGGCATACTCGAACATCACGAAGTCGCCGTCCGCCGAGGCACGCTCGACCGCTTCGAAGCTGCGGCGCTGCTGGCGCAGGGTTTCGATCATTTTTTCGATATCGGCGTCGGTCACTTCAGCCGTCGGACGGGTAATTTCCAGTCCGGCCACATCGATTTCCGGGAATTCCGGCATGATTTCGAAAGTGGCGGTGTAGGCGATCTCACCGTTCTCCGGCTGGCCCGTCGTATCGATCGACGGGTTGGCAATCGGACGGAGGTTTTCCTGCTCCACGGCTTCACGCAGGGTGCTGCCGATCAGGTCGGAGAGCACTTCGCCACGGACCTGCGCGCCAAAACGCTGCTGGATGACCGTGGTCGGCACCTTGCCCGGACGGAAGCCCTTGAGGCGGATCGTGCGGCCCATTTCCGCGATGCGCGCGGTCACTTGCGACTCGAACCGCTCCGCCGGGAACTTCACCGTGAGCTTGCGCTCGAGCTTGCCGACGTTCTCAACCGAAACCTGCATGACGTCTCCTGGTTCTGGATAGGGCGCCCGTCACAGACGCCAGCGGCGTAAGCCGCCATCAAAGTCAAAATTCAAAGGGATGGTGCGAAAGGAGGGACTCGAACCCTCACGGGATTAACCGCCAGAACCTAAATCTGGTGCGTCTACCAATTCCGCCACTCTCGCATCAAGACAATCCGAGGATCAACCCGTAACTACTGGATTTCAAAGGCATATTCACGACCCTTGGATCGCCGCCGCCCTCCCCGCCCAGTGTCCGGATCGCATCGCCCTTAAGTCGATGATTCCCTTACACGAAAGCAGGCCATTTTACGGTTGGGCAAAGGGGCATTACAAGCGCGTCCAAGCCGAAGCTCAGGCAGGGGCCGCCGCCTCCAGGCGCAGCAGGCGTGCGGCCAGGGCATGGTCAGGCAATTGCTGACCGACCTTGGTACGGGCCGCCTCGATCACAGCCTTCCAGGCCATGCGCAGCACTTCGACGGCATCGTTGGACGCATCGATAACTACACGGCTGGGAAGCTGCATGTCCAGGAAGATGGCTCGGCAGCGCTCCAGATTGTCCTCTGTCTCGAACAGGTTCGGCTTATCGCCACGGGCACGAATACGTGCGAGCCCCAGCGAAGGCTCCAAATCGAGCACCAGGGTCAGGTCCGGTGCCGGCGCGAAAGCGTTGTCTTGGAGCAGCCGCGCCACAGGCAGCCCATGCGCTCCCTGATAAGCGACCATCGACGGATAGTAGCGATCGAGGATGACCACCGCGCCGGCTGCCAAGGCGGGCTTGATGAGCTCTTCGACATGCTGGCGGCGATCGAGCAGCAGCAGCCGGACTTCTTCTTCCGGCGACAGGCGACCTTCCGAGGCACTCTGTCGCAGCACTGTGCCCCATGGACCCTGCGTCGGCTCTTTGCTGGTTTCCACCAGGATGCCATGCGCGGCCAGACCCGACGCCAAGTCACGCGCGAGCGTCGTCTTGCCTGCTCCGTCGATACCTTCGATCGCCACCAGCAGGCCGCCAGGGATAAGTCCGGTCGTCATTTGAGAAACTCTACATGATTCGTGGCGAAAAGCCTCGCCGCCCCCAAGACGAGAAACATGGTGCCGCGCTCGGCAGGGAGCAAAGAAAAAGGCACTTAGATTGCTCTAAGCGCCTTTTCAGAATGGTGGGCCGTCAAGGATTCGAACCTTGGACCAATTGATTAAGAGTCAACTGCTCTACCAACTGAGCTAACGGCCCTGAAACTTAAATTGTACTACAAATTGGGGTGGACGATGGGACTCGAACCCACGACAACTGGAATCACAATCCAGTACTCTAACCAACTGAGCTACGCCCACCATAAACCGATCAACTGGCGCGCCCGACAGGAATCGAACCTGCAACCGTCGGCTTAGAAGGCCGATGCTCTATCCGGTTGAGCTACAGGCGCAGTGCACTCTTTGTGCAGAGCGCCCGCTGGTCGGGGCAGAGGGATTCGAACCCACGACATCCAGCTCCCAAAGCTGGCGCTCTACCAGGCTGAGCTATACCCCGACTACTTCGAAACCTCGTTCGCTTACGCAAGCCGAAGCCTTGAAATGCTACGGGTGACGCTTCGCCTAGTCAATCCGTATCGAAGCACACCGAACTCCAAAACTCGTCGTCCGGTACCACATGACGATGCCTTGTCCTGTGGTGCGAAGATCAATGCGAACATTGCTCTTCTAGTAAATGGCGCGCCCGGAGAGATTCGAACTCCCGACCACCAAGTTCGTAGCCTGGTACTCTATCCAACTGAGCTACGGGCGCTTAAAAACTTTTGCCTCGTTACCTTTGCCTGCCGAAGCAGGAGGCGCCGAAGCGAGAAGCGGAATTATTCAGACTTCCGGTGAGGTCGTCAACACTTTTTTTCACATTTTTTTCGGATTGGTTAAGCGACTTGCTACGCGACGATGAAGCCGGATGCTCTATAAGTAGCAAACCTCGCACCGCAAAAAAGCGGCCAAAAGGCCGCTTTTTTGTGGCTTCAGCGATCCGCGAATCGCGTCTGCGTCGCCGGATCGCCCAGCTTGGCGCCGGCATCGCCTCGCGGCGGAGGCGGCGGAGGCGTAGACGATGTGGTCGAAGTCTTCGACCAATCCGCCGGCGGACCTGGCTCACGACCGTTCATGATGTCGTCGATCTGATGCGCGTCGATCGTCTCGTACTGCAGCAGCGCATCGGCCATCACATGCAGCTTGTCGATGTTGTCGGTCAGCAGATGCTTGGTGCGAGCGTAGGCCCGATCGAGGATATCGCGCACGACTTCATCGATCTTGCGTGCGGTTTCGTTGGAGACGTTCTTGTGCTGCGTAACCGAACGGCCGAGGAAGACTTCGTCTTCTTCTTCCCCGTAGGTCACCGGCCCCAGCTCATCGGAAAGGCCCCACTTGGTCGCCATGTTGCGGGCCATCTTGGTCGCGCGCTCGATATCGTTGGACGCACCGGTAGTGACCTTGTCGGCGCCGAAGATCAGCTCTTCGGCGACGCGGCCGCCATACAACGAGCACAGCTGCGATTCGATCGCCACGCGGTTCATCGAGTACTTGTCACCCTCGGGCAGGTACATCGTCACGCCAAGCGCGCGTCCACGGGGAATGATCGTTACCTTGTAGACCGGATCGTGCTCAGGCACCAGGCGCCCGACAATCGCATGCCCCGCCTCGTGATAAGCCGTCAGCTTCTTCTCGTCTTCGCTCATGGCCATCGAGCGACGTTCTGCGCCCATCAAGATCTTGTCGCGCGCCTTGTCCATGTGGCTCATGCGCACTTCGCGCGCGTTCTCGCGCGCGGCGAACAGCGCGGCCTCGTTCACGAGGTTGGCGAGGTCGGCACCCGACATGCCGGGCGTGCCGCGCGCGACGACCTCGATGCTGACGTCGTCGGCGATCTTCTTGTCGCGGAAGTGGACCTTCAGGATCTGCTCGCGCCCCTTCACGTCGGGCAGGCCAACAACAACCTGGCGATCGAAGCGACCTGGACGCAGCAGCGCGGGATCAAGCACGTCCGGACGGTTGGTGGCCGCGATGACGATGACACCTTCCGTGCCTTCAAAGCCATCCATTTCCACCAGCAATTGGTTGAGCG
>NZ_DATCRY010000111.1:0-6572 GCF_036568765.1 Dyella sp. | reverse complement strand
GCGTGCAGCGCGGCCATGCGCTGCTCGGCGACCAGCAACTGCTGGCGCACGCTCAACGCCTCCAGGTAGCTGCCGATGCCCGCCTTGTAGCGCTGCTCGGCCAGCTTCCAGGCGTCGTTGGCCGCATCCAATGCGTGTTGTTGCGCGGCGATCTGATCCTGCATCGACTTCAATCCGGACAAGTCGTCGGCGACATCGTTGACCGCACCGACCAGGGTCTTGTTGTAGTCGGCCACCGCCTCGTCGTACTGCGCGTCCTTCGCAGCCAGGTTGTTGCGCAGGCGACCGCCGTCGAAGATCGGCAGGCTGATCGCCGGACCGCCTTCGTAGAAGCGGGCCGGTAACTGGAAAATATTGCCGCCGCCCAGGCCGATGATGCCGGCCATCGCGCTGATGCTCAGGTCAGGCAGAAAGCGGGTCTTGGCTTCCTTGATGCCCTGGCTCGCCGCTTCGACGCGCCAGCGTGCGGCCACCAGGTCGGCGCGATGGCCGATCAGATCGATCGAGAGATTCTGTGGCACCGCCAACGCGGCCGGCTGCAGCAGCTGCGGGCGGCCGATCTCCAGCCCACGGTCGGGGCCTTTGCCGAGCAAGACAGACAGCCTGCTGCGCGCCGAGTCGATGGCGCGATCGGCCACGGCGATCTGTTCCTGCGCGCTGGCCACTTCCGAATCGGATTGCTTGAGCTGCAGCTGGTTATCGATGCCCGCGGCAACGCGCTGCGCGGTCAGCTCATGCGCATGATTGGCGCGATCCAGCTCGGCCTTGGCGACATCCTGCTGGGCATAGGCATAAGCCAGTTGCACATAGGCTCGCGCGACATTGGCAGACAGCTCGATACGGACAGCACGAGTCTCGATATCCGCAGCGCGGGCGCTACCTACGGCCGCTTCCCAAGCCGCCTTCTTGCCACCCCAGAGATCGGCATCCCACTTGAAGCTGCCGTATGCGTACTTGGCGGCGGCGAAATGACCGTTGCCGAAGGGTTCGATCGTGGTCGGCAAACGCGCACCCGCTACCGAGGCGCCGGCATTGACGGTCGGGCCACGCTCGGCATCGGCGATGCCCGCTTCGGCCTGGGCCTGGCGCAGGCGCGCATCGGCGATGGCAAGGTTGGGATTGTCCTTGAGCGCTTCTTCGATCAGGCCGCTCAGTTGGGCATCGCCCAAACCCGTCCACCAGTCCTGCTGCGGCCATTGGGCCGGGGACAGGTCGAGCCGGGCAAGGCTGCGATCGGCCTTGAGGGTAGCCGGATCGGTCAGGCTGCCTTCCGGATGCAGGCCGCCGCTGCTCGCACAGCCGGCCAGGGCCAAAGTGATCGCGGTTGCCGCCGCAAGTAAGTGCAGACGCATGGGAGTGTCCCGGAATAGTCGATTCAAGTCTTGTCGCGGAGCGCGTGCAGTACGCGCGCCAGGTATTCGTGCAGTTGGTTCTTTTCCAGATCGGTCAGGCTGCGCTGCGCCGCAGCCAGCACGCGGTCGTTGCAGTCGGATAACTGTCCCCAGACAGCCGCACCGGCTTCGGTCAGTTCGATACGCAAAGCTCGGCGATCCTGCTCGTGCGGGCAGCGCCGGAGGTAACCCTTCTTTTCAAGCTGGTCGAGCTGGCGCGTCATCGCGCCGGCATCCAGCTCTACCGCCCGGGCCAGCTCAGTGGCTGACATCGGGCCGAGCCGGGCCAAGCGCTTGAGGATCAGGAACTGGTTGAACTTCAGGTCCATCCCCAGAGCGGTCATTTCCGACTCGATGTCGCGGACGATTTCGCCGCGGACCAGCCCAAGCAGGACACCGAGGTTCTCGTTAACAGGATGCGCGGGGGCGAACTTCTTTTCCATGCCGCACATAATATTGCCGAAAATATATTTGTCAAGGCAAATATATTGGCGACAGTCTTTGCTCTAGCTAATGTTCATACTTCAGCTAATTCAACGAGCCGTACCGGCCGCTGGCGAGCGGTCAGTTCGTCGTTTACCAAGGCACGCATGGCCGGATCGCGAATCTCCATCAGGTCGAGCAGTCCGAGCGCGCGAACCGTTGGCAGCAGGGCCAGCCATTCCGGTTCCACCCTGCACCGCAAGGCCTCCGGGGTGGCTGGATCGAGCAATAGCTGGGCCTGTGCAACAAAGCGGACCAGGGCGGTCGCGGCGTCCGCGGGCGCGCGCGGTATAGCGGAAATCAACATGCCGATCTCCTTGAAATCATTGAGGGCGTCCGGGTGGGTTCGAAACGTAGACGCTTCAGCTGGCTGGGCTGTGACAACAGCTGACGGGCTTGGGCGCGGGGGATGGACGCGGGTTGGCGATCAAGGATAGGCCCGGATGGTGGTGGCCTGATATCGTTAACACGCCATAATTTGTCGTAACCCGGACATGAATACCTCGCACGAGACCATCTTCCGGCGCATCGAGTGCGCGGACGGCCCCGATCTGATCGCCTACGTGGTGGACAAGACGGAACCGATGCCGACGGATGAACACGACTGGCATAGCCATTTGCGCGGCCAGTTCTTCTACGTCGAAAGCGGCCTGCTCAGTGTGCAGACCCGGAGCGGCTCATGGACCCTGCCGCCGCACCGGGTCGGCTGGATGCCACCGGGCGAACTGCACACCATCCGCATCAGCGGCAGCATGCGTGGCTGGGGCGTATTCGTCGCTCCACGCGCAGCCACCGGCATGCCCTCCGAAACCTGCGTGCTGGGCGCCAACGATCTGTTGCGTGCGCTGGTCTTTCGCGCCAGCACCTGGGTCCTGGAAGACACGCTCGATGCCGAGCAGGAACGCTTGATGGCCGTCTTGATGGACGAAATGCGCCGCGCACCGGTCGAGCCGCTGCACTTGAGCATGCCGCTGGATCGCCGCTTGCGGCGAATCGCGCATGCTGTGCTGGAACATCCTCGCGACAATCGCAGCCTGGAAGAGTGGTCGGCCTGGGCAGGCCTGTCTGCACGCACGGTCACGCGGCTGTTTCGTAGCGAAACCGGATGCAGCTTCGCGCAATGGCGGCAGCAGGCGCGTCTTTCGCGCGCGCTGGAACGGCTGGCCGAAGGCGAACCCGTCGCGGATGTTGCCGATGCATTGGGCTATGCGAGCGTCAGTGCCTTCGTGGCGATGTTCCGTCGTAGTTACGGATTACCGCCAGGGAAGTATTTTGCGGCGATAAGCGCTTGAGAGCCGGGGAGTGAGGAGTGACTAAAAGCAAGAGCCTGTCACAGCTTCCCCCACTCCTTACTCCTCACGACTTACTTCGATTTCACATACGTCTCGAACAATTCATCGATACGCCGATACTCGTCGTACCATGAATCCGGATGCACGAAGCCGTGCCGCTCCATCGGGTACAGCGAGATCCAGAAGTTCTTCTTGTGCAGCTCGATGAAGCGCTGGTACATGCGCACGGAATCCTCCGCCAGCACGTTGTCGTCGATCAGGCCGTGCTGGATCAGCAGCGGGTCCTTCAGCTGGTCGGCGTATTCGATCGGCGAGCTGACGCGATAGCTCTCCGGGTCGAGTTGTGGATCGTTGAGGATGTCGGAAGTGTATTCATGGTTGTACAGGCGCCAGTCGCTGACGGGACGCAGCGCAGCGCCGGCGGCGAATTCGCCTGGCGCGCGCAGCAGCGCCATCTCGGTCATGAAGCCGCCGTAGCTGCCGCCGTAGATGCCCACGCGCTTGCCGTCGATACCGTGCTGCTTGACCAGCCAGGCCTTGCCGTCGAGCAGGTCTTCCAGTTCGGGATGGCCCATCTGGCGGTAGATCGCCGTGCGCCAACTGCGGCCATAGCCTTCGGAAGCGCGGTAATCCATATCCAGAACGACGTAGCCCTGCTGCACCAGCAAGTTGTGGAACATCTGCTCGCGGAAGTAGTTCGACCATGACAGCGTGACGTTCTGCAGGTAGCCCGCACCGTGCACGAAGATCACCGCCGGACGCCCCTTGGCCTCATCCGGATTCGCCGGACCGTAATACTTGGCCCAGATGTTTCCGGCGCCATGCGAAGAAGGCACCTGGATAATCTGCGGTGCGATCCAGGCATGCGCGGTGAAGGCAGGCTTCATCGTATCGGTCAGCTCGCGCGGCGCACCTCCGGCAGCGTCCTGCACTGCCAGCTGCGCCAGCACGTAGGGCGCGGAGTGCACCACGGCCAGTTGCTTGCCGTCCGGCGAGAGCAGGAAATCGTCCATGCCCTGGTACTGCGTGAGGCGGGTCAGCTCGCCGCCCGCTGTCGGCAGGCGATAGACGTCGTAGCTGTATGGCGCGGCCTTATTGGTGCGCACATAGAACCACTGGCCGTCGTCGCTCAGTTGCGGATGACTGACTTCGAACTTGCCTTCGGTCAGCGCACGCGGCTTGCCGCCCGGCAGCTTGGTGTACAGCTGCGAATAACCGGTTTCCTCGCTCAGGTACCAGAGCGTGCGGTTGTCCTTGAGCCAGCCGAAATCGTTGAAGTTCCAGTTGATCCACGCCTCGTCGTGCAAGCGATGCTGATTGACCAGCGCGTGCTTGTCGAAATCGACGCTGGCGATCCAGCGATCCTTGTTGTCGATCGCGCGCAACTGGATGGCCAGGTTGCTGCCGTCGTCGCTCCATACGATGCCGCCGCCACCGCCGTCGTCGGCGTCGGAAATGATTCGCACCGCACGTTCGTCCGGCGCCTTGAGCGCCTTGGCGCGATCGGTCTTGCCGTCCTTTTCCAATGCGGCGACCGCCTTGGCTCGCAAGATCTTGAGCGGGTCGTCCTTGATGCCAGGCAGGCCGTCGAGCGACAACGGGTAGCTCTTGTGCTGAGCCAGGTCGACCAGCAGCAGCGATTGCGGCGTCGGGTCGTTGCGGCCGACATAAACGCGCGTGTCTTGCTGGGTGGCATAGCCCGAATCGGTCACGTAGTGGGTTACTTGCGGCTTCTTGCCTTCGTCGACGTTCTCCGGTTGGGTGACCAACAGCATCCAGCGCCCGTCCGGCGACAGTTCGGTGTCGACCAGATCGGCTTTGTCGCCCAGGTAGATCGGCTCGGGCACGCGGCTGGAATCGACGGCCGCGAGCGCATCGTCGTGCTCGCGCAGCCCGTCTTTATCCGCCTTGATCTGGCGCAGGGACTTGAACAGGCGCAATTGGTCGGCGCCCAGGTCGTCGATCTTCTTGTCCTTGTCCTTCGGATCGTCGGCGAATTTCAGCTGCGCCGCAGGCGCCACCACGCCGGCGGCGATGTCGTAACTGAACCACAGATTGGCCTGGCGAAACTGCAAGGCACGACCGTCGCTGGAAAAGCGCAGTGCCGATTCGATTTCCGGCGTACGCGTGACCTGCACGCGGCGACCGTTGGCAAGATCGACCAGGAACACATCGCCGTGGCGGATAAAAGCCGCATGGCGATGGGCGCGGTCGAACACCGAGGGGCCATCGGCCTGGACCTGGCCGGCGGCATCGAGCTTGTCCGAGCGACCGCTGGCGATATCGACCCGATACAGATCGCGCACCTTGCTGTCGTCACGCTTAAGCGCGTAATAGATCGAACGCCCGTCGGCGCTCCAGTAAGGTTGCTCCACCGCTGCACCGATCCAGTCCGGATTGGCCATGATGGTCTCCATGTCCAGCGAGCTGCCGGCCGGAGCCTGCGCGAAAGCCTGTGGCAACACGGCCAGGGCGGCCAGGCCGGCGACGAACGTACGGCGCATGGTGTGCTCCAAAGTCCAAAACCCGTCAGCATAGCCAAGGCAGGCCCTGCCGCAAGCGCCAAGGGTTGGTTTTCTTACCGGCACGGTTGCAGGTAACCTTCGCCGGTTTGTCGTCCGGTGCCATCATGGATGCCGATGCATAACGCCCGCTTCCCCTCGGGTCATATCAGCCACCGTCCGCCAACGAGTCCCCCATGACCTTGCCGACCGTCGAACACGAAACCGCGGCCCAGCCGCGCTACAGCATTCTCTGGCTGCACGGGCTCGGCGCCGACGGCCACGACTTCGCGTCGATCGTGCCCGAGCTGGTCGCGCCGCACTGGCCGGCGCTGCGATTCGTGTTTCCGCACGCGCCCGTACGCCCGGTCACCATCAATGGCGGCATGCCCATGCGCGCCTGGTTCGATATCGTCGGTATCGACCTGCAGATGCGCCAGGACGAAGCAGGCATGCGAGCCTCGATGGCCGAACTCGAGGCATTGATCGCGCGCGAAAACGAACGGGGCATTCCGGACGAGCGGATTTTTCTGGCCGGCTTTTCACAAGGCGGTGCGATCGTACTGTCTGGCGGCCTGCGTCATCGTCGGCCCTTGGCCGGGATCATTGGGTTATCCACGTACCTGCCCCTGCAGGAAGCCTTTGTTGCCGAGCGCAGTGCCGAGAACGCGGCCACACCCATTTTCTGGGGCCACGGCAGTGCGGACCCGATCGTGCCGCTGACGCGCGGCGTCGCTTCGCGCGACCTGCTGCAATCGCTGGGCTACCAAGTGGACTGGCATACCTATCCGATGCCGCACGCGGTCAGCCCGCAGGAGACCGCGGACCTCGGCCAGTGGCTGGGTGCTCGCCTGGTCTGAAATCGCCAGGCCGCGCGACGAATGCCGCTGCGGCAAGCATACTGT
>NZ_DATCRY010000110.1:0-13976 GCF_036568765.1 Dyella sp. | reverse complement strand
GTATCAGGCCGAGGATGGTGCCGACTACGCGCAGCAAGCCGAAATTGAACGTCGCGGCGAAGTCGGGCCGCAGCACGATGGCCGCGGTCATCGGCAGCCAATAGCCATGTGGCAGATGCCATTGCCGTGACACCCAGAATGCGACCGTAAGGCACACCGCGCTGCGCACGGCATGACGGAAAGCCACCGAATGCGGCGTCAATGACGCACGGAGCATGGCCAGCGCCGAATCGCTACGCAATACGGCGGGCAGTGGCGTTTCGGCCGCCGCCGCGCGCAGTTCGCCGCGGCTGCCAGCCCAGTTGGCATTACGCACTGCCGCGGCTAACTGGCCCGACAAGGCATGGATGTGCGTGGCCAGGCCATCGGCTTCGCCGCCGCCGGCGAGCAAGGCATTCTCGCTGGCTTGCAGGGTCTGCAGGGCGCGCTCGGCCTGGACGGGCGATTCGCCGGTTTCCAGCGCTTCGCCAATAGCTGCCAACACCCGGGCGGCATCGTTGCGGAACATCGCATGGATGGTCGGATTGGCGCGCAGCTCGGCCATGGCGGTCAACTCGAGGCGGATCCGCTCAGCCAGCTCCAGCAGGACGCCGAACGCCTCCATGGCGCGCCCGCGCGCATGGTGGCGGCCCAGCAGCGTGTGTTGCAGGTTGGTCATGGCCTCGGTCAGCGCCGGCACATCGGCTTCGTCGTGGGCCTGTTGCCTGGCAAGCCCGGCCAGGCCGCGATAGACCCCAGCCAGGGCGTAGCGCTCTGGCCGGTAGCGCTGTAGCGGCCAGGCAGCAACCGAGAACAGGGTCAGCAGAATGCCGCCGGCGAAGATCAGCGCCGCCCCGCCGGCCGCTCCAGCCAGGGAGGTGGGGGAGGCTGCCGTGATGACTAGCAGGATCATGCTGGTCATCCCCACCCGGGCGATGTCTACGCCGAAGACCACCAGCAGGCCGCCGAAGAAGCCGAACAGCGCCGTGGCAGCCATCATGGGCAGCAGATCGCCGCCGATCAGGAAGCCGCACAGCGAGGCCAGTCCGGCGGCCAGCGAGGCCAGCACCAACTGGGTCATGCGCTGCCGGTAGGGGCCGGGCTGGTCCGAGAACATGGTATCGAGCGCGCCGGCGGCGACGCCCAAACCGATTTCGGGGTAACCTGTGACTAACCCGGCCGCCAGGGGGAGTACCACTGCCGCGGTATTGCGTAGCACCACCGGCAATGGCACATCTGGCCGACGGATTTTGACAAGGCTCTCCACCACCGTGGCGCGTAGTGAATATCCGCTGCTGGCCATGCTCGGCGTTCGCTCCTAAACAGTCCGTGCATTCTGCCTTATGCGATATGAACTTGACGGGACACGGACCGCGTTTGTCGCCGTTGGCGATCGCAGGTGAAGTAGCGTCGCGTGGGGGCTAGATCGCAAGACTTAGCATTTGTTCGCAAGTTCCAGGTATACATTAAGCAGGCCGGCGCCGGGGTTGCCGGAAGGATAGCCACCGCCCCGCAGGGAGTTCAGGTTCCAATGAAAACCGACCCGTCACATCTGATCAACGTGTCTTTGCAGCTCTTTCGCAAGAAAGGTTACAAGCGCACCTCCATGGCAGACATTGCCAGCGAGAGCGGATTGCTCAAGGGCAGCATCTACCATCATTTCCCCAACAAGGAGCGGTTGCTGGTCGAGGTCGTCGACCATGTCTGCAATTTGTTCGAGGAGGGGGTATTTGCCACTTCCTTGCGTAAGGACCTTGCCGAGAAGGTGCGTCTGGATGCGATGATCGACGCTGTGGAGAGCTACTACATCGAGCAGCGCCTGTGCACCTTGGTTCACTTGTGGCCGGATGCCATGCAGGAAAGCGCCGAGGCCCGGGAAGTCATCGAACGCTTTTTCAAACGCTGGGAAGATATCCTGGCCTCCCTGCTGGAGCCCAGGTACGGGGCTGAGACGGCCCGGCGGCTGAGTGCCGATGGCCTGGCCAAGATCGAGGGGGGGGTAATCTGGCTCCAGATCCTGAACGACCCGGGGCCCCTAAAAAGATGCAGCGACGAGATCAGAGGATTGTTGTAGCTTATATATGTCACTTTACACGCCAACGTTTGTTTGGTAGAAAACCAAACGTTTGGTTTTATGCAGTTTCGGGTGCAGGCGACGCTGAGGGGAACGTGCCATGCCATCGTTGATGGTCGATCTGGATCAACCGCGCAAGAAGGCTATCGCGATTATGCGCGCAAGTCTTCCCGATGAGCTATGGCGGCGCAATGAGGCATTCGTCGAGCATCTGCGTAAGCTGATCGCCGAGCATCCGGTCGCCAGGCATTCGGCTATTCAGGTGCTGAACGATGGCGGCTTGAGCGCGCAGGCCATGCGAACGATCCACTTGGAATACCGCCACGCGATCGTGCAGATCTTCACCGATGCACTGCTCGCCGCGCAGTTGCAGAGCCGCCAGCTCGAGCCGCGTTTGCGGCCGGGTGCGAAATTGGCGCCGCGCTTCCTGCTTACGCTCAACGACCTGGACGAATTCGGTTTTCGTCCGGGCCTGGATGCCGATGGCTATTACCGCGGTAATCCCACCTATGCGCACTATCCATTGTTCGAGCGCGTGCTGGACGATTACGGGATCAGCCTGCTCGAGCGCCAGACCTATGCACCGAGTTCGAATGCGCGTAGCGTGCGCGAGTTCCTCGAGCACAGCTATGGCAATTACCTCGATGTCACGGTGCTGCTGGCCGCGGCCGAGGAGGAAGTGATCCTGTTTAGCCCGCCGTTGCGTCAGGCTACCAAGGCGGTGGGCGTCGATGTCGGCGATGGCTATTACTATGTGCACGGCGTCAGCCAGGACGAAACGGCGGAGGCGGCCGACGACGATCACGAAAACGATTTGTGGCTGATTTTGACCCAGGCATTGACCCCCGATCAGTATCCGCGTGTGCAGGCACTGTGCATGCGCTATTGTGATCTATGGTCGAACTTCTGGACGCATCAACTGACCATGGCACATGCGACGAGTCATTCCGAAGCGTCGACCTGGGCCAAGGCGGTATAGAAATAAAGTTGTGGGAGGGGATTCTGCTGGATGTGGGATCTCCGCGATGCTTCGCAGGGCGTCGCGGCATAAGGAAGTGTCTGACCGGTCGCATCCCCTGTGCGCGGCCGGTGTTGGCGGATTCGGTACAAGGGGTGCCGGGTCCGTCGACTCTACGACATTTGGGTGGCATGGTCGTGAGACCGCCGCCAGGTCGTCCGAGAGGCTGTACCCGACGGGGTACTGTGCCGAGGGCGGTCACGGATGTCGCAGCCCCCTGGTAAAACCCGGTGATGTGATTGAGCCCGTGCATTTTGCACGGGCTTTTTTTACTTGGGTGGGAGCGCTTGCTGCGCGAGCTTCGGGGCTGAGGAGACCAAGCTTCTCCCGATCGGCATCGGTGTCTGATGCTCAGTTCCCCTGATCACTCCTGTGAACAGGGGAGGGGGGCCATTCGTCAATGAGCTCGTCTGCCCGCACGGCGGGCGACCTCACACATAATCACGCCCGCCCGGCAAACTCGCCGGTCACCGTATTCACCCACACTTTCTCATCGTTCGTGATGTATTCCGGAACCTGTACTTCGATGCCCGTGTTGAGCTTGGCCGGTTTGGTGCGCTTGGTGGCGCTGGCGCCTTTGAGTTCCGGCGCCGTATCGACCACCGTCAGAACGACGCTGGTGGGGACCTGCAAGCCTACCGGAGCATCGTCGATCAACTGCACGTAATAGCCTTCCACGCTTTCGACGATATAACCGCTGTTATCGCCGACCAGTTCGGGCGATAGCATGTACTGCGTGTAATCTTCCGCGTCCATGAAGACGAACGCTTCGCCATCCATGTACGAGAAGTTGGCCGCGCGGCGGACCAGATCCATTTCCTTCAGATCATCATCGGCGCGCAGGCTCAGGTCGAACTTGCGGCCGCCAGGGATCGAATACAGGGTGAAGCGGAAGGTCACGTTGCCACCGCGTGCGGTCGGCGAGCTGCGCTCGATATCGCGCACTTGGTAAACCGTGCCTTCGTGCTCGATGACATTGCCTTTCTTGACGTCGGAAGCTTTCATGATGAGTGAGGAGTTTGGGTGAGGAGAAAGAGCGAGCTTACTTTGGCTGCAGGCGAACCGCACCGTCGAGGCGAATGGTTTCGCCGTTGATATAGCGGTTGCCGAGAATGAACGCGACCGTGGCGGCGAATTCGTCCGGCTTGCCCAGGCGGGAAGGGAAGGGAATCGAAGCGGACAGGGATTCCTGCACCTGCGGCGGCATGCCATCGACCATGGGGGTCCAGAAGATGCCCGGCGCGATGGTGGCGACGCGAATGCCGAAGCGCGACAGTTCGCGCGCCATCGGCAGAGTCATACCGACCACGCCGCCCTTGGACGCCGAATATGCAGCCTGGCCGATCTGTCCCTCGTACGCGGCGACCGATGCGGTATTGACGATCACGCCACGCTCGCCGTCTTCACCGGCCTCGTTGTTCTGCATGAGCGCTGCGCCGGCCTTGGCCACATTGAAGCTGCCGACCAGGTTGACCATCACGGTCGTGGCGAAGGTGCTCAGGGGCATCGGGCCTTCCTTGCCAAGCATGCGACCGGCGCCGAGAATGCCGGCACAGTTGATCACCACATTCAGGCCGCCCATTGCTTCACTGGCGGCGGCGACATTGGCGCTGACGCCATCTTCGGACGTGACGTCGGTGCGAAAAAAGCGCGCGCCATTGCCAAGGGCCTGCGCGGCAGCTTGGCCCTTTTCTTCGTTGACATCGAACAGCGCAACCTTGCCGCCCTGGGCAGTCAGGTGGCGCGCAACCGCATGACCGAGACCGGAGGCGCCGCCGGTGATGATCGCCTTGACTTGATTGAGCTGCATGAAATACCCGCAAAGCCTTGTGGAAAAACACAATGGTAGCCGAGCTGGGCCACGGGCCGCGCGTCAGCCGCGGTTCGGACAGCCGGCCGCAAGCTTAACGTATGAATTTGCGAATGTTTTTTGGGAATCGAATTCATCTACGGTGCACCCCGGCAAAGCCAATCATTTGCCACAACATCCAACGAGGGAGTGCTCCATGAAGAAGTCCTTGTTAGCCCTGGCTGTAGGTGCCGTGCTGGTTGCGTCGGCTGTGTCTGCCTCGGCGCAGGATTGGCACGATCACGATCATGACCACGATCATGGTCACGATCACGACCGTACGGTGGTGATCGAACACGATCGCGGTCGTCACGAAGGCTGGTACCACAAGGGTGGCTATGTGCCGGCCGAGTACCGTGACCGCCGCTATGTGGTGGAAGACTGGCGCAGTTATCGTCTGCGCGAGCCGCCGCGCGGTTATCACTGGGTGCGTAGCGACAACGGCGATTTCCTGCTGGTAGCGGTCGCCACCGGTGTGATCACCGACCTGATCCTCAATAGCCATTGACGATCGAAAGAACCCCGCGCTCGCAAGAACGCGGGGTTCTTCAACTTTTCGCCAGCAGGCGATGCAGCGTATCGTCCTGCATCAAAGCCGGAAACGAACGCACCGGCTGCGGCAAGGGTTGCATATCCTGAAGCTGTTTCTGCCACACGCCGACATCCCACCAGCGTTTGAGCTTGAACCCCGCCGATTTCCATACGCCCGCAGCTTCGAAACCCATCGACTCATGCAGCGCCACGCTGACTTCACCGGGCAGGGTAATGACCCCGACCGCCTGATTGATCCCTTGCAGTGCCATTGTTTCGAGCAACGTGCCGTACAGTTTCCGTGCGATTCCGCGTCTGCGCGCGGCCGCGTCGACATAGATCGACGTTTCCGCGATCCAGTCATAGGCTGCGCGCTCTCGAAATCGCCCGGCATATGCGTACGCAAGCACTTGGCCGGCTTCTTCCCAAATAAGCCAGGGGTAGTGCTGCAAACGGGCCTGGATGCGTTGGCGCATCGCCGCGACGCCCGGCAACTCCGTTTCGAAGGTAATGGCGGTATCGAGCACGGTGGGCGCGTAGATCGCGTGACAAGCCGCGGCATCGTGTTCGGTGGCTATGCGTATGGTCACAATTGTTTTTCCATGCAAATACTCGCCGTGTCGGATCGATGATCGCCAAACGGCGCGCAACGGCGGTAACCGGCGTGTTCGTAAAGTTCCAGCGCTTCGGTCTGCGCGGTTCCGGTTTCCAGCCGGACCAGGCTGCCGCCGTTCGCTCGCACCTGTGCCTCCAGTGCTTCCAGCAGCTGCTTACCCAGGCCCAGTCCGCGGCATGCGGGAAGCACATACATGCGCTTGATCTCGACGTAGTCGCCCATATTCACGCAGGCACCGCAAGCCACCGGTGTCTCTTCGACACGCGCGGTGACGAAGGTCACGTTGGATCGGCTTAACTCGTCCAGCGACACAGGAAAGGGGCTAGGTGCCGAATACCGCTCGGTCAGATAGCCATCGAGCTGCTCGATCAGCGGATGCACGTCTGCTGCGCGCGGATCGTCGATGCGGAAAGTGAGCTGGGGGCTGCTCATTTCTGGTATTTCCAGTTCCTTTGTTTGCCTTCCGTCAGCCACTCCACCGCGGTAGCCATGCGCTTGCTGCGGGTAGCCTCGGTCTTGGCTTCGACGATCCACTCGATGTATTCGCGTTGCATGCTCGGGCTGAAGCCATCGTACGTAGCCTTGGCCGAGCGGTGCTTTTTCAGCAACACGGCAAAATCGGCCGGCAGTTCCGGCGGAGGCTTGGGCGCGGCCTTGGCTCGCGTTGACTTGATGCCGGCATCGTTCAGCGCCATCGCTTTCTTGATGTAGGCGGTGAGTTCGCGTTTGTTAGGAAGATCCTTGAGCGAGGCGATCTTGCCAAAGGACCCCATGCCTTCCGCCGCCTCTCCGCCGACAACCTGCGCCTGCAGCCAGAAACCGAAACTGCAGTGCTGCTTGAACGACGCCATCGAGCACATCATTGCGCCCTTGTAACCGAAATGCGGAAACCCCCATTTCAGGCTTTCTTCCGCTTCGGGGCAGGCTGCGTGCACGATCGCGCGCAGATGCTCAAGAATAGGGCGGGCGAATTCAGCGGACTTGGCGATGTAGGCGTCGATACGTGGATCGTGCGTGGCCATGCGTATGTCCTATAAGCTTGCCGGACCGATGTATGGCAGCCCTGGTCTTTCTCGGGAGAACGGCGGGCCGCCGCACCGGGAAAGCATCGGTGCAGCGGCCTCGTGGGTCAAGACTCGACGCTAGCGAGCGGCGGCGGTGGCGGGAGCCATATCCGCAGCCTGGATGAACTCCGGATCGTTGAATAGCTTCGCGACAAGCTTCTGCATCGCCGCCGGATAGTTCTGGAATGCGGCCGGTATAGCGATGGCACCGATAAAAGACGACTCCCATTGATGGGTAGCGGTCAATGTCTTGTCGTAGACCGTTTCCCCGTCCTTGGTCACTATGAACCTTGCGCCCAGTACGGCTTTGGCGTTCTTTACCGCGCCGCCGTCGAGTTCGTTGTGGGTCAGGGTGCCATCGATGCGCGTCGTCGAGGCGGGATCGAGACGGCCGGCTGCCTTTAGCTCGGTCATTAACGCATCACGCAGGTAACCGGCGAACGTCCCATCCGGCCCGCCAGTCAGCTCCGATCCACGAATGGACAGATGACGATTGGCGACACCTGCGGCCGCATCGACGCTGCCGACCGAGAGCTTGCCAGTGGGGTGGGCAAGCAGGACCTCCGTATTGTCGATGCTTGCCTGATAGGTCATCGCGGGTTGAGAGACACAGCCACCCAGCATGAGCATGCTTATCAGACAGACAATGGCGGCGACGGATCGATGTCGCGTCACCATGTCAGTCGAAAGCATGCTTGTCCGCCAACTGCTTGAGCGCATTCCATGTGATCTGATCCATCGCCAGATTGACAGCAGCCTGCGGCTCCATCGCGGCCAGCCCCTTCGGTCCCTCGTGATTACCGATGGTCGTATAGATGGAATGCTTTACCGTCGTTTCGGTAGTGCGGCCGCCGCGTGTATAGCTGGCAGTGCAAATATAGCCATCGGTGACGATGCTTCCGGCCAGACCGAACGTCAGGCCGGTACCGAAACCTTTGGCGGCAGCGTTGTCGGTAAGCGGCACGTTGTCGATGACAATCTTCAGGATTCCGGCGCCGTCGTGCGGCGTGCCCGATACCTGGGCAAACAGACCCGATTCGGTCGCGGCAGCGATCACCCGCGGAGCGATCCGGGCGGTTGCATTGGCGTTGGCGTTGCCCTTGGTGCGGAACTCGAAAAGCACCTGCACCGGTTCCGGATGGGGCGCGACGGGCAGGTCGGACTTGCTGACATTAGGCAGCCCCGAGTCAACGTACATTTTTGCGGAAATACAGCCTGAGAGCGACAGACACGCGAACACGGCAAAGAAAGCGGCACGCAGCAAGCGCGCCTTCTGACGAATGGCGATCACGATTTTCCCCCTATGCCCGCGGCTCGATGGGCCGCGGCGCTATGCGCTATATACACATACAGGGGAAAGTTGTCACGGCATCCAAGTGTTTTGGGGAATTACAGATCGCGGATAAAAAATCGATCGCAGCTGAAATGACCCGTACCGCCCATCGGTGCGCAGATTTTGCGAAAACCGTGGCGCGCGTAGAGTGCCTGCGCCGCATCCATTCCTGTCAGTGTTTCCAGATAGCAGCGTTTGAACCCGTAAGCACGTGCAGCGTCCAGGCAGCGCAGCATCATTGCCGAGCCGGCACCGATACCGCGCGCCTCCGGCAGGAAGTACATCTTGCGCAGTTCGCAGACATCCTCATCGCCGCCTTCGAGCGGTGAGATGCCGCCACCGCCAATCACCTGCCCCTCGCGCTCGACCACGAAGTAGGCACTGCGCGGCTCGGCATAAGCGTAGCTCATGGTGTCGACTTCGTTGTCGTGGATAGCGAAGCCCGGGCCATCGGCGCCGAATTCGGGCATGACGCGGCGGATGATCGCCGCGACCGTAGCATCGTCGCGTGCTTCAATAGGACGGATCAGGTAATCGCTCATCGTACGTGCCGGTTCAAATAGAGGGTGCCAAATAGGTAGTGCCGTCCTTCATCACGAAGACCGGATGGGCGAGATCGTCGATATGCTGGCTCGGATCGCCGTTGAAGGCGGCCAGGTCGGCGCGCAGGCCTGTTGCGATACGGCCGAAGCGATCCTGCTGACGCAGGATTTTCGCAGCTACAGTGGTGGCTGCGTGCAACGCCTGTGGCGCGGTCATGCCATCGCGCACCATGGCCGCGGGCTCGCGCCAGTTCGTGCCGTGGGCGAACACGCCCACATCGCTGCCGTTGCCGATGGTCACGCCAAGCTTGAGCGCGGTACGGAATGCGCGCTCGGCTTCGCGCATTTTGGCGGTGGGCGCGTCCTGGCCCGGGCGATAGTGATTGAAATACTCTTCGGTCGCGTCCACCGCCGTCAGCGTTGGCTCGTAGGCAGTGCCGTGCTGCTTGAGCAATTTGAAGGTGCTTTCGCTCGCGCCATAGCCGTGCTCGACGCTGTCGACGCCGGCTTCCACGGCCATGCGCACACCAGCATCGCTCGCGGCATGGGCGGCGACCGGACGGCCGATCAAATGGGCGGTATCGACGATGGCTTTCAGTTCGGCAGGAGTAAACGTCGGCGAAGTGTCGCCGCCAGGGCCGACGCGGTAATCGGCATAGAGTTTGATCCAGTCCGCGCCGCGCGCGGCTTGTTCGCGCACGGCGCGCATGGCGGCATCGACACCGCTGACTTCCTGGGCGCCGCCGGGCAGGTCCAGGTCAGGACGAAAACCGTGCGGCCCGGGGCCGTAGCTGGCCGTCGCCACGATCGCCCGTGTTGCGACGAACATGCGCGGCCCAGGAATCAGGCCGTCCTCGATCGCACGCTTGATCGACACATCCGCATAACCGGCGCCTTCCGTGCCGAGGTCGCGCAAGGTGGTAAAGCCCGAAAGCAGTGTTGCCCGTGCATGCGCGGCCGCTTCCAACGTGCGGTAGTCCGTCGGCTCTTTGAGCACCTGGTCGTTCCACAAGGTCTCGTTGTATGGATGCAGGAATACATGCGAGTGCAGATCGATCAGACCCGGTATCAGCGTCGCGCCTGGCAGCTTGACCTGGGTAGCGCCATCGGCATGGATTGTCTCGCGCGGTCCTACCGCGGCGATGCTGTTGCCGTGAATCAGTACGGCCCAGTCCGCATGCGCCAGGTCGCCGTCGCCGGTCCATACGCGTGCGGGTAGCAGCAGGGTGTCATTGGCACTGGCGGCGGCATGCCAGGCGAACAGGCACAAACACAGAAGCTTGAGACAGACGCGCATGCCGTACCCCGTATAGCGACAGGAAGACGCCTATGTAGCGGGGTTCGGGGGGCGATTCAAGAGCGCCGACACCGGCGCTGGGAATATCAGGCCGTTGCGGTGCGCGCGCGCGTCACGCGACTGGCCGTTTCCTTGTGCAGTTGCGCGGCAAGCCAGGCGCCAGCCGCGATCAGCATGTCCAGGTCGATTCCGGTATGCACGCCCATGCCATGCAGCATGTAGACCACGTCCTCGCTGGCGACATTGCCAGTCGCTCCCTTCGCATAGGGACAGCCGCCCGTGCCCGACACCGCGCTATCGACCACGCGCACGCCTTCTTCCAGGCAGGCGAGGATATTGGCCAGCGCCTGGCCGTAGGTGTCGTGGAAATGGACAGCCAGCGCGTCCATCGGTACCTCTTGCGCCACGGCTTTGAGCATGGCGCGCGCTTTACCCGGCGTACCCACGCCGATAGTGTCGCCCAAGGAGACCTCGTAGCAGCCGATAGCGTGCAGGCGCTGTGCGACGCGCACGACGTCGGCGACAGGCACTTCGCCCTGGTAGGGGCAACCCAGCACGGTCGAAACATAGCCGCGCACCTTCACGCCATCGGCGTGCGCGCGTTCCATCACCGGCACGAAGCGCTCGATCGATTCGTCGATCGAGGCATTGATGTTCTTGCGATTGAAGGCTTCGGACGCAGCAGTGAATACCGCAATCTCGGTAGCGCCGGCTTCCCGCGCTCGCGCGTAGCCCTGCTCGTTGGGCACCAGTACCGGATAACTTACGCCGGGCACCTTCCGGATGCCGCGGAATACTTCGGTCGCGTCGGCCAGCTGCGGCACCCACTTGGGGCTGACGAAGCTGGTTGCTTCGATCGTCGTGAGGCCGGTGCCGGACAGGCGATCGATCAGCGCGATCTTCACGTCCGCGGGCAGGATGGCTTTCTCGTTCTGTAGCCCATCGCGGGCGCCGACTTCAACGATACGGACATGATCGGTGGACATGGATACTCCCTCAGCCGGCGGCAAAGCGTACGAGCACGGCGTCGGCTTCGACAAAATCGCCTTGCGTGGCGCTCAGGCTCTCAATGGTACCGGCACGCGGCGCCTTCAAGGCCAGTTCCATCTTCATCGCTTCCATGACCAGCAGTTCCTGGCCTTCCTCGACCCGATCGCCCGGCTTGGCTTTCACCAGTACGATGCGGCCGGGCATGGGTGCGATCACCTGGTTGCCGCCGCAGCCTTCGCGCGAATCCCAGGCGAAGGCGCTGGCACGCATCAGACTGTAGCGACGGCCGCCGGCATCGTGCAGCAGTATGCGTGCCGCATCGGCCTGCAGGGGAATGCGCAGCGACTGGCCGTCGAAGCGCGCGCTAAGCACGCCTTCGACCAGGCATGCGCCTTGAACATCGCTATGGGTGTTGCCGAATTCAAGGCGATAGTTGCCATTGTGGCCATATGCCTGGATCTCGTGGCGCTGTTCGCGCAGCGATAGCGCGACAATGCGTTTGCCTTGATGACCGACGCGCCAGGCATCGGCCCGCGACCAAGGGGAATGCGGGTCGCTTTCCGGTGCGCCGATATGCGCTTCCTCGTAGAGCAATGCCGCAGTAGCCGCGGCGAACAGGGTCTCGGCCGGCACGGCATCGTCGCCCGTCAGGAATTCGTCCAGATGGCGATCGAGATAGCCGGTATCGATGCGCCCCTCAATGACTGCGGGATGACGCGCCAGACGCTCGAGAAAAGCGATGTTGGATTTCGGTCCGACGATCTCGCTCTGCGCCAGCGCATCGCGCAACCGCTGCAGAGCGTGCATGCGATTATCATCGTGGACAATCAGCTTGGCGATCATCGGATCGTAGAAAATCGTTACCGTGTCGCCTTCGATGACGCCGCCGTCAAGGCGCACGTGTGCCGAAGGCACAGGTAAACGTAGCCGTTGCAGCTTGCCGGAGCCGGGCAGGAAATTCTGCTCCGGATCTTCCGCATACAGCCGCACTTCGATGGCATGGCCACGCGCATGGATCTGTTCCTGGCGTAACGGCAAGGGCTCGCCGTTAGCCACGCGAAGCTGCCACTCGACCAAGTCCAGCCCCAGGGTCTCCTCGGTAACCGGATGCTCCACCTGCAGGCGCGTATTCATTTCCATGAAGAAGAATTCGCCGTCCTGGCCGACGATGAATTCCACCGTGCCCGCACCGACATAGTCGACCGCTTTGGCCGCTGCGACGGCCGCTTCGCCCATCGCCGCGCGGCGCTCGGGTGTAAGGAAAGGCGAGGGCGTTTCTTCCAGCACTTTCTGGTAGCGGCGTTGCGCGGAACACTCGCGCTCGTTGAGGTGGATGACATGGCCGAGCTTGTCGCCGAACACCTGGAATTCGATGTGCCGCGGATGTTCGACATAGCGCTCCAGGATCACGCGCGTATCGCCGAATGCGTTAGCTGCCTCGCGTTGTGCCGAAGCGAGCGCATCGGCAAATTCTTTTTCGGCGCGTACGATGCGCATGCCCTTGCCGCCTCCGCCGGCGGCCGCCTTGATCATCAGCGGGAAACCGGTCTGGCGAGCCTGTTCGGCCAGATACGCATCGTCCTGGTTATCGCCGTGATAGCCGGGCACCAGCGGCACGTCGTGGCGTTCCATCAGCGCCTTGGCAGCGGCTTTGGAACCCATGGCGTCGATACTTTCCGGGTTGGGCCCGATAAAGACGATGTCGGCGTCGCGGCAAGCGCGGGCGAAGGCGGTGTTTTCGGAGAGAAAGCCGTAGCCGGGATGGATGGCCTGCGCGCCGCTGCGGCGCGCGACGTCGAGGATCGTATCGCCGCGCAGATACGAATCGGCCGGGCGGGGGCCGCCGATCGGCCAGGCCTCGTCGGCTAGCCTTACGTGCTGTGCACTGGCATCCGCCTCGGAATACACAGCGATAGTGTGGATGCCCAGGCGTCGACAGGTACGAATGACGCGGCAGGCAATTTCACCGCGGTTGGCGATCAGAACGCGCTCGAACATGCCATTTCCTTCAAAGCCCGATCAGGCGTTACAAAGCCGGTAAAACTAGCAGATTGAGGTGGATTAGCCGATGCGCGGCGCAGCAAGAGCTGCCCCTTACCCCGACCTCTCCCCGGCAAGCCAGGGGAGAGGGAGCCGGCCACGAAAGTGCGATGAATCGAGTTTTACCTCAATGTGCTCCCTCTCCCCCGGCTTCGCCGGGGAGAGGGTCGGGGTAAGGGGCAGCTCTTCACTCCGTGACGATGCGGATTCTTTCAAGAAATCCAATACGGCGAGCGCTTGTCGAGAAACGCGCTCAGCCCCTCCTGACCTTCCGCAGAAACGCGCAACCGTGCAATTAACGCGGCATTATCGCGGTCGATCCGTTCAGCCGATTCCCATGTCGTGCCACCCATGCACAAGGCAAGCCGCTTGGCTTCGATCTGCGCGTTGGGGCCGGTTTTGCCGAACAGCTTCAAAGCTGCTTCGACGGCGTCGTCCAGTGCGTCTGCGGCGACGCACTGATGGAGCAAGCCGATGGATAGTGCTTTAGCGGCATCGAACAGTTCGCCGGTAATGAACAGGCGCCGTGCATGGCGCAATCCAATTGCCTGCACGACATAGGGTGAAATCACCGCCGGCACCAGGCCCAGTTTGACTTCCGTGAGGCCGAACTTGGCCGTATCCACGCCAATGGCGATGTCGC
>NZ_DATCRY010000109.1:0-4456 GCF_036568765.1 Dyella sp. | reverse complement strand
GGGTAAAGTTGCTGCCCGGACCCGCCTTGACGATGGCATCACGGGTGATCGTCGACACGGCCTTCGGCGCGGTCTGCACCGACATCATGCCGCCACCGAGCGACAGCGAGTCGGCACTGACCTGCACCGAGGACAGCTGCTGCACGCTACGCAACGTGGCGTTGTCGTTGGTGGTGTTGGAGGTGCTCGATGCATTGGCATTGCCACGCTGTGCGGCAACCGCGCCGGCAGCAGGCTTGCGTGCCCCTTGGGCGCTCTGATCGGCAGCGTCCTGAGCCACCGCCATGCTGGCGGACATAGCGAAGACAACGGCAATCGCCACGGAAAGATGGGTTCGTTTCATTTTTAAAAGTCCGACATTCCAAGTGGTTGAATTAACCGGCCGCAACTCTCGGCCGAATGCGCGGAATGAGCCGATGCCCCTCGCCAGAAGGGAACCCTGTCGCATTCATGCAAGCCCAAACCTTTTGCCAGCTCCAAAGCGCCAAAGCGGCCTCAAAAAGCATCGCAAGTATTTGCAAATAAACGTAATTTCATGCCGTTTAACGTAATTTTAAACGTTTATTCCGGGCGTAAAAAAACCCGATCGGTCAAGATCAGGCAAGAAATTACGAATCAGTCTCCCACACCGGGATTTCGAGTTCCCTATAAACCCGTAATCACAGTCGCGCTTTGCAATTACATTAGCATGATCACATAGGTATTTGACAGTATCTTTACGACTGCCTCACGACATGCGGATGCGTACGCAAGGACGTGCAGCGGGCCATGGAAGCTTGCGGTGGCTCGATCAGAAATCCCTGCAGATCTTGAGGGCCGCTTTGTCGGCACGTGGCCGACAGCGTATCAGCGAGGCGATTTCAGTCGCGTCTGTCGCGGCTGAAACCGCTCCCACGAACACTAGGCAACGCCTCACTTACTTCTTGGGAGCGATTTCAGTCGCGACGGACATGCCTCACGGCAAGTTCGTGTCGCGACTGAAGGGAACCTCGAAAAACTTGCTTTCTGTGGGAGCGACTTCAGTCGCGACAATCGTGCCTTACCGCAAGTCCTTGTCGCGACTGAAGTCGCTCCCACAACGATAGGATCCGCTTTCGCTATATTCGGGCGATTAAGAGGTTTTTAGAGGTTCCCTGAAGACCTGCAGAAAAGCCGGTTATCGGGATCGTCCCGAAACCCGCGGCGTCCGCCTCAGCTTCATTCCGTTGCGGCCTTACCCAAATAGCGCGCGCGCTTGGCGGGCTTCAGATTGGCCAGATCGAGCATGACCAAGCCATCGACACAACCGGAGAAGCCCGGATCCTCACCAAAACCAAGGAACTGCACACCTTCGGGTTCGACCAGGTCGACGTACTGGCGATACAACACCGGCAAGCTCACGCCCAACGCATCCAGGTGATGCTTGAGCTTGCCCAGCCCCGCGGCCGGATCGAGCCCTTCGAGCGCATGGCGCACCAAGTCGAGCACATCCTGCGATACCACAAATGGCTGACGTGCCGATGCCAAGCCCGAAACACCGAAGTAGTGCTGATACGCAGCGGCGATCCACTCGCGCGCTTCGCGTGGCAGGCTGACCGACATGCTCACGGGGCCAAACAGATAGCGCAGCTCCGGGTGGCGCTGCAGATACAGCCCAATGCCCTGCCATAGCTGATCGAGCGCGCGCGAACGCCAGTAGGCCGGTGCGATGAAGCTGCGTCCCAGTTCCAATCCCTGGGACAGGCGCGACTCGAGCGCCGGCGAATAGTTGAACAAGCTCGACGTATACAGACCGGCCATGCCGCGCTCGCCGATCAGTCTCCCGCCATGACCGAAACGGTACGAACCGACCACGTGCAAGGCTTTGGGATCCCACAGCACCAGATGCTCGTAGTGCGGATCGTAAGGATCCAGATCGCGACGGGCGCCCGTGCCCTCGCCCACCTTGCGGAAAGTCAGTTCGCGCAGACGACCGATCTCGCGTAACACAGCACTGTCAGCAGCGCCCTTGAACAACAGCACCTGCTTGCCGTCGTTGAGATCGGCCAGCTTTTCGGCCTGTGAAGCCAGCTCGGCAACGATACGCTCCGTCGGCTCCGGGTGCGCCAGCGGCGCTTGACCGCCGAAGATCAGACCACGGCGGCGACCGATACGATAAACGTGACGGCGCATCAGCTTTGCAGCCTGTTCCGTCGAACCGCCACTACGTTCGCTCAATTCCTCGGCGCTGATCAATTTGCCGACACTGAAGGCGATCCGCCGCTGCATGCGCGATACAGCCTCTCGCGGCAACATCGCGGTACTCAACGGCTTGGCCAGCATCGACAAGCCATAGAACATCGCCGAGTTGCGAGCAGCTACATGGATAGGCAGCACCGGCGCCTTGCTGCGGTGAGCCAGACGGGCAAAACCATCCGCCCAGCGCCCATCGCGCACACCGGCCGGCCCCATCCGCGAAACTTCGCCTGCCGGGAACACAATCAATGCTTCGCCGCGATCGAGCGCACGATAGACCTCGCGCAAGCGCGATGCCGCCCCCTTGCCGAATACATCCACCGGCAGCAGCAATTTGTTCAATTGCGGGATCAAGTTCAACCAGTCGTTGCCCAGGATGCGCACATCGCTGCGCACCGAGCCGACCAGTTGCAGCAAGGCCATCGCATCGAGCATACCCAGCGGATGATTGGCGACGACAAGCACGCCACCCTCGACCGGGATGTTCTCCCGCTCGCGCGGGTTGATGCGATAGCTCACTCCGAGCACGTCCAGTGCGCGTTCGACGAAATCGAAGCCTTCGTAGGCAGCGCAATGTTCGATGGTCCGGTTGAACCCGGCTTCATCGGCCAACATGCCCAGCATGCCGGCAACGGGCCGGCGGATCTTGGGGTGTTGCGCCAGCCATGGCAAACGTTCTGTGAGGGTCTGTTCAACGCTGAGCATGACCGCCTCCTTAAAGGATATGCACGATCCTGGGGCCGGATTATGACAGCAAGGTGATGCTGTTGGGACTAAGATTTTGCGAGATGACGCGACAAGCCTCTTTTTTTCAACGCAGGCTGCAAACGTCGCTCAAACTGTTAAATGCAAGTAAGCGGCCACGCCACCGAGGAACATCTGCACCGACAATGCAATCAGCAACATACCCATGACGCGCTCCAGCGCAGTCAGCACGCTCGCGCCCAAGTAACGGAACAGATATGTCGAGCACAACAGGATCACCGCGGTCGCCAGCCATGCGCCTAACAGTGCAATGGCCCAATCGGCTGTGCGCCCCGGCTGGGTATTGGTCAGCAGCAGCAGCGCCGCCATAGCCGAAGGGCCAGCCACGCCTGGAATCGCCATCGGTACGATAAAGGGCTCGCCTTCGCCCGCCTTGCCGAAAATGCCCCCGGTCACCGGCGGAAACACCATGCGGATGCCGATCAGGAACAGCACGATCCCGCCGGCGATGCTGATCGACTCCTGGCGCAACTGCAGCAGTTTGAGAATGTGCGTCCCGCCGACCAGAAATACCAGCAGCACGCCTAGTGCGATCAGCAATTCGCGAATCAGCACCCAGCGCCGGCGCTTGGGTGCCACATCCTTGAGCAGGCTGAGAAAGATCGGGATATTGCCGAGGGGATCCATGATCAGAAACAGCAGGATCGCCGCCGACAAGGTGGTCATCTGCGTTTCCATGCATCTTCCTTGTATTGAATAACGATCACGCCGACAGCTCCGGACGCAGGTCAAGAATCTTGCCACGGGCTGGCGCACCATCCGCGCTGAGCAGATAGACCGCGGCGATAGCTGTGGCATCCGGCAGCGGATGAATGTTGGTGTCTTCGCCGAAATAGGCCTGCCGGCGGACCGCCGTGCGCATCGGTGCCGGCAGCAGGGCATGCACGCGCAGCGGGCTGGTGTCGGTTTCCTGATGCAGGATTTCCACGAATCGCTCCAGCGCTGCCTTGGATACGCCATAGGCGCCCCAGTGTGCACGGACGAGCAGATCGGGATTGTCCAGCACAAAGACCGCAGCCGAATCCGGTGCCTGTTGCAGCAATGGCATGCAGGCCTGGGTCAATGCGAACGGCGCCGACACATTGACGTGCAAGGCACGCAACCAATCATCCGGTTTGTGCATGGCCAACGGCGTCAGTCCGGCGAAGCTCGTCGCAGCATGCACGATGCCGTCCAAACGCCCGAAATCCCTTTCGATGCCTTCGGCCATCGCCGTATAGTCACGTGGTGTGGCCACTTCCATATCCAGCGGATGGATGATGGGCTCAGCCAGCGATTCGGCGAGCATGGCGTCATAGAGCTGCTCGAGCTGACGCTTGCGCTTGCCAGTAATAATGACCGTGGCGCCAGCGCGCGCGGCAGCCCTGGCCACCGCGCTACCGAGGCCGCCATAGGCACCGGTGACGACGATGACGCGTCCGGCCAGATGCTGCTCGCCAGGCTGCCAAGTGGCGGGGAAACGTATGCCGGGCAGGCT
>NZ_DATCRY010000108.1:0-6497 GCF_036568765.1 Dyella sp. | reverse complement strand
GTATCGTCGAACACGACCAAGCCGCCGTGGCCGAGCATGCCGCCGATGGCGACAAAGGCTTCGTAATCGATCTGTACATCCAACTGCGATGCCGGGATATAGGCACCTAACGGCCCGCCGACCTGGATGGCCCGCACCGGTCGTCCGCTGGCGGTACCGCCACCGTAATCTTCAATGAGCTCACGCAGCGTCAGGCCGAATGCACGCTCGACCAGGCCTGGGCGTTTGATATTGCCCGCCAATTGAATCGGCAGCGTACCGCGCGAGCGGCCCATGCCGAAATCGCGGTAATAGCCGGCGCCCTTTGCCAGGATGATCGGTACCGATGCCAGGGTAATCACATTGTTGATCACCGTCGGCCTGCCGAAGAGACCTTCGATCGCCGGCAGCGGCGGTTTGAAACGTACCTGGCCGCGCTTGCCTTCCAGCGATTCGAGCAGCGAGGTCTCCTCACCGCAGATGTATGCGCCAGCGGCCATGCGCACCTCGAGCCGGAAGGCCTTGCCGCTAGTGGCGACGTTGTCACCGAGATAGCCGGCGGCTTCGGCGGCGGCAATGGCCGCTTCGAGCGCCCGTTGTGCATGCGGGTATTCGACGCGCAGATAGATATAACCCTGGGTCGCGCCTACGGCCAATCCGGCGATCGTCATGCCTTCGATCAGCACGAACGGATCGCCCTCCATGACCATGCGATCGGAATAGGTGCCCGAGTCGCCTTCATCCGCGTTGCAGACAATGTATTTCTGGCCGGCCGGTGCATCGTGGCAAGTCTTCCACTTGATGCCGGCAGGGAAGGCTGCACCGCCGCGACCCCGCAGGCCGGCATCGGTGACTGCCTGGATGATGGCTGTGCCTTCGAGTTTCAGTGCCGCTTCAAGGCCCTGGTAGCCACCGTGGGCTTTGTAATCGTCCAGGCTGCGCGGGTCGACAATGCCTACACGTGAAAAGGTCAGGCGCTGCTGGTTTTTGAGGTAAGCGATCTCTTCGGTTGGCCCCAGCGCGAGGGCATGTTTGCCGCCATGCAGGAAATCGGCGTCGAACAGTGCGGAGACATCGCTCTTTTGTACTGGCCCATAGGCCATGCGCCCACCGGGCGTGACCACTTCCACCATTGGTTCGAGCCAGAACAACCCGCGCGAGCCGTTGCGTACGACCTGGACATCCGCACCGCGCCGCGCTGCTTCGGCTGCAATGGCATGGGCGACCTGTTCGGCACCCAGCGATAGCGCGCTCGCATCGCGCGGTACGTAAACGACAAAGCTCATGTGGCCTCCGCGTCGAGCCAGGTGTCGAAACGTTCGGGCGTCATTCGACCCTTGAGCTCGTCGTCGACCATGATTGCCGGCGAACAGGCGCAGTTGCCCAGGCAATACACCGGTTCCAGCGTGTAGGCGCCGTCTTTCGTGGTCTGGTGAAAGTCTACGCCCAGGCGTCGCTTGATATGTTGTTCGAGCGTGACAGCGCCCATGGCCTGGCACGATTCGGCGCGGCACACGTAGATAACCCGCCGACCGGCCGGTTCCGAGCGGAAGTAATGGTAAAAGCTGATCACGCCGTGAACATCGGCGCGCGAGAGATTCATCTCGCGCGCGATGAGCGGCACGGCGTCTTCGGGTATGTAGCCGAGGGCTTCTTGCACGCCATGCAAAACCGGGAGCAGGGCGCCGGGCAAGTCCTTCATCCGGTCGGTGACATTAAGGATGGCCGCGCGGACCTCCTCGGGGAGGTCCGGCAGCTTGGCGACATGGGTCGCACGTTTCATGCGTTCACCTTGCAAATAACTTTTTTAAAACATTTGTCTTTAAAAACACCGCCTTCCAAAGCGTAGCGCTTATTAAAACAGCGCTGCCGCCTTCTGCATGGCGATATATACGCCGATCAGGAAAGGAATGCCGACCAGCGCCCAGGCCACGATACCCAGCAAGCCGAATCCGCCGCGCGCGGCCGAATCGGCATTGGCGGCCGCGGCAGCCTCTTTCTGGAGCGAACGCTCGCGCGCCAGCTCTTCGTCGGTCATCTGGTCGCTTTCCTTGACCGGCCGTACCAACAGGTTGCAGATCATGCCGATCAGCAGCAGGCACGCCAGAATATACAGCGTGCGATCGTAGACCAGCGTGTGGGCGACGCCCGCATCCAGCTGCGCCTGGCGTACCGCGGCAATCAGGAACGGGCCGGCCACACCGGCCACGGACCAGGCCGTCAGCAGGCGGCCATGAATCGCGCCGACCATCTGCGTACCGAAGATATCGGCCAGATAGGCCGGCACGGTGGCAAAGCCGCCGCCGTACATCGACAAGATAACGCAGACCGCGATCACGAACATCGCCGCCATGCCCAGGTGGCCCAAGGTCGGCAGCAGGCAATACAGCAGAATGCCCAGCGCAAAGAAAATGAAATAAGTCGGTTTGCGCCCGATGAAGTCGGACGTAGATGCCCAGAAAATACGGCCGAGACTGTTGAACAAGCTGATCAAGCCAACCAGGCCGGCAGCCGAGGCTGCGATCGCAGCTTTCTGCGCGGCAGTCAGGTCGGTGCCGCTAGCCAGTCCGAGCAGTTTGCCGCCGAATACGTCCTGCAACATGGGGCTGGCCATCGACAACACGCCGATGCCAGCGGTCACGTTCACGCACAACACGACCCAGATCAGCCAGAACTGCGGGGTTTTCCATGCGCGATTCAGGTGCACGTGACGCTGGGTAATGAGCTTGTTGGTCGACTGCGTCGGAGCGGTCCAGCCGAGCGGTTTCCAGCCGTTCGGTGGCACGCGGAAGCCGAACGCGCCGCAAGACATCGCGATCAGGTACAGCACGCCCATGAACATCAATGTATTGGCAACGCCCGGAATGCCATCGACGGTGAACTGCTGCATCAGCGCAACCGCGATCGGGGCACCGATCAGGGCGCCGCCGCCATAGCCCATGATCGCAAAACCCGTGGCCAGGCCACGGCGGTCGGGAAACCACTTAATAAGCGTGGAGACCGGCGTGATATAGCCCAGGCCCTGGCCGACGCCGCCCAACACGCCACACCCCAGGTAGACCAGCCATAGCTGGTGGATCGACACGCCGATGCCGCCGATGACCAGGCCGCCGCCCCAGCACAGCGCCGCGATAAAGCCTGCCTTGCGCGGGCCTGCGTGCTCCAGCCAGCCACCCCAGATGGCAGCCGAAATGCCGAGCATGGCGATAAAGGTCTCGAAAATATGGTTGACCGCGGGGACGGTCCAGTTGCAGCTGCCGTTGAACAGCATGGCAAAGAAGCTGAGGTTGGCGCAGGCTGCGGCGTCCGCGCCCGGGACCAATTTGGTCATCGGCAGCCAGAACACCGAAAAGCCGTAGGCCATGCCGATACATAAATGGATCGCCAGCGCCGCCGGCGGGACCAGCCAGCGATTGAAACGCGGTCCGGCAATGGTGCGCTCTCGCGCCAGGATGCCTGCCGCCCCTCCTGTCCCCGTATTCAGCCCATTCGCTTCTGGTACCCCGGCCATGCGCTTCCCCCTAGGTGTGGATTGGTTGTTATGAGCTATGTGGCTTACGCTGTATACACGATAGTTAAGTGAACGCGTGTGACACGCCACTCGACCAAGGTCGAAGATGAACGGCGCCAGCCACATGTAAGTGTCGCCAGCGCCCTGCGCGGTTCAAGACATCGAGGCAGTCGGGCAGACCGTCCGGTGCAAGGTTGTCAAATGCCGGTCCCGCACCCATGATTTCCACACGATGACCGATCCCCGCCCCATACTCCAACCGCTCGACACCGGTCCGCGACCTCGCGATCGCCATGGCCGGTCCCTGCACGATCTGCGCATATCGGTGATGGATCGCTGCAACTTCCGTTGTCCTTATTGCATGCCGGAATCGACCTATGGGGAGCACTTCGTATTCCTGCGTAACGACGAACGGCTCAGTTTCGATGAGATCGAGCGGCTTGCCCGGCTGGCCGCGCAGCTGGGCGTAAGCAAGCTGCGCCTGACCGGCGGCGAACCTCTCCTGCGCCCGCATCTGGATGAGCTGGTCTCGCGGCTACGCCGCATCGCGGGCATCGATGATCTGGCGCTGACCACCAACGGCGTATTGCTGGCACGCCAAGCCTGGGCGCTGAGGGAAGCGGGGCTGGACCGGGTCACGATCAGCCTGGACACGCTCGACCCGGCGCTATTTCATCGTATGAGCGGCGGACGCGGCAGCCTCGAAGAAGTCTGGGTGGGTATCGAGGCGGCGCAGGCCGCCGGGTTCCCACGCGGCATCAAACTCAATACCGTCGTGCAGCGCGGTGTGAACGACGCTGGCTTGCTCGATCTGGTCGAGCGCTTTCGTGGCACCGGCATCGTGCCGCGCCTGATCGAATATATGGATGTCGGCAACCGCAACGCCTGGTCTCGCGATCAGGTGGTACCTTCGCGTGAGCTCATCGACCGCATCGATGCACGCTGGCCGCTGGAAGCGCTGCCGTCGCAATACCCCGGCGAAGTCGCGTCGCGCTTCCGTTTCCGTGACGGCGCCGGCGAGATCGGCGTGATCTCCTCGATCACCCAGCCATTCTGCGGCGGCTGTTCGCGTGCACGGTTGTCGTCGGAGGGCACACTCTATACCTGCCTGTTCGCTACGCACGGCACCGACTTGCGTACGCCGTTGCGGGAAGGGGCGAGCGACCAGGAGCTGCTTGGCCGTCTGCGTGAGATATGGCTGCAGCGCACCGATCGCTACAGCGAAGAGCGTGCCGTACATCGTCACGATGGCAGTCGTAAAATCGAAATGCATTACATCGGCGGCTGACCGCCCGGAAATCCATCATGACCACGGTAAATCTCAAGTACTACGCCCAACTGCGCGAACAGGCCGGCGGCGGCAGCGAGCAGGTTGTCACATCGGCCAACTCGCTGCGCGAACTCTATGACGAGCTGCGCCACCGGCATGGTTTCACCTTGCCGGCCGAAGCGCTGAAGGTGGCGGTGAACGAACAATTCAGCGACTGGAGCCATCGTTTGAGCGACGGCGATACCGTGGTGTTCATCCCGCCGGTGGCTGGCGGATGAGCCGTTTCAGCCTTTCCGATCGCGCGATCGATGTCACGGCGTCGCGGGCACCGCTGCTCCATGCGGCTGCCGGCGGCTTTAGCAGTTTCGAAGGCTGGGTGCGCAACCACAACGACGGACGCGAAGTCGACGGTCTGGAGTACGAGGCTTACGAAGAGCTGGCCTTGGCCGAAGGCGAACGCATCATGCAAGAAGCGATCGATCGCTATGGTGTGCTGGCGGCTTCCTGCGTTCACCGTACCGGCAACCTGGCGATCGGCGACCTCGCGGTATGGATCGGCGTTTCCTCGGCTCATCGCGATGAAGCTTTTCGCGCGTGCCGCTACATCATCGACGAGATCAAACATCGCCTGCCGATCTGGAAGAAAGAGCATTACCTGAGCGGAGAGACGGCATGGGTGGCCTGCTCGCATACCGGTCGTGCGCATGAGCACGAGCCTCCCCATACGCATCGCCCGCATCGCGAGAAGGCGCACGGCTGAGCCATGATCGATTACGCCCAGGCTATCGATCGACTCCTGGCCCGCGCACCGAAGTTGTCGAGCGAAGCCTGCGCACTGGCTGACACGGCCGGGCGGGTGCTGGCTGAAGATATCGTCAGTCCCATAGCTTTGCCGTCGTTCGATCATGCAGCGATGGATGGCTATGCGCTGTCCTCGGGTAGCAGCCTGGCTGCGAATACCGAGCATGCGGTACAGGGTTCCCAGGCAGCTGGCGATGCGGCAAGTACGTCCAGTGGCGATGCATGGGAGATTATGACCGGTGCGCGCCTGCCTGCCGGACTGGACACTGTGATTGCGGTGGAACGTACTCAGTGTCTGGAGAGCGACGCCGACGGTACGCCCTCGCGGATCCGCCTGCTCGATGCCTTGCATGCGGGTAGCAATGTACGCCTGACCGGCAGCGATATCGCAAGAGGTGCCCATGCACTGCGCGCCGGCAGTCAGATCTCGCCCGCGCAAATCATGCTGCTTGCTGCGCTCGGCATCGGCAGGGTGAAGGTCGTGCGGCGGCCGCGGGTGGCGGTGATCTGCACAGGCAAGGAGTTGCAGGCCGACCTCGGCACTCCTCTCGATGCCGAACGCATCTACAACTCCAATGGGCCGTACTTATGTGCGGCGCTGGCGCAATGCGGCGCGCAGCTGGTCGGCTGTGAGACTGTCGACGATACCGCTCTTACGTATGCCGAAGCTCTGCGCCGGGCGCTCGATGCCGGTGCCGACCTGGTCGTCAGTACGGGCGCGGTTTCGATGGGGCGCTACGATTTCGTACCCGATACCTTGCTTGGTTTTGGTGCCGAGTGGCTGTTTCACAAAGTGGCCATTCGCCCCGGCAAACCGCAATTGGCCGCGTGCCTGCGCGAAGGGCCGATCGTGATGGCCCTGCCAGGCACGCCCATGGCGGTCGCCGTTGGCATGCGATTCTTTATTGCCCCGCTATTGCGCACGATGGCGGGACA
>NZ_DATCRY010000107.1:0-19342 GCF_036568765.1 Dyella sp. | reverse complement strand
CTCCACCGGCTCCTCCCGACCGAGCCATTTGTAGCCGGTCTTCCGGCTGATGCCATAGCTGCGACACAGGGCACTGATATTGGCGTCAGCCTGTCGGGCCAGCGCCACAAACTCGGAGCGGAGGGACATAAGATTCCTTGTATTCCAGGGCATGAGACACCTCACAGAGACCTCCGTGAGGTGTAACCCATGTCCCCGAACACCTGTTACCTATGTCCCCGGTCCATACACTTCGCCGGGGGAGAGGGCTGGGGTGAGGGGGGCTCTTTACTTCCCTTCCTTCAACGCAATCGCATTGATCCCCGCCGCGCGCAGCCGCTGTTGCGTTGACTCAAGCTCGGTTGCCGAACGGAACGGCCCCAGGCGCACGCGGTTGAAAGCCTGCCCATTGTTGTTCACTGTCGTCACGCTGGCGACAAAACCTTGCAAGGCGAGCTTGGCCTTCAGGCTTTCCGCATCGGCCGCGCTCGGAAACGCAGCAATCTGCAGGAGATAACCGCTGCCGCCGGACGAAGCCGGCTGGGTCGGTGTCTCTGGCGCGGCAGTCACCGTCTGCGTGATAGCCGCTGGCGCGTTCGCAGGCGGTTTCTGTTGCTGAGCCGCTGCCTGTTGCTGCGCTGCCGCTGCTTGCTGCGCCGCCTGCTGCTTCTGCTGTTGCTCCGCCTTGGCCTGCGCACTGATCACCGCGTCGGGAATGCGTACTTCCTTCTCCGACAGCACCGAATAGAAATCGTACTGCGGCTTCTTGGACGCGCTGGCGTCCGCTGCCGGTGGCTGCTCGGCACCCGTATCGCCGCTGCGCGGCGCGGTAGCCTGTGGATTGGGTTGCGGCACGTCGGCGGACTTGCCGCCCATCGGCAGATGCCCGCGCGCAAGGTACATCAAGACCAGACCGATAAAGATGCCGACGATGGCCCAACCCCAGCCCGGCATGCCGCCGCTGTTGTTGCGCACGGCCTGTCGGCCCTTACCCTTGCGTGCTGCCATTTACATCTTCTCCGGGGCACTGAGTCCCAGCAAATCCAAACCGTTACGGATGACCTGTCGCGTGGCGACTGCCAGGGTGATGCGCGCGTTGCGCAGTTCGGCGTCGTCTACGATCCACTTGTGCTCGTGATAGTAGCTGTGCAGGGCGCCAGCGAGCTCGCGCAAGTATTGGGCGATCAGGTGCGGTTCCAGATTGGCGGCAGCGGACTCGACGATTTCCGGATAACGGGAGATCTCGGTGAAGAGGATCTGCTCGTGCTCGCTATCGAGACGGCCCAACTGCTCGATACCGGCCTGGGCATCGACCGCGGGCAGGCCGCGCTCGGCCAGCTCCTCCAATACCCGGCAGACGCGTGCATGGGCGTACTGGATGTAATAGACCGGATTATCGTTGGTCTGCGAACGGGCCAGATCGATATCGAACACCAGCTGGGAGTCGGCCTTGCGCGCGATCAGGAAGTAGCGCGTGGCATCGCGCCCGGCCTCTTCGATCAAGTCGCGCAGGGTGACATAGCTGCCGGCGCGCTTGGAGATCTTTACCTCCTCGCCGCCACGCATCACCGTAACCATCTGGTGCAGCACGTATTCCGGCCAGCCTTTCGGGATGCCGCAATCGAGCGCCTGCAGGCCGGCGCGCACGCGTGCCAGGCTACCGTGATGGTCCGAGCCCAGTTCGGTGATGGCGCGCTCGTACCCGCGCAGCCACTTGCTGCGGTGATAGGCGACATCCGGCACGAAATACGTATAGGTGCCGTCGGACTTGCGCATGACGCGGTCTTTGTCGTCGCCGAAATCGGTCGAGCGCAGCCACAAGGCACCGCCTTCCTCGTAGGTGTGGCCATGGGCGACCAGTTCGCGTACGGTCTCATCCACCTTGCCGTCGCCGTAAAGCGACGATTCCAGGAAATAGGTGTCGAAGCCGACGCCGAAGGCCTTCAGGTCCAGGTCCTGCTCGCGGCGCAGATAGGCGACGGCGAACTGGCGGATCGCATCGAGGTTGTCGACATCGCCTGCGCCAGTGACCAGTTGGCCATCGGCTTCGACCGACTCGCCAGCGAGATAAGCGCGCGCGACGTCGGCAATGTAATCGCCACGGTAGCCATCTTCCGGCCAGCCGGCCTGGTCCGGCGCGATGCCGCGTGCGCGGGCCTGGGTGGAGATGGCCAGGTTGTTGATCTGTACGCCGGCGTCGTTGTAATAGAACTCGCGCTTGACGTTCCAGCCGGTGGCTTCGAGCACGCGGCTCAGGCAGTCGCCGATCGCCGCAGCGCGGCCATGGCCGACGTGCAGGGGACCGGTCGGGTTGGCCGAGACGTATTCGACGCCGACCGTCGTACCTTGGCCGCGCTGGCTGCGCCCATAGGCGTCGCCTTCCTTGAAGACGCGCTCGGCAATCACGGCCGCCATGCCGCTGCCCAGATAGAAATTGATAAAGCCTGGACCGGCGATCTCAACCCGGTCGATACGCAGCGCCTGCATCTGCTCGGCCGGCAGCGCTTCCACCAGGCGTTGTGCCAGGTCGCGCGGTTTGGTGCCCGCCGGCTTGGCCAGCAGCATCGCGGCGTTGGCGGCGAAGTCGCCATGATCGCGATTGCGCGTGCGCTCGATCACGAACGGTGGAATCTCCAGCCTGGTGGGCAGGATGGCATTGGCTTGCAGGGTACGGATGCCCCGCAGCAGCAGGTCGTGCAGCTGTTCTTTCACGGCGAGGGAAAAGGCTTGCGATGGAACGGGCAATCCTAGCAGACCCCGCAGCACCGCTCAGCGACCGTACGCATCCGAACGCCTGGCGTTGGCGGACACGACCGTTGGGGATAGCGCTGTGGATAACTCTGTGGGGAAGATTCGCCGCCAGCCCGACTTTGCTGGGGTGCAAAATGCCGAAACCTGCATGAAATGAAAAAAACAAATAAAAACAAACGGTTATAGCGTCAACCTCAAGTGCCCAGCATGGATCGTACGGAAAGTGCCCATGCCAGGCTCAATGTGCATAACTCTTGCGACCCGATGCATGAACCGGGCCGGTGACATCAGGTGTCACAATAGGCGTCACCTACCTGTCATTCCTCGATGCGACACTTTTCACGTACCCCCGGCACCCTCCCCGCCGGTCCAGGTGCTGAGACACCGTGCCTCTCAATCCTCCCCAAAAAACGGTTCTAACGGCGCGGCTAACCCGCGCCGTTGTTTTTTCCGACGACGGCATCCGCTCTTGACACGTGTGCGTACGCACATATACTGCGGCACATGGATCCGCGCAGCGACATCAACTTGTGCAACTGCTTTGCCTCGCGGCAGGCCGCGCGCTATCTGACGCGGCATTACGAAAGCCATTTGGCCAGTGTGGCGTTGACCAGCACGCAGTTCACGATCCTGGTGCTCTTGAACGAACAGCCCGGTATCGGCATGCGGGACTTGGCCGAAGCCATCGTGATGGATAGGACCAGCCTGGTACGTGCGCTCAAGCCATTGCAGCGCGATGGTCTGGTTCAGACCGGGCCGGGCAGAACGGATGCCCGCCAGAACACCTTGTCGCTGACTCCGGCAGGTCTTGAGCGTCTGAGCCTGGCGTCGCCGTTATGGCAACAGGCACAGCGCGAGTTCGAGCAAGCATTCGGGCCAGAGCGGGCGGAAATGGTGCGCGATCTTCTTTTTCAAATCGGCCGTCACGGCTGACATTTTTTTACGCACTTGTGTGCGTACACACATATGAGGCTATCGCCATGACTCAAGCATCTACCTCCGGCACCGCGGTCATCACCGGTGCCTCGTCCGGCATCGGCGCGATTTACGCCGATCGTCTTGCCCGCCGCGGTTACGACCTGATCCTGGTGGCGCGTAATCAGCAGCGCCTGGAACAATTGGCCCAGCGTCTGCGCGAACAGACGGGCCGCGCGGTCAGCGTGTTGCCCGCCGATCTCACCGCGCCGGCCGACCTGGCAAAGGTCGAGGCCGTGCTGCGTAACGACGCTTCGATCACCATGCTCGTCAATAACGCCGGCTTCGGTGCCGCCACGCCGCTGCTGGAAGCCGACATCGGCAAGATGGATCAGATGATTGCCCTTAACGTCCAGGCGTTGACGCGACTGACGTATGCCGTGGCACCGTCGTTCGTCGCGCGCAAGAATGGCGCGATCATCAACATCGGCTCGATCGTGGCTGTTGCGCCGGAGTTGCTCAACGGCGTGTATGGCGGCAGCAAGGCTTACGTGCAGGCGTTCAGTCAGTCACTCAAGCACGAGCTGGCGGACAAGGGTGTGCGCGTACAGGTCGTGTTGCCTGGCGCTACCGCAACGGAGTTCTGGGATGTTGCTGGCGTGCCGGTGACGGTCTTGCCGGAGCAGATCGTCATGTCGGCGGAAGATATGGTCGATGCGGCGCTGGCCGGATTCGACCAGGGCGAGTTTGCCACCGTTCCGGCGCTGCCGCAGGTGGCCGACTGGCAGAAGTTCGAAGAGGCACGCCTGGCACTCGGTCCGAACCTTTCGCACGCCAAGCCGGCTTCGCGGTACGGCGTGAACTGAACCGCAAGTCCTGCCGATCGTCGCTCCGGCGAACGCCGGAACCCGGCGGCTCCGGGCGCTGCGCAAAAAGCCACGGGGCCTCGGCGTTCGCCGGGGCGACGACTTACGTATCCACATTTCGCAAGTTTCAAAGCTGCGACGCGCTACTGGCGTAGCTCAAAAAGCCAATGCTAGAGTTTTCCTTCGCGTCTGGATCCTGGGCGCATCAGGGGGCCCCATGTTCCAGGGCGGAACCGGCAACGGTAGTAGCGGTAGTGGAGGCGGCGGTGGCGGTGGCAAGAAGCGCCCCAGCGTTTCTGCGCCGACCGGTGGGACAGGCTCCAACAAAAAGGCCAAGGGCCCAGGCGCGAAGACTCCGCATTCGGGTACGAGTGGCGGTGGGTTTTCCAGCTTGCCTGCCACGCCGAGCTCTTTGTCGTCGCCAACGACGCACGCATCGCCGGGCGGCATGGGCAATTCCGCACTATCGCCTGTGCTCAAGGCTTCATCCAGTGGCGGATCGTCAGGTTCGCACGGAAGCGCTTTTTCCAGCCTGCCTCCGTCGACGCCATTATCCGCGCCGTCCAGTACGCACACATCGCCGGGGGCAAGCAGCAGCTTGTCGTCGATGCCTGGCGTCAACATGATGCCGCCGGTCTCGGCCGCGTCGTCCAGTTCGAGTAGTTCAAGCAGTGCGGCATCGTCGATGCCGGCGCCGACGCCTCGCCGTACATCCTTGCGCATCAAGCAATCGGGCGAGAAAGAGCTTGCCAAGTACACGCCCAAGGGCGCATCGAGCGGAAGCACGGGGTCGGCATCATCGACAAATAACGTCACGCCTTATCTCAACATGCCGATGAAGACCGGCCTCGACGGTCGCAAATACACAGCGCCCAAGGTGCGCAGTTCGATCAATAACGCGATCGAATCGACCCAGCAGACATTCAAGGATCTTTCATCGTCGAACATGCCCCCGGTCGGCTTGAACATGCTTCCGAAAGCGCAGGCCAATGGCGGCATGGCCAGGGTGACAACGCGCGGTCCAAGCGACAATTTCACCAGTGGCGAAGATGTCACGGTGACGGTAAATACCGGTCGTCAGCACGGAGTCCGGACGCCGAGCGACACACCGCGGCCACGCAGCCCCAAGCCGGAAGACAGCGGCACGGCGTTGAATCCCGAGCAGCGTAGTGAGAACGCGCACCAGAATCCATTCCAATACACCGGCTTGCCGGGAAATACGGTCAATGTGCCGACGCAGGCGAATCAGGTCGTCGATACGCGTATGGAGCGGCATATGAGCACGCCGAACAGTGTTCTGGTTCGCGTCGATACCTTCACGCATTCGACGCTGTACGCGGCTCGCATGATGCCTACCGGGCAAGTGCAAACGATGCATGCGATGTATCAGCGACGTCAGTCTGCGTCATCGTCATCGTCTTCCTCGACAACGACCGCAACGACAACCTCGACGCCATCCAGCACGACCCCGTCATCCAGTTCCTCTACGGCACCGACATTTCCCACCTTGCCTGCGAGCGGATCGAACAAGGGGCCGGGCAAGGGCGGCAAGACCGGCGGCGGGGGCAGCAGCTAGGCCGGTTAGATCAAACCGCGTTCGGCCATCGAAACCGGTTCGCCGGCGCCAATCACCAGGTGATCGAGCACGCGCACGCCGATGACATCGAGCACTTCGCGCAGCTTCAAGGTGATGCTTTGATCGGAGCGACTGGGCTCGGCGACGCCGGAGGGGTGGTTGTGCGCGAAGATCACTGCGCATGCGTTGTGCTTGATACACGCTCGCACCACTTCGCGCGGATGCACGTTGGCCGCGTCGACGGTGCCGCGAAACAGCTCCTCGAAGGCGATGACGCGGTGGTGGTTATCCAGATAGAGGCAGGCGAAGACCTCGTGCGGCAGGTGGCGTAGCTGTGCAGTCAGGTACCGGCCGCTGTCGCGCGGATTGGTCAGCTTGGGCAGGTTCATGAGCTGCTCGCCCATCGCGCGTCGCGCCAGTTCGAATGCTGCCATCAGCCGTGCGCGCTTGGCCAAGCCGATACCGGAGACCTGTTCGAGCGCGGCGGTATCGCACAGCAGCCGCTGCAGGCCGCCGGCGGCGGCGATCAGCTCGCGCCCCAACGCGATAGCATCTTTGCCGCGCGAGCCGTGGCCTATCACGGTGGCGACCAGTTCGGCGTCGGACAAGGTGGCGGCGCCGCGTTGCAGCAGTCGTTCACGGGGTCGTTCGAGGGCGGGCCAATCGCGAATGCTCATAGGTCGAGCATGCGGGGCGGCCGCCTGGTCCGTCAGTCGGAGATGGATGGGCGAAGGGTAGGCTCGGCGCCCGAGATTTTCGCGGGGTCGAGGTGGCTATCTCCACCGGCCGAACACATCCGGCAGAGCAGGCTGCGAGCGGTTCGCATCTCGAGGGCGCCAGGTTATGCCATTTTCCCGTCGTCTGGCGCTGATCGTCTTTATGGTGGCGTTGCTGATCATTTTTGGCATCGGGTTCTATCGTGCCGTCATGCATCGGGAAGCGCGTCCTCCCACCGCGCCGGCACCTGCCGATTCGGCGCCTGTGCGTAGCTGATCGGTGTGGGTTGTCGACTGCGCGTGACTGAGTAAGCCACGTCTCGCGCTCCTGCGCTGGTTGACAGGGCAGGGAGGGCCGTCGGTTACGTGTTGTAGCGCGCGAACTCCGCCGCGACCCAATCGATAAACACACGCACACGCGGCGACAGCTGACGGTTGTGCGGGTAAAGCACATAGACCGGCGAAGGCGATGGAGAAAAGTCGTGCAGCACTTCCACCAGTTCGCCGCGTCCGAGCGCTTCGCGCAGCCGATAGCGCGGCACCTGGATCAAGCCCAGGCCGAGCTTGGCGATGGCGACCATGGTTTCGGCGGCCACGACGGAGACGGTCGCAGGCAAAGTGACGTGGCGCAGCTGCCCGTCGACCATGAATTCGAGCGGCAGAACATGACCTGTGGCGGACGATGCGAACGCCACCATGCGGTGGCCGGTCAGTTCCTCCGGTGTACGAGGTGTGCCGAAGCGCTCCAGGTACGCGGGACTGGCATAGGTCGCTTCTTCCAGCACCGCAATGCGTCGGCCGACCATGCGGCTATCTGAGGGCGTGCCGACACGCACGACACAGTCGACGCCCTCGCGTACCAGGTCGACGAAACGATCGCCTTCGCCGATGTGCAGCTGGATATCCGGATAGCTGGCCAGGAAGTCCGGCAAACCCGGCAAGACGAAATGCCGTGCCAGCGTGCCGTGCACATCGATACGCAAGGTGCCGCTGGGCTTGGCGCCGGTGAATGCGGCCTCGGCTTCCTCGATATCCGCCAGGATCGCCAGGCAGCGCCGGTAATACGCCTCGCCGTCGAGGGTCGGGCTCACTTGGCGGGTGGTGCGCTGGAGCAGTCGCACCCCCAGCCGCTGCTCCATCTGCTTGACGCCCTCGGTCACGGTGGAGCGTGGCAGGTTCAGGTCCAACGCCGCCTGGGTAAAGCTGCGCCGCTCGACGATCCGGGCGAACAATCGCATGGCCTCGAAGCGGTCCATATTGTTCCCGCCATCCGAATAATGATGTCGGATTAAAGCAGATTATCCCTGTGCGGGAAAAGTCCAAAGTACGCCTCACCCGCCCGAAGCCACGGGCACTTTCTTTCAGAGGAGTACTTCCCATGAGCAAGGCAAACGACCAAGTCGCCATCGTGACTGGCGCTTCCCGCGGCATCGGCGCCGCCATCGCCGAACGCCTGGCCAGCGACGGCTTCATCGTCGTCATCAACTACACAGGCAACGCCGAGCTGGCCGAAGCCCTGGCCCGCAAGATCGAGGCGGCTGGCGGACGTGCTTTGACGGCCAAGGCCGACGTCAGCGACGCAGCGGCGGTCCAGCGCATGTTCGACGCCGCCGAGACTGCCTTCGGTGGCGTGGATGTGCTGATCAACAATGCCGGCGTAATGGAGCTGGCGCCGTTGGCCGAAACCTCGGATGAGATGTTCGACCGGATGATCGAGATCAACCTCAAGGGCAGCTTCAACACCATGCGCGAAGCGGCCAAGCGTTTGCGCAACGGCGGTCGTGTCATCAACTTCTCGACCAGCGTGGTCGGCGTGTATCAGCCCACCTACTCCGCCTATGCCGCGACTAAGGGAGCGATCGAGGCGATGACGCACATCTTGTCGCGTGAAATGCGCGGCCGGCAGATCACCGTCAATGCCGTAGCCCCCGGTCCGACCGCGACCGCCCTGTTCCTGGACGGCAAGACCCCGGAGCAGATCGAGCACCTCTCCAAGCTCAATCCGCTGGAGCGCCTGGGTACGCCGGAAGACATCGCGCGCACGGTTTCTTTCCTCGCCGGTCCGGACGGTGGCTGGGTCAACGGTCAGGTCGTGCGTGTCAACGGCGGCATGGTCTGAGTCTGCCGCTCGAGCGCGGTGCTGCACCGTCGCGTCTCGACTTCCTGTGCGCTTACACATCTTAAGGAGACTGAAGTCATGAACAACATCATCATTGTCACCGGCGCATCCAGCGGCTTCGGCCTGATGACTGCCAAGGCCCTGGCTCATGCGGGCCATACGGTTTACGCCAGCATGCGCGATACGGCTGGCAAGAATGCGCCACGCGCGGCGGACATTGCCGACTATGCCAAGACCAACAGCATCGACCTGCGCACCATCGAATTGGATGTGCAGTCCGATGCTTCTGCCGAAAAGGCGATCGCGGATGCGATCGCTATCCATGGCCGCCTGGATGTAGTCGTGCACAATGCCGGTCATATGTCCTACGGACCCGCTGAAGCCTTCACGCCGGAACAGTTCGCCCAGCTCTACGACATCAATGTGCTCGGTACGCAGCGCGTAAATCGCGCCGCCCTGCCGCAGCTACGCAGGCAAGGCCGGGGCTTGCTGGTGTGGGTTTCCTCAAGCAGTTCGCGCGGCGGTACGCCTCCGTATCTTGCACCGTACTTTGCCGCGAAGGCTGCAATGGACGCGACGGCGGTGAGCTACGCCGGCGAGCTGGCACGCTGGGGCATCGAGACGTCGATCGTCGTCCCCGGTGCCTTCACCAAGGGCACCAACCACTTCGCGCATTCCGGTACACCGGCCGACAAGCAGCGCGCGGAGGAATATGCCAACGGCCCGACGGCGGATTTCTCCGAGGTAGCGTTCAAGGGCTTGGCTTCGCTGGAGCCGGAAGACGCCGATCCTCAGGCGGTGGCCGATGCGATTGTCGATGTGGTGGGCAAGCCGTTCGGCAAGCGCCCGTTCCGCGTGCATATCGACCCTTCCGAAGACGGCGCGGAAATCGTCAACGGTATGGCCGATCGCGTCCGCGCGGAGCTGCTGCGCCGGATTGGCCTGGAAGACATTCTCAAGCCGCACCGGATCGGCGCCTGATTTACCGTTTTCCTCGATGATCGAACCTTGCGGGCCCGAGCGCCCGCGAGGTCGTTCCTGCGACTCCGGTAAGCTATGGCAGTCACGGATAACAGGTCATCCCCATGAGTCTCAGCCAACGTCGCATCCTGCTTGGTGTTACTGGCGGCATCGCCGCCTACAAGGCTTGCGAGCTGGTGCGCCGCTTGCGCGACCTGGATGCCCATGTGCGCGTGGTCATGACCGAAGGGGCCACGCACTTCGTCACGGCCACCACGTTCCAGGCGTTGTCCGGCGAGCCGGTACGCATCAGCTTGTGGGACGAGCAGGGCGAAGCGGCGATGGGACATATCGAGCTGGCCAAATGGGCCGAGCGCATACTGATCGCGCCGGCGTCGGCCGATACGATCGCCCGGCTGGCGCAAGGATCGGCCAACGATCTGCTGAGCACGGTCTGCCTCGCCACCGCCGCGCCCGTATACATCGCGCCGGCGATGAATCAGCAGATGTGGGCGCATCCGGCGGTACAGGCGAACATGGAAACGCTGCGTCGTCGTGGCGTGCGCCAACTCGGTCCGGCGTCCGGCGACCAGGCCTGCGGCGACATCGGTTCCGGGCGGATGCTCGAAGCGTTGGAGTTGCGCGAGGCGATGGTCGCTTCGTTCGTGGAGCAAGGGTTGCAGGGCCTGAAAGTGGTCGTCACCGCGGGGCCGACGTATGAAGACATCGATCCGGTGCGCTTTATCGGCAATCGCAGCTCGGGAAAGATGGGCTTCGCCGTCGCCGAAGCCGCAGCCTATGCCGGCGCCGAGGTGACCTTGATTGCGGGGCCGGTGGGATTGGCAACGCCACCGCTGGTCGCGCGTCGCGTCGATGTGCGCAGCGCCGCGCAGATGCATGACGCGGTGCTCGAGGCGGGTGCGCAGGCCGATATCTATATCGGTGCCGCCGCGGTGGGCGATTATCGCCCGGCGAATGTCTCGGGGCAGAAGCTGAAGAAACAGGATGGCCGTGGACTGACACTGGAACTGAGCGAGAACCCGGACATCCTGGCTGACCTGTCGAGCCGCACGCCGCGCCCTTTCCTGCTTGGCTTTGCCGCCGAGACGCAGGATGTGGCGAAGTACGCGCAAGACAAGCTCAAGCGCAAAGGGCTGGACATGATTGCCGCCAACCAGGTTGGAGGCGGCCAGGGTTTCGAGGCTGACGACAATGCGCTCAGCCTGTTCTGGCCCGATGGCGAAGCGGCTTTGCCGCGTGCGTCCAAGCGCGAGCTGGCGCGACATCTTGTGGCCAAGTTGGCGGAGCGGTATCGCGCGCGTCGCGGTTGAGGAGCCTCTTCGCTCCTCAACCGGGCCTTGTAGGGGCGTCACTGCCCCGTTTCTGCAGCACGTACTGTGGCGTTACGGAGACAGTCGGCACTTTCGCTGCGGTCTTGGGATTCCCCGTTCATCTCGTATCCACATGATCTGACGGGCTTTTTTTCGCCGGGACGGATCTGGCACAACCCCTGCTATGACAAGGGTGCAACCGATGTTGCGCCGGTGCGTATGTGCGCGCGCCGATGGCAAAGCTAAAGCCTTCAGCATCCGGGGAGACTCCATCCATGTTCAAACCATCCGTAGGTTTCTGGCGACAGGTAGTGCTGATCACGGGCCTGGCCCTGGTGCTGCCGAGTGTGGCCGCCGCGAACGAACAGCTCGATAAGCAATCGCAGGATCACAATCAATGGGTCATACCTGCGGGTAACTACGCAGGCCACCGCTATAGCGGGCTGAACCAGATCACGGCGGACAACGTAAAGAATCTTCATGTTGCCTGGACCATGTCGACCGGCTCCTTGCGCGGTCACGAAGGTCAGCCGCTGGTGGTGGGCGACACGATGTTCTTCGAGAGTTCGTTCCCCAACTACGTCTATGCGGTATCGCTGAAGGAGCCGGGCCGCATCTTGTGGAAGTTCGCGCCGCAGCAGGACAAGTTCGCGCCCTCGGTGGCGTGTTGCGACGTGGTCAATCGCGGTGTGGCCTACAGCAATGGCGTCATCTACGCCAATGCGCTGGATGGCTTCCTGTATGCGCTCGACGCCAAGAACGGCAACGTGAAATGGAAAGCGCAGAACGCCGATCCGAAACTGGGCCAGACCCAGACCATGGCGCCACTGGTGGTAAAGAACGTGGTGATCACGGGCGTATCGGGCGCCGAATACGGCGTGCATGGTTATGTCACCGGCAACGATGCCGCGACCGGCAAGCAGCTCTGGCGCGCCTTCAGCACCGGGCCGGACGATCAGCTGATGTTCGATCCGAATAAGACGATCGATGGCGCGACCGGCAAGCCGGTCGGCAAGGATTCCAGTCTCGCGTCGTGGCAGGGCGACCAATGGAAGCTCGGCGGCGGCACCACGTGGGGCTGGTACACCTACGACTCCAAGCTCAATCTGTTCTATTACGGCACCGGCAATCCCGGCACCTGGAACCCGACGCAGCGCCCGGGCGACAACAAGTATTCGATGTCGATCATTGCGCGCAATCCTGAAACCGGCAAGGCGGCCTGGGTGTTCCAGATGACACCGCATGACGGTTGGGACTACGACGGCGTCAACGAAAATATCCTTACCGACAGCTCGGTCGACGGCAAGACAATCCCCACGCTGACGCATTTCGATCGCAACGGCTTTGCATACGTACTCGACCGCCGCAACGGCAAATTGATCTCGGCCAAGAAGTACGACCCGGTAGTGAACTGGGCCGACCACATCGATATGGCCACCGGCAAACCGGTGCTCAATCCGGCCATGATGACCAAGGAAGGCGAGAACGTTAAGGGCATTTGCCCCTCCTCGCAGGGCAGCAAGGATCAGCAACCGGCGGCCTACGATCCGAACACCAAGCTGTTCTATGTGCCGACCAATCACGTCTGCATGGATTACCAGGCCTTCAACGTGAAATACAAAGCCGGTTTCCCGTATGTCGGTGCGCTGGTGAATATGTATCCGGCCGACCATGGCGATGTGGGCGGGCGCTTCATTGCCTTCGACCCGATCAGCGGCCAGACCAAGTGGGAAATCAAGGACCGCTTCCAGGATTGGGGCGGTGCGCTGACGACGGCGGGCGGCCTGGTGTTCTACGGCACGTTGACGGGCGAGTTCCGCGCCGTCGACATCAACAGCGGCAAGGTGCTGTGGAAGTTCAAGGCGCCGTCGGGAATCATCGGCAACCCGATCACCTATACCTATAACGGCAAGCAGTACGTCGCGATCTTGAGCGGCGTCGGCGGGGGGGCGGCCATCGGCCTGGCCGAGAACCTGACCAAGGCGACCGAGGGCCTGGGTGCGGTGGGCGCCACAGCCAGCCTGAGCGATTACACCAACCTGGGCGGCACCTTGCTGGTGTTTGCACTCGATTGATCCAGCGGACGTTCGGCGGCGCGATCGGCGCCGCCGAACGTTTTGACGTCTCTTAACGCAACGGGATATCCAGCCATGAGCAAGTTGCACATTTCCACGATCGCCGCGCTGTTGCTCTCCCTTGCCGCACCTTTCAGCGCCCATGCCGCGGGCGGTACGTTGAAGGTTTGCGCCGATCCGGATTACCTGCCGTATTCCAATCGCGCGGGCCAGGGTTTCGAGAATGCGGTAGCCGAAACGGTTGCCAAAGCGATGGGCCAGAAGCTCGAGTATGTCTGGGCCGATATGCGCGGCCACGGCGGCTTCCCCGAATACCTCTCGCGCAACCTCGATAGCGGCAAGTGCGATGTGGTGATGAACATGCCTTATGGCAACGACGAAGAACTCACCACCGATCCGTACTACGTCTCTTCGTATGTCTTTGTCTTCAAGAAGGACAAGGGCTACACGATCGAGGACATGAACTCGGCCGACCTGCGCAAGCTCAAGCTCGGCTTCGAAGGCGATACGCCGGTGGAGGCGGGCCTGCAGATCCGGGGCTTGGTAACCAAGGCGAAGTCCTTCGACGTCAGCGAATCCTCGGGCCGGTCGCCGCGCAGCATGCTCGAAGCGGTGCAGAACGGCCAGATCGACGTGATGATCACCTGGCAGCCGGCCATCGGCGCGTTCCTGCACGACTATCCGGAGCTGACCACGGTGGCTTTGCCCAACACGCGCGCCACCGGTTCGCCGGAGATGTATTCGTTCCCGATGTCGATGGCAGTGCGCAAAGGCGACGACACCTTGCGCAACAAGCTCAATGCCGTGATCAAGCAACAACAGTCGGCACTGACCGGCGTGTTGCATGAACACGGCGTGCAACTGTTCGGCGAGGGCGCGAGCCCGTCGTCGAGCCAGATGGCCAACCTGTAAGAGGACGCATCATGCAAAAACGCGTACCGGAGTGGATTTCATCGGCTGTGTGGCGGGTCGCTGTGTCGGCATCGCTATGTGCAATCACGATGACGTCATGGGCCGCCACCGCTCCGGATGCGGGGAAGGGGGCCACGGTGGTCAAGGGTAGCGATTGCTTGTCTTGCCATGCTGTCGATCACAAGGTGGTCGGTCCGGCGTTCCAGGACATCGCCAAGAAATATGCCTCGCAGCAGCCGCAGATCGTCGCCACGCTGGTGAAGAAGGTCAAGGAAGGCGGCACCGGTGTCTGGGGCCAGGTGCCGATGACGCCGCATCCGCAGTTGAGCGACGCGGATTTGCATGCGGCGGTCGATTACGTGCTGTCGCAAACCGGCGGCGGTGCGGCGGCCGCGCCCAAGAGCGTCACCGCCGGTGGCGGCACGCACACGTACAAGGCTGCCGACGGACAATCGGTGAAAACCGATTTCCAGGTCTACATCGACGACAAAGCGCCCAAGGTCACCGACGATATCTTCAAGGGTTACGAGAATTACAACTCGTACTGTTTCCGCTGCCATGGCGGCGACGCGGTCGGCGGGGACCTGGCGCCGGACCTGCGCAACTCGCTGAAGATGGGCATGACCTGGGATACTTTCCTGAGCACGGCGATGGCCGGGCGACAGGACAAGGGCATGCCGTCGTGGGCAGGTTTTTTCGAAGAGAAAGACATGCGCGACATCTACGAGTACGTCAAGGCACGCCAGCTCGACCTGATCCAGCCCGGCCGGCCGCCGTCCCGCCAAGATTGATCGTTCAGAGGACACACCATGAAGTCTCGCGCCGCCGTCGCTTTTGAAGCAGGTAAACCCCTTTCCATCGAAGAAGTCGATGTGGCCGGCCCCAAAGCCGGCGAAGTGCTGGTGCGCATCGTCGCCACCGGTGTTTGCCATACCGACGCCTTTACCTTGTCCGGCGCCGATCCGGAAGGCCAGTTCCCGGTCATTCTCGGCCATGAAGGCGGCGGCGTGGTCGAAGAAGTCGGCCCCGGCGTCACCACACTCAAGCCGGGCGACCATGTCATTCCGCTCTACACGCCCGAATGCGGCGAGTGCGAGTACTGCCTGTCGAAGAAGACCAATCTCTGCGTAAAGATCCGCGCGACGCAAGGCAAGGGCGTGATGCCCGATGGCACGTCGCGGTTCTCGCTCAACGGCAAGCCGCTCCTGCACTACATGGGCTGCAGCACGTTCAGCAACTACACCGTACTGCCGGAGATCGCGCTGGCGAAGATCAACAAAGCCGCGCCGCTGGACAAGGTTTGCCTGCTCGGCTGTGGCGTTACTACCGGCATCGGCGCCGTGCTCAACACCGCCAAGGTGGAGCCGGGCGCGTCGGTGGCGGTGTTCGGCCTGGGCGGCATCGGCCTGTCGGTCGTGCAGGGTGCGGTGATGGCCAAGGCCGGGCGCATCGTGGTGATCGACACCAACGCCGACAAGTTCGAGATGGCCAAGCAGTTGGGTGCGACCGATTTCATCAATCCGAAGGATTATCCCGATACGCCCATCCAGCAGGTCATCGTCGAGTTGACCGGCGGCGTCGACTACTCGTTCGAGTGCATCGGCAACGTCGAGGTGATGCGTGCCGCCCTGGAATGCTGCCATCGCGGCTGGGGCGAGTCGATCATCATCGGCGTCGCAGGCGCGGGGCAGGAAATCCGCACGCGTCCCTTCCAGTTGGTCACCGGTCGCGTCTGGCGCGGCACCGCCTTCGGCGGCGTCAAGGGACGCAGCCAGCTGCCGGGCTATGTCGATCGCTACATGTCCGGGGAAATCAAGATCGATCCTTTCGTCACCTATACCTTGGGACTGGACGAGATCAACCACGCCTTCGATCTGATGCATGAGGGCAAGAGCATCCGTTCGGTGATCGTCTTCTGATCGCTATCAACCGCGTACGTCGAGGAGCCATGTCATGACTGTTGCAATCCATCCATCGGTCGACAACGGTGTCAAGCAAGGGGCAGCCAGCTTTGCCGGCGGTACCCTGGTGTGCCATTGCAAGGACCGGCAGGTCAAGGTCAGCGTCGATACGCAGTCGGCGCACAACCATGTCTGCGGCTGCACCAAATGCTGGAAACCCGACGGCTCGCTCTTCGCGATGATCGCGGTGGCGCCACGCGAGAAGGTCAATGTGACCCAGAACGAGGACAAGCTGAAGATCGTCGACGATAAGGCGACGATCCAGCGTCATGCCTGCACCGGTTGCGGCGTGCATATGTACGGCCGCATCGAGAACAAGGCGCATCCGTTCTACGGCCTGGATTTCATCCATACCGAACTATCGCCGGAGAGCGGCTGGTCCGCGCCGGAATTCGCAGCTTTTGTCTCCTCGATCATCGAGTCCGGTGCCGATCCGGGCCATATGGATGCCGTACGCGGCCGACTGCGCGAATTGGGATTGCAGCCGTACGATTGCCTGTCGCCGCCGTTGATGGATTTCATCGCGACCAAACTTGCGCAAGCCTCGGGCGTGCTCAAGAGCTAAGCGCTCCTTCGCGTTGGGGTGGCCCTGCCCGCGGAACGTTGCGAGCAGGGCTGTTTGCGCAGATCGACGGGAGCGAAGCATGAGCGGTGGCGGCAAGCGCGGGTATGCTCGATGGCTGGGGCTGCTGCCGCTTATCGGCGCCATGCCGGTCCATGCCGACGATCCACAATCGGTGGTGACCAATCTCGCGCCGGTGGTCGTCGTGCCAACCCCGCTCCCTGGCATCGGCATCGACGCGTCGATGTTGCCTTATGCGGTACAGACCTTGCGCTACGACCAGGAGCGCGACGTGGCCGGGGCCAACCTGGTCGGCGTGATGAACAACCGCCTGACCGGGATCAACATCAACGACGTGCAGGGTAGTCCGTACCAGGTCGACATAACCTTCCATGGTTTTCGCGCCTCGCCGACGCTCGGTGCGGCACAGGGTGTGTCGGTCTACCTCGACGGCGTGCGTATCAACGAGCCGTTCGGTGACATCGTCAGCTGGGACATGATTCCGGAGTTCGCGTTGGAGTCGGTGACGCTGCTGCCCGGCGCCAATCCGGTGTTCGGGCCCAATACGCTGGGCGGCGCGCTGGTGCTGACCACCAAGTCGGGACTGAGCTCGCCCGGCTTCGATGCGGATATCTCCTACGGCAGCTATGCGCGTCGCCGAGTCGATCTTTCCTACGGTGTGAGCGACAAGCAGGGCTGGCACCTGTTTGTCGCGGGCAGCTATTTCGATGAAGATGGCTGGCGCCGCGATTCGCCGGGCATCCTGCGCAACGGCTTTCTCAAGTTCGGTCGGCACACGGCAGACGACGACTGGGATGTCGATGTGCTGCATGCCAGCAGTCGTTTGGTCGGCAATGGATTGCTGCCTGCGCAGCGCTACGACGGCGATGAAGGTATTTTCGAGTCAGGGCTGTATCAGGCGGACCGCCGCGCGATCTACACCGCGCCGGATGTGACGCATACGCAGGTCACGCAACTGGCGACGCATTTCGTGCATCGCTTCGATATCGACACGCAACTGACCGCATTGCTCTATACACGCCATACGCGCCGTGAAACCGTCAATGGCGACATCAACGACGACTATGAGGATTTTGTCGACGACTGCGGTGCGGGCTATGCAGCCGACGGCAGCCCGGTAAGCGACGACTGCGATGTCTCTCGCGAAGACGCTGCCAATTTGCCGACCGGGGTGCTCAACAGTACCTATACGCGGCAGCAAGGCCAGGGCGGCGGCATCAGTTTCAGCAAGCACGTGGGCGATCATCAATTCGCTTTTGGCGTGACCTTCGATCGCAGCACGGTGCGCTATGCGCAGTACACGCAGGATGCCAACCTGGATGAGGCCAGCCGGGATACCGTCGTCGACCCGGAGGCACCGTTGATGTTCTTCTCCGGTGTCAGCGGCAGCAGCCGTTCCTGGGGCGCCTATGCCACCGATACTTGGGCATTGACCGAGAGCACTCATCTGACCGGATCGCTGCGCTGGAACGATCTGCGTTTGCTCAGCCAATTATCCAATGCGGATGAGGGAACGCAGCCAGTCCAACGCAATGCCTATCGCAAGATCAACCCTTCGCTTGGCCTGACCCACGCGCTGGGACATTGGACGTTATTTGCCAATGCATCGCAGAGCAATCGTGCGCCGTCGGTGATCGAGCTGGGCTGTGCCGACCCGGCGGAACCCTGCCGGCTACCGACCGGGCTGCAGGCCGATCCGCCCTTGCGCCAGGTGGTATCGAGGGATTACCAGTTAGGCGTGCGCTGGAAGCGCGAGGGAATCAGTGCCAGCGCATCGCTGTTCCGCACCAGCAATCGCGACGACATCCTGTTCCTTCGTGCGCCAAACACACAACAGGGCTATTTCGCCAATGTCGGCCGCACGCGTTATCAGGGCGCGGATCTGGACATCGGTGGCCAATACGGCGACTGGAGTTGGCACGTGGGATACAACCTGCTGCTGGCAACCTACGAATCGTATGGCGCGTTGCTCGCGGGCGAGCGCGAGATCGATGCGCGTCCGGGTATGCGTATCGCCGGACTGCCGCGGCACAGCGCCAAGTTGTCAGTCGACTGGAACGCCATCCCGCGCCTGACGCTCGGCGTCGATCTGCTGGCGATGTCGGACAGCGTCAGCAATGGCAACGAGGACGGTCGCATCAGCGATGACACCCCCGGCATGTACGCCGACTGGAGCACGCGCGGCTATGCGCTCGTGAACTTGCGTGCCGCTTTTGCGCTGAACGATACCCTGCAGTTCTATGCGCGGGTGGACAATGTGTTCGATCGTCGCTACACGACTTATGGTGCGATCGCGGAGGACGATTTACCGGATGGGCACCTGATCCGCCCGCAAGTGGCGTCCGGTGAAGCGATGCCCACCTTATTCGTTGCACCGGGCGCGCCGCGGTTGTTTACCATCGGCATGCGCTTGCACTTCTAGGAATCTCCGGGAATCCGATTACTTTGTAGGAGCGGCTTCAGGGAACCTCTAAAAACCGGCTCTTCTGGGAGCGACTTTCGTTGCGACGATCGTGCCTTATCGCAAGTCCTTGTCGCGACTGAAGTCGCTCCCACAACGATAGGATCCGTTTTCGCTGTGTCCAAGTCATTGACAGG
>NZ_DATCRY010000106.1:0-5259 GCF_036568765.1 Dyella sp. | reverse complement strand
CGCCCATGGCGACCACGCGAAGATCAACAAAGAAGGGTTTTCGCTGCTGGACATCAAGATGTTCCTGGCCGCCAACGGCTTCGAAGCCGATGGTTTCCAGGTGCCCCTGGAGAAACTGCAGGAAGAGAACCTGCCGGCGATCGCCCTCGTTGACGAAAGGGGCTATCACCATTTCGTGGTGATCAAGGGAATGCGCGACGGCCGGGTACTGGTTGGCGACCCGGCGCTCGGTACGCGCACCATTCCGCTCGACCAATTCGAGGCCACCTGGAAGAACGGTCTGGTCTTCGTGATTCATAACCGCCGTAACCAAGCGGTATTCAACAGTCCACGCGACTGGCGAGTGGTGCCCATGGCACCGCTCGGCCTGAGCATCGATCGCAGCGGGCTCGATCGCATCACCATTCCCAAACGCGGTCCGAACGATATCTAGGCGGCGACCCATGAACCTTCTTCGCCCGCTCGTTTCCGGCTTGATCCTGTGCATTGCGGCGCCGTGCGCCCTTGCGGCTGATGACGTCGTACGCTGGCATGCGGTCAGCGACGCGCAGTTGGACCGCATGCGCGGTGGATTCGATCTGGGCAGCGGCATTGTCGCTTCGCTGGGGATCGATCGCGCGGTCTACATCAACGGCAACCTCGTCACCAGCACCCGTTTCAATATTCCCGACATCGGCCGCCTGGATGCCACGCAGGCCAGCGCGGTGGCGGCGGCGATGGGCACGGTAAATCTGGTACAGAACGGGCCGGGGAATAGCTTCGATCCGTCGGCGTTCAGTCAGTCCGGCGGCGCGACCGTCATCCAGAACACGCTCAACAACCAGCAGATCCAGGCATTGACGACACTCAACGTGAGCACCAACACGCTCGGTCTGTTCCGTGACATGGGTTTGCAAGAGAGCCTGCAATCGGCCTTGATCCGGTCGCAGGGACATTGATGCGGCGCGCCACAGGGGAGACGGACGATGACACGAGGCACATGGAAAAAACGCGGCGCACTCAGTTGCCTGGCGGGCATGGGCATGCTTAGCGGTGCGGTGATCGCGCAGCAACAGGCGCCTGACGATGCTGCTGTCGCTCCCGATGTACGGCAGCGCATCGCCCAGCAAGGCCAACAGATCGACGACATGCGCGCGAAGATAGATGCGCAGCTGGCGCAGTTGGAGGCGATGCAGAAAGCACTTGCGCAACAGGAGGCCGATTACAAGTCGCTGCGACGCGCCGTCGGTATGGATGTCCTGGATAAGCAACGTGCCGGGAACGTCGCCGCTGGCGGCAGCCGCGCTTCCGCCTTGCCGATGCCCGCTGCCGAGGAGCTTGTCGCTGCGACGCCTCTCGATGACGATCAACGCCGTCCGGTGGGGCAGGCGCCGCAGACAGACGATCGTCCGCCAGAGGTGGCGCCGATCTTCGATCAGCCAGGCGTCCTGACACCGCGCGGAAAGTTGGTGTTGGAACCGTCCTACCAGTTCGGCTATTCCTCGGCCGATCGTGTGGCCTTGGTCGGTTATACCGTGATTCCCGCCATCCTGATCGGCCTGATCGATGCGCGACAGGTCAAGACCACCACCCAGACGGGCGCCATCGCCGCGCGATACGGGATTACCAACCGTTTGGAAGTCGAAATGCGCGTGCCGTACGTCTATAGCCATACCGACACGATCAGCCGTGAGATCTTCACCGGCTCGGCGCAGGATCGTGTATTCACGACCAGCGGTCACGGCATTGGCGATATCGAAGCGACGGCGCGTTATCAGCTCAATGACGGCGGTCCGGACAAGGCTTATTACGTGGCTTGGTTGCGCTTCAAGTCGCGCACCGGTCGCGACCCGTTCGAAGTCACTACGGACTGCGTCACGCGTTGCGTGCAGAATGCGACAGGTACTGGCTTGCCGCTCGAATCGCCGACCGGTTCGGGCTTTTATTCATTGCAGCCGGGCATTACCTGGCTCTATCCGTCCGATCCGGTGGTGTTCTTCGGCAACATCAGCTACCTGCGCAATTTTGCCCGCGACAATGTCACACGTAACTTGCTGCTGTCGGGCAAGGAGCAGCTGGGCAAGGTGAAACTGGGCGACATTGTCGACGTCAGCATCGGCATGGGCCTGGCGTTGAACGAGAAGGCATCCTTCAGTATCGGCTACGACCAGAGCTTCGTCGGTGTGACCAAGCAGAATGGTCAGACTGTGCCCGGTTCGGCCAAGTCGGTGCTGGGCACGTTGTTGATCGGCGGCTCCTATCGTTTCAATCCCAAGCGTACCGTGAACTTCACGCTCGGCGTCGGTGTGACCCGCGACACGCCGGATGCGACGGTAACGGTGCGCGTGCCGATGATGTACTGAGTGAGGGGTAAGGTCGCTCGCTGAAAGAGTAAAGAGTAGGGAAGCCGAGCTTTTGGTCGGTGCGGATTTCTCTTTACTCTTCACAGGCCGCGTAGCAGGCGACCTCGCAAGTTCACGCGCTGCGCAGCCGCTTGTTTCGCTGCACCCACCAGCCGCCGCCGCAAACCAGCGCGACCAGCGCCACGTCGAGTACGTACTTCATCCATTCGCGTGCGTCGAACCAATCCGCAACGAGGTGATCGTGCGCGATCATGCGTGCTGCCGTCCAGGCGATGGCGCCCGCGCCGATATAGACAATGACCGGGAAACGCTCGATCAGCTTCAGGATCAGCGTCGAGCCCCACACCACCAGCGGCACACTGATGGCCAGGCCGATGATGACCAGGCCCATGTGGCCGTGCGAGGCGCCTGCGATCGCCAGTACGTTGTCCAGGCCCATCAGCGCGTCGGCCACGACAATGGTGCGCAGTGCCGCCATGAAACTGTCTGCCGCGCCGACGTCATGCGCCGACTCGTCGTTCTTCAGCAGCTTCCAGGCGATGGGCAACAGCAGCAGCCCGCCGGCCAGCATCAGGCCAGGCAGCTTGAGCAGGTAGACCACCACAGCCGTCAATGCGACACGGACCGCTACCGCACCGAAGGTGCCCCAGAACACGGCCTTCTTTTGCAGATGCTTGGGCAGGTTGCGCGCAGCCAGTGCGATCACGATAGCGTTATCGCCCGCCAGCACGATATCGAGCAGGACAATGGCCAGCAGGCTGGAGATGAAATCGGTACCGGAAAGTTCCATGCGGGGTTCCTTGCGCGCGCGACTCGTGCGACGACGACGGGCGCGCACGCAAGCCCGGCGTCATCGCAAAAGTCTTGTTCGCAGCCATGGCCGCCGCGGCGCCCGGAGCGGAAGTGCCGCTCGTGATGACGATCGCCGCACGAGCCGGCCATCGCCCCATGGCGCTGCCTGCCCGGAACTACTCCCTTTTGGGATGTAAGTACGGCGTGGATTGTAGCCCGGCGGGCGTGAGAACGATAGCGCCGGCTGCATTGCGGCATGCCCGTCCTGGGCGCCTCCGGCTACAATGGGCGTTTTCCCCTCGCCATGAGACTCGCCCCATGAGTGCGCACGATATCCGTTCCGCAAAGCGTCCCGATCCCGATCAGCCGATGGTCGATATCGCCAATTACGTCGTCGATTACAAGATCGACTCGCAGGAGGCTTACGATACCGCGCGCTACATGTTGCTCGACTCGCTGGGCACGTCGATGCTCGCGATGAAGTTCCCCGAGTGCGTCAAGCACCTGGGTCCAATCGTGCCTGGCGCCAATATGGTGGGCGGCGCTCGCGTGCCTGGCACCAGCCACGAACTCGATCCCGTGCAGGCGGCCTTCGCGATCGGCACGCAGATCCGCTGGCTCGATTTCAACGACACATGGCTGGCCGCCGAATGGGGTCACCCCTCGGACAACCTCGGCAGCATCCTGGCCGTGGCCGACTACCTGAGCCGCAAGGCGGTGAGCGAGGGCGATAAGCCGCTGACCGTGCGCGATGTGCTGACCTACGCGATCAAGGCGCACGAGATCCAGGGCTGCTATGCGTTGAAGAACAGCTACAACCGCGTCGGTCAGGATCATGTGATCCTGGTGCGCCTGGCCTCCACCGCAGTCGCTACTGCCATGCTCGGCGGCGACAAAGAACAGATTGTCACCGCGGTGTCGCATAGCTGGATCGACAACGGTGCGCTGCGTACCTACCGCCACGCCCCCAACACCGGGCCGCGCAAGAGCTGGGCCGCCGGCGATGCCTGCCGCCGTGCCGTCACCCATGCGATCAATGCCGTGTACCGCGGTGTGGTGGGCTATCCGTCGGCGCTCTCGGCCAAGACCTGGGGTTACTACGATGTTGCCTTCAAGGGCAACGCGTTCGAGTTCGAGCGGCCGTTCGGCAGCTATGTCATGGAGAACGTGCTGTTCAAGATCAGCTTCCCGGCCGAGTTCCACGCTCAAACCGCGGTCGAGTGCGCCATGCAGCTCCACGCCCAGGTTGCCGGCAAGCTGGATCAGGTCGAGAAGGTGGTCATCGAGACGCAGGAAGCCGGCTGCCGCATCATCGACAAGACCGGTCCGTTGGCCAATTATGCCGACCGTGACCATTGCATCCAATATATGGTGGCCGTGCCGATGATCTTCGGCCGCCTGACGGCTGACGATTATAACGATGACGTCGCCGCCGATCCGCGCATCGATGCCTTGCGCGACAAGATGGAGGTGCGTGAGAACCCGCAGTTCACCAAGGATTATTTCGATCCGGACAAGCGTTACATCGGTAACTCGGTGCAGGTGTTCTTCAAGGACGGCAGCAGCACGGAAAAAGTTTCGATCGATTATCCGATCGGCCATCGCAAGCGTCGCGCCGAGGGTATCCCCGTGCTGCTGAAGAAGTTCGAGGCGGCCATGCGCGGCCACCTGCCGGCCAACAAGGTCAAGGCGATTCTCGATGCCGCGGCCGACCCGGCCAAGCTGGACGCCATGCCCGTTCACGACTTCATGACACTTTTTACTGTTTAAATTTTGGTGAGCCGAAACTGAACGCGAGCGTGCGGTAAATACCTAAATGTTTAGTTTTTGCTAAACTGCCGCCGCTCGTTCGGTTGTACATGCGTTCCCCTGGTCTGCGCGCACCCAATGCGCCGGGCGCCCCGAAGCGAATACGAAGAAAAACCAAGAAAGGAGATATCCGATGAACCGTAAGGGCCTTTACTTCCTGATTGCCCTGGCTCTGGGCGGCGTAGGTGCCGTTCACGCGCAGGACCAAGCTGCTTCGAGCACGCCGAGCTACGACGGCCGCTGGTACATCGCGCCGACCGTGGGTGGTTATTACAACGATACGGATCGCAACACGAACAGCCGTCAGGTGTACTAC
>NZ_DATCRY010000105.1:0-8326 GCF_036568765.1 Dyella sp. | reverse complement strand
ACCAAGAACGGCATTCCCGTACGGTTATCCGACGTAGCGACGATTACCAGCGGCCAGCAAGATATCTACCAGGCGGCCTGGTTCAACGATCAACGCACGGTGTCGATGCAGATCAGCAAACGTGCGGACGCCAATGCCGTGGCGACCGTAGAGCAGATCCGCGCCAAATTGCCCGGCTTCAAGAATCTGTTGCCTGCCGACGTCGAAATCACGCCGGTCTTCGACTTGACCCAGACGACCCGGTCCGCACTCAACGAAGTTCAGACCGCGCTACTGATTTCCATCGCGATGGTGGCGTTCGTGATGTTCGTGTTCCTGCGACGCATGCGCCCTACCCTGATCGCGATGATCAGCGTGCCTCTGTCGCTGGCCGGCGCCTTTGTGGTGATGTGGATCCTTGGCTACACGCTCAATACCTTGTCGCTTGTCGCGTTGGTATTGTGCATCGGCTTTGTCGTCGACGATGCGATCGTCGTGACGGAAAACATCGTGCGCCACATGGAGAATGGCCAGCCTGCCCTGGTGGCGGCACTGACCGGTGTACGCGAGATCGGCTTTACGGTGATCTCCATTACACTCTCGCTCATCGCGGTGTTCGCGCCGATGCTGTTCGGCAACAACATGATCGTGATGCTGCTGCGCGAGTTTTCGGTCACCCTCACGGCTGCGGTGGTGATCTCCGCGCTGGTATCGCTGACGCTGACCCCGGCTTTCTGCGGGTATTTCCTCAAGCTCGAGCATGAGGGCGACAAGACGCCCGGCCGCCTCGAACGCGCGCTGGAACGATTCGACCGCACACTGCATCGCGCCTATGAAAGCGCTCTGAACTGGGCAATGCGCCATCGCCGGCTGATGCGCTGGCAGCCGATTATCCTGCTGGCCGCCACGGTAGGGTTGTGTGTCGCCGTCGTCGCTACGGCAGGCGGCACGTTCATGCCGGAAGAAGACATCGGCATGTTGCAGGCCGACATCGTCGCCGATACCAATATCTCGCCGGCGCTGATGGCCGAACGAGCCAAGGAGGCAGCGGAGATCATGCGCAAGGATCCGGCCGTACTCGATGTGCTGACATTGCTCGGTGGCAATGACGGCAGCAGCGCCGTCGGCAATTCCGGCACCATGTACATCGACTTGAAGCCGCTTGGCGATGGGCCGAACGATCGCCACGAGAGTGCCAAGAAGATTATGGAGCGGCTCTCCAAGCAATACGACGCATTGCCCAACATCCGCGTCTCGCTGAATCTGGTGCAGTTCCTTGGCGGCGGCGGCAGCGGCGGTCGTGGCACCTCGTACGAGTTCCAGCTGATCAGTACCGACGGCGACGACCTGCAGCCATGGACCCTGAAGATGGTCCGTTACATGCGTACGCTCAAAGACCTGCGCGACGTCGGCAGCAATTTCGATCAAGTCGGCAAGCAGCAGATGATCAAGGTCGACCGGGAAGCCGCCGGCCGCTTGCAGGTCGGCATGGGCATGGTCGACTCCGCACTATACGACTCGTTCGGGCAGCGCCAGGTATCGATCATCTATTCGGATATCAACCAGTACTGGGTCGTGCTGACCTCGTCCAAGGCCGATTCGCTCAGTCCCGAGGCCTTGCTCAACCTGCGCGTACGCAATGCGCAGGGACAGATGATTCCGTTCTCGGCAATAGCGCGGATCTCACCCGATATCAGCCCGATGGGCATTCGCCATCATAATCAGCTGGAAGCTTCGACGATTTCCTACAACCTGGCACCGGATGTCACGCAGGATCGCGGTGTCGCCCTGGTCAACCAGGCGGCGATCGCGGTCGGTCTGCCTGCTGGCGTCCATGTCGAGTTCACCGGCCAGAATCAGCGACTGCAGCAGGCGCAGAACAGTGGCTGGATTCTGCTCGGCGCGGCGATCGTTGCGATGTACATCGTGCTGGGCATTCTTTATGAGAGCCTCGGCCACCCGCTGACCATCCTCTCCACCCTGCCCGCAGCCGGGGCCGGCGCGTTCCTGGCCATGCTGGTGACGCAGACCCCGCTCTCGGTGATGGCGATCATCGCGATCCTGATGCTGATCGGCATCGTCAAGAAGAACGCGATCCTGATGGTGGACTTTGCGCTGGTGGCGCAACGCGAGCGCGGCTTGCCCGCGCCCGAGGCCATCCGCGAGGCCGCTCTGGTGCGCTTCCGCCCGATCACCATGACCACCCTGGTCGCCATGGGGGCGGCCCTGCCATTGGCGATCGGTTTCGGGGTCGGTTCGGAAATGCGTCAGCCACTGGGTATCGCCATCGTCGGCGGCCTGCTGGTCTCGCAGTTGCTGACCTTGCTCAGTACGCCGGCAATCTATCTGTGGAACTACGACCGCAAGGTGCGCAAACAGGCACGGCGCGAGCGCAAGGCGGCAAAGCGGGCGTTGAAGGCAGCGACGCAGGCGACGTAGCGATCGCATCGGGAGATGGGAGACCGTGGCGCGACAACCGCCCCGGATTTGGGCATCGAAACGATCTCTCGCCGCTATAAAAAAAAGGGCGCCGCATGGCGCCCTTTTAGCTTCCGTTTGCCGAACTTTATTCGCCTATGGAGACAGGTGCCGGCTGCGTGGGTACTTTCGGCAACATGCCAGTCTTGGACGGCTGTACCAGCATATGCGCCTGCTTCCAACCGCCCCAGCGGTAATAGGCCATCGCAAGCAGCATGGATAGCAGCGAGCCGAGCGGAAAACTCCACCAGATCGCATCCGCCCCCATGCTCGACATCAGGCTCAGCGCGAATGGCGGGCGCACCAGCCACATGGTGATGGTGAGGATGATCAACGGAGCCCAGACGGCACCGGTGGAGCGCACCACACCGAAGATCACAAAGGTGACGCCGAAGAAAACGAACGACCACACGACGATCGCATTGAGATGTTCGGCCAGGTGCAGACCGACGCTATCGCCAGGCAGGAACAGATTCAGCGCCGGCTGGTTGAACAGGTACACGAGAGCGACCAGCGTCCCGCTGAGCAGGAAGTTATAGCCCACGCCGGTCACGGCGATGCGGCCGACCCGGTCCCATAGCCGTGCGCCGACATTCTGCGCCGCCATCGACGAGACGGCTGCGCCGATGGCCATCGCCGGCATCTGCACGTAGTTCCACAACTGGGTCGCCGCACCGTATGCGGCGGTAGTCTGCGAGCCATAGCTGTTCACCAGGCGCATCATCAGGATCGCCGAGGACGAGATCACGATCATCTGCAGGCCCATCGGCAAGCCCTTGAAGATCAAGGCGCGCAGGATCGTCGTATCCGGCAGCAACAGCTTGAGCTCGGCGCGGGTGATACGCAGGAAGTACTTGCGGGCGTACAACGTGCCGAGCAGCGCGAATAGCGCGACGCTCTGTGCGATCAGCGTCGCAGTCGCCGAACCGGCGATTCCCATCTTCGGAAACGGGCCGAGACCGAAGATCAGAATCGGATTCAGCGCCACATCCAGTACTACCGACAAACCCATGAACATGAACGGCGTACGCGAATCGCCCGCGCCGCGCAGTGTCATCATCATGAAGTTGTAGAAGTACATCGACGGTAACGCCAGGAAGATGATCCGCAGGTACGGCACCGCATAGGGCAGGGCATCGGCCGGCGTGCCCATGGCGCGCAACAGCGCGGGCGTAAACAGATAGCTCAGCGCCGCAATGGTGATCGATATGGCCAGGAAGAAACCGGCGCTGGTGCCGACCACGCGCTTGGCTTCCAGGACATTGCGCGCGCCCAGGCTTTGCCCGACCAGAATGGTGCAGGCCATGCTTACACCGAACACCGCGCTCAGCAGCAGGAACAGGATCAGCGTGGCATTGCTGGTTGCGGTCAGCGCCGATTCGCCCAGGTAGTGCCCGATCCACATGGCATTGACCGAGGCGTTGAGCGATTGCAACACCGTGCTGCCCAGGATCGGCAACGCAAACAACAACAGGGTCTTGGCGATCGGACCTTCAGTCAGCAGGGGCCGACGCGCTTGTGGGGACGACATGGATGCGGTTTCGCTTTGGAGAAAAGAAAGAATAGCGCGTTATGAGAGGCCTACGATGCGCGGCGTTCGTCCCAGGCGATCGCCGCGAGTTTGCGCAGATGATCGCGCACATCGGCGGGCCAAGGTGCGGTGAGCGCATCGAAGCGTTCGGCTTCGCCGCGCCAGAACGCTCTAGAGGCTTCTTCGTAACCGGGATAGTCGCCCGCCATGACGCGCATGAAGCGATCGGCTGCCTCGTTCGCCTGGCTGGCACGGCCTTCGGCATCGCCCCGACGTATCGCGGCCTCGACCAGCCGACGCAAAACCGCCGAAGCACCGCCCGGCTGCTCGGCCAGCCAGTCCCAGTGGCGTGGCAGCAGAGTCACTTCGCGTGCGGTCACCCCCAGCCGGGGACGGCCCGGCCCACGGGCAGGCGAGGGCTCGGTAACTTGCAGACGCGCCAGCACATCCTGTTCGCTACCGCGCAGATCGAGTTCGATCTGGCGTGCGTTGCTGTCGTCGAAAATGAGCACCGGCATTTCCGCCTGCGCATCGATAACGCGCTTGACGGCCAACGCGACGTCGGCAAGCGCTCCGGAAGCCAATCGGCGGGTGCCGGCGAAGGCGGTGCAAGTCATGGCTGGATTCATAATTTTACCCGGCTGAAATAGCAGCATATATTACCCGGGTAATTACCCCTGTCAACAGGCGATTGTCACTGTTCGATCACAGGAAACAATGTGTCCTTGAATTCAGCAGTACGGCCTTCACTTAACGTGAACCCGTTTTTGTAAACTATTAAGTACACAAAAGCTTTCCTTAAGCCTAAGGATCCACCCGTATCATGCGTCTCATCACCTTTGCCCGCAGCGCTCTCGCCCTGGCCCTGCTTGGACTGACCCTACCCGCCGCAGCGGCGCGCCTGGAAATCCAGGGCGGCCGCAGCTACATGGACAGCCACGGCACTAACGCTGCTTTCGTCGAGTTTGTCACCGACGACAGTCAGATCGGCCATAGCAACTTCACTTGGGCCGGCGACTTCTCGCTCGGCTACATCAACGGCCGCGACATCGCGCGCTACCGCAACACCAGATACGGCACCACCGATGACGTCAAGCTGTTGGCAGGCGGCGTTCGCTTGCAGTACGGCAGCGACGACGACTGGTATCACGGCTTTTTCTGGGCACCGCAGGTGGCCGTGCTGAGCGGCAAGACCATTGCGCTCAGCAGTACCGGCGAATTCGTCAATACGGTGGGCTACCAGTTCAAGCATTGGAGCCTGCAGATTCGGCACGTTTCGAATGCCGGCATCCACGACCCGAACCGCGGGGAGACGATGGCCCTGGTGGGCTTCGCGTTCAATCTATAAGGCGGCCCGGACGGATCGGAAAAAAAGCCCGCGTTATGCGGGCTTTTTTTTGGACTGCCGTGTAGGTAGAGGTCCGCTCTCTAAAGGAACGAGAGATGGCTGGGCGCGAGGGGCACAGTCTCAGTGCGCACCGCCGCCAGCACCTGCCTTTGCCGAAAATGGCGGCCGTGCCAACCACACCACCACGATCAGAGCGAAGAAGATCCAGCCGAGTACGTGGAATACTTCGTTGAACGAGATCTGGTAACCCTGCTGGGTAATCATCTGGTTGATCACCGCCATCGTGTGCTGGCTGTCGCCCATCTGTGCCACGGCGGCCTGCGTATTCTGGTCGTAGGGCGTGATGTGCTCGGTCAACTGCGCGTGGTGCACGATCGCGCGGCGATCCCACATGAAGGTGGTCAGCGACGCGGAGAAGCTGGCTCCCACGGTGCGCAAGAAGGTCGCCAGGCCGCCACCGGCGGCAATTTCGTGGGGCTGCAGGTCCGATAGCAGGATCGTGGTCACCGGCATGAAGAACAACGCCACGCCAAGGCCTTGCAACAACTGCACGCCAGCGACGTGGGCGAAATTCACATCGAGGTAGAACTGCGAGCGCAGCAGGCAGGTAAGGCCCATGACGAAGAACGCGCACGAGGCCAGGAAGCGCAGATCGAAGCGGTTCGCATACTTGCCGACGACGAAGGTCAGCAGCACCGGCAGAATGCCTAACGGTGCGCTGGCGAAACCGGCCCAGGTCGCGGTGTAGCCCATGTTGCGCTGGAGCCATTGCGGGATCAGCAGGCCGATGGCAAAGAACGCGGCATAGGCCAGCACCAGGGCAATCGTACCGGTGCGGAAATTGTGATGACGCAACAGCTTCAGGTCGACGATCGGATCTTTGTCGGTCAGTTCCCAGATCAGGAACACGATCAGCGCGATCGCGGAGACGATGCTGGTGATGACAATGAAAGACGAGTTGAACCAGTCTTCGTCATTGCCCTTGTCCAGCACGATCTGCAGCGCGCCCACACCGATCACCAAGGTGATCAGGCCGACATAGTCCATCTTCGGCCGCGATGTGACATCGTTGCGACCTTTCATCTGATTCGCCACGACCATGCTGGCGAAAATGCCGATGGGCACGTTGATGAAGAAGATCCAGGGCCAGGAGTAGTCATCGGTGATCCAGCCGCCCAGGATCGGGCCGGCAATCGGCGCGACCACCGTCACCATCGCCAGTAAGGCCAAGGCCATGCTGCGCTTGGCCGGCGGGTAGATCGAGATCATCAAGCTCTGGGTGATGGGATACATCGGGCCGGCGACCGCGCCCTGGATCGCGCGGAACAGGATCAGCATGCCCATGCTTTGGGAGATGCCGCACAGGAACGAGGCCAGCGAGAACAGCAGGGTCGACCAGATGAACAGCTTCACTTCGCCGAATCGGCGGGTGAGGAAGCCGGTCAGCGGAAGGGCGATAGCCATGCTGACCGCGAACGAGGTGATCACCCAGGTGCTCTGGTTCACGCTCACACCGAGGTTGCCGGCAATCGTCGGCAACGACACGTTGGCAATGGTCGTGTCCAGCACCTGCATGAAGGTGGCCAGCGACAGGCCTATCGTCGATAGCCCGATGCTCGGCGGACGGAAGGAAGTGTTCATGGCTTTGTTTGCGAGGGCTTGGGGATGCCCCTCGCCATAATGGCGAGGGGTCCGGGACGGCTTACTGCTTCGACGCGTCGGCCGCGCTACTGCCGGCGGTATTGGCGTGGATGATCTGGTCGATCACGCCATTGGCCTGGGTGAGCTGCTTGGTGTACACGTCGGTGTTGAACGCCGGCGAGGTCGGTGCCTTCTGCGCCAGCATCGGGCCGCTCTGGTCGTGCAGGCTCACTTCCACGTCGGTCGACAGACCGATGCGCAGCGGATGTTCATCGAGCTGCTTGGGATCGGTGAAGAAGATGCGCACCGGCACGCGCTGCACGATCTTGATCCAGTTGCCGGTAGCGTTTTGCGCCGGGAGCAACGAGAACGCGCTACCCGTGCCCACGCCAAGGCTTTCGACCGTACCTTTGTACTTGACGCTGCCGCCATAGACGTCGGCCGTGACTTCCACCGGCTGGCCAAGGCGCATATGGGTCAGCTGGGTTTCCTTGAAGTTGGCGTCGATCCACACCTGGTGCAGCGGCACGACGGCCATCAGCGGCGCACCGACGGCGATGCGCTGGCCCAGCTGCACGGAGCGCTTGGCGACATAACCGTCCACCGGCGCGATGATCGTGGTGCGCAGATTGTCCAGATAGGCCTGGCGCAGACGCGCCGCGGCGGCCATCACATCCGGATGCGAAGCGACGACCGTATCGTCGACCAACACCTTGTTGGTCTGCAGCTGCTGCTCGGCGGTGGTCATCGCACTCTGCGCGGAATTCAGCGCATCGAGGGCATGCGACAGCTCTTCGCTGGAGATCGCACCGGATTTGGCGAGATCGCGGCGGCGGTTGTAGTCCGCACGCGCCTTGTCCAGCGCCACCTTGCGCACGGCTACATCGGCCTGCGCACCGGATACCGTGCTATACAAGCCGCGTACGCGGCGCACGGTGCTGCCTAGGTTGGCCTTTGCTTCGGCCAGCGCGACTTCGGTATTGGCGCGATCGAGCGTGACCAGCACATCGCCGGCATGCACCAGGTCGCCGTCGTCAGCGCCGATGGTCACCACGGTGCCGGGCACCTGCGGGGTGACCTGCACGATGTTGCCGTTGACGTAGGCGTCGTCGGTACCTTCGTACCAGCGACCGTCGAAGTAGTACCAAAGGCCCCAGGCGATGGCGACGAGCACCAGTACGCCAGCGAGCAGGCGCAACAGCAGGCCGCGGCGGCTCTTCTTGGGAGGGACAGCCGTAGCGTCGGCTGTGACGGGATTCTGGCTAGACATGACAAATCAGCCTCAGGAACGGGAAGGGGTAGGGGAGGAAGCCACGGCAGCGTCATCGGGCTGCGGGCGATAGCCGCCG
>NZ_DATCRY010000104.1:0-4839 GCF_036568765.1 Dyella sp. | reverse complement strand
TCCAGAATCGCTGCGACACGTTGCGTCTCTGCGCGACTCCAGTCGCTGCCGCGCATCAGCAGGGCATGTTTGAGTGCATGCATCGCCTGACGAATCGCTTGGGGCGCCGCCGCCTTGGCGGCCATGCGCGCGCTGTGCTCGGTGCGTTGAGTCATCGCCTCGACCGCGGCGCGGTTCTCGTCGAGGAAGCGGCGTCCTTCGTCGGTGATGGCGTAAAGCTTGCGACCGCCTTGTTCGCTCTGCACGCGGGTGTGGCCCATTTCTTCGAGCATGGTAAGCGTAGGGTAGATGGCACCCGGGCTGGGCGAGTAATGGCCGTGGAACATGTCCTCGATCGTGCGGATCAGTTCGTAGCCATGGCGCGGCTGTTGCTCAAGCAAGGCGAGCAGCAGCAGCTTGAGATCGCCATGGCCGAACATGCGTCCGCCGCCGCGTCGGCCGCCGCCGCGCAGATCATTGAATTGCTCGAAGAAATCGCCGTCCATGCCGCCGCGGAAACCGTGACGGCCCGCATGGCGCTCGTAAGGATCGGCATGCATGGCCCAGAAGCGGTGCCGCATGGCGTGGAAGAAAGCATGGTGTCCGCGCATGGCGTGACTCCCGTTATGGTTGAGATGTAATTAAGATATATCGTAAGTGTATCGAAATACAAGAGCCTTCGGCGCCAGCAGGGGGAGGCCGGCTCATCCAGCTAAACTAAATCGATTCCATGAGGCGTTCCGTATGCCCGGCCAACCCCACATCCACTGTCCGTTGTGTTCTTGGGAGCCTACGGCAAGCAGCCGCTGGTATTGCGCACCGGGTGAACCCGGCTCGGGCTGCGGGACAACCTGGAATACGTTCTGGACCGCCGGTTGCTGCCCCGGTTGCGGGCATTTCTGGACCAAGACCCAGTGCCCGGCATGCAAGCGCTCCTCGCCGCATCAAGATTGGTATCACTACCCCGAGCACGAGGATGCCGGCAAAGAAACGGAAAAGACGCTTGAACGCGAAGGGGCTTGATTGCCATCTGACGCCGTGCTCCTCCCCTGTTTACCGGGGGGAGGCCGGGAGAGGATGAGTTCCTTGCGGGAAGCTGCGCGTTGGCGTGCGATCGAGGTAAACATTCCTTTGTGAACAGGGAAAGGAGCCAGCCGGCTATTTGGCGTCACGCACGGGAATGCCGATGCTGCAAAGATCGATCTTGCCCGCTGGCACGGTGTAAAACGCATCGCGCCGATTGCGCTTGGCTTCGATCAAGGCGGCAAACGTTGCGCTATCGGTACGCAGCACCTGCAACTTGGGCCGTTGCGCCTCGGGAAGGTCTGCCAGCATGGCGACCGAGCGGATCGTCGTGCGCTGTTCGGGCTTCTCGTAGAACCCCAAGGGGCCCGTACCGCGCGGAAAGGCCGAAAGGTATTCCATGCCCTGCAACACCCGGCCGGCAACGGCCAGGTTGCGATCCAGGCCACGCGGCGCCTGGCCGATGATCGCGTACAGCGAGCTGCCGCTGCCCGTCTCCGGGCCGACGTCGCGAGCTACGCCCACCGCACCATAGCAATGAGTCAACCATTCCTGACCGCTGGCTTTATCGCGTGCCACCGGAAAGCCTTCGGAGAAGCCCACTTCCGGCGCATAGACATCGCCGTCGGGTAGGGGCGTCCATGGCAGCTTCGCATCGATGGGCCGGGTGTACTCCGGTGGAAGCGTCTTGCTGGCCTTGCCCAGCGACCGCACTTTGGACTTGTCGCCCTTGTCGTCATCCTCCGGGTCGCCCCATTGGGTGACGAAGTTGTCCTGCACGCGGATGATCGCCAGTCCGTCGAAGTAGTGACCGCGTACCAGAGTGCGGATGTTCTGCGCGTGCAGCGGCGTGAAATCCTGGGCCAGTTCGATCACTACCCGTCCCTGCGGCAAGGTCATCACCACGATGTTGTTGGGGTCGGGCGTGCGCCATTCGCTCGGCTTTGCACTATCGAGCAATTCTTTCGGTGTGGGTGTCTTGCCGTTTTCGGCTGCAATGGCGGGTAGCGCCAGGGCGCACAACAAGGACAGACCGAGCAGGGACGGGGCGAGTCGGAACATGGCGGACCTTGGAATGGGATGACCGCACGCAAGGTAGCAGAGGCGAGCCGGGCTTTCATCGTTCCGTCACATGCGGACGCTAGCGTGCCTGCTTCGTTGCGAAGTTGAGCCGGCGGTCGCCCGGTGTGGATTTGCAGGTGAGTGCCGACAAGCACAATGCGTGGTCCAAGCTGTTCGCCGAGCAGGGGGCGTGGCTCAACAACTACGTGCTGCGGCGCGTGGCGCACGCATGGGATGCGCAAGATCTGGTGCAGGAGGTTTACCTGCGGCTGCTGCGCACCGACCGAGGCGCCCAGGAAGACATCCGTAATCCGGAAGCCTACCTGGTGACCGTAGCAGCCAACCTGATCAAGGAGCGCGCGGTCATGCAGCAGCGTGCGCCGGTCAGTAGCGAAGGCCTGGAAGACCTTCTCGATCGCCTGAGCACGCCTTGCGTGGCCGGCGCCGAAGTCGATCACGGGCTACGCCGCCAGCGGCTGGGCCAATTGATCGCCAGGCTCTCGCCCAAATGCCGCGCCGTGCTGGTGCTGCATTACCGCGATGAGCTGGGCTATCGCGAAATCGGCGAGCGCTTGGGGATTTCGGCCAATATGGTCAAGAAATACGTGGTCAAGGGACTGGCTGCCTGTCGGCAGGGGATGCTTCGCTATGAATGAGCCGCAGCGTTTCAAGCACGGGCCGAGCGCCTTGCGCCTGGCCGAGCAAGCGGCCAGCTGGTACCTGGACCAGCGCGCTGGGCTTTCCGATGCGCAGCAGCGCGAGTTTCTTGCCTGGCTACGCCGGTCGCCAGCGCATTTGAACGAATACCTGGCGATGGCACAGCTGCATGGCGATCTGCAGGTCGCCGCGACCATGGAAAAGCTCAGCGCCGATCAGCTGGTGGAACTGGCAGCCACCGAGAGCGCGGTCGTCAACCTGCGCGCTCCTGGCATGTCGCCGGTTCGCGAACACCCTGTAAGCAAGGCAGCGACGCGCCGTCCGCGCACGATATGGCTAGGCGCGCTCGCCGCTTGCGCGGTAGCGGCCGGTGCGATGACGATCGGTTGGCTCAACCGCGCCGTACCCGCCGAAACTTATATCGCGGATACAACGACGGTGCGCAGCCTGAGCCTGCCTGACGGCACTCTGGTGCAGCTCGATCGCGCCAGCGCCATCGCTGTGCGTTTCGACGCGCATGCGCGGCATATAGAGATCCTCAAGGGCAGTGCGGTATTCGACGTGGGCCACGATGCCGGGCGTCCCCTCAGCGTGAGTGTTGGCCGCAATGTGCTGCGCGACATCGGCACCGTGTTTGCGGTGCGCCGCGACGGTGACGATTCCAAAGTGACGGTGATGAGCGGGCATGTGCAGATTCTCCCGCAGACAGGCTGGACGGTCTGGCGCGATGTTGCGCCGCTGGCCGATTTGCGTAGTGGCGAACAAGCGACGCTGGACGCGCGGGGCGCGGTACATGCGGCGGCCAAGGCCGATGTGACCGCGGCGACCGATTGGTTGCCGGCTGAAATCCGCTTCCAGCGCGATACCGTCGCGAATGTAGCGCGGCGCTTCAACGCGTATACCACTCGCCCACTGGCGATCGAAGACGCCGCCGTGGCGCAAACGCGGTTGACCGGCGTGTTTCATGCGCGCGATGTCGATGCGTTCATTGCCTACCTGCAGACCTTGCCGCATGTGCGTGTGCTGCGCGAAAGCGACCGCGTGCGTGTGGTTGCCGCCGAACCGTCACAAAGCGGGCCGCGACTGTAGGAAAAAATTCATCGAATTTGCGGTACCCGGTTTTCTCGCCGCGCACTCGTAGATGGGGTAACGGACGCCTCATGTCCGACCTTTTTTCATCCCATCAAGGTTCGTTCTCCATGCGCAACTCGCTTTTCCTGCATATTGCCCTGATCCTGGGTACGGCGCCGTTGGCTGCGTTCGCCGATACACCGGCGTCTGCCAGCACGGCGGCCATTCCACCGATGGCGCTCAATCAGGCTCTGGATGTCTTCGCACGCCAGACGGGCCTGCAGATCGTCTACAGCGCCGAGATTCCCGACGGACTTCGTTCCAAGGGGGCGCCGGCGGGTTTGCAGCCCCAGCAACAGCTCCAGCGCTTGCTGCAAGGCACGGGCCTGGACTATCGCGCAGTGACGCCAAGTACCTACACCATCGTACCGGCGAGCAGCGTGGGAAACGTACCGGCCGGCGCGAAGCCGGCGGATAAGCCGCTCCCCTCGATCGACTCCACGGGCGGCATGAAAGACCTGGCGCCGGTCAGCGTCAGCGCGAACGCCGTCGATACGCTAGCGCCCAGCGCCGCGCCGCTGGATGCCATCCAGCCGACCTCGGTGATCGACGAGCGCTTTATCCGTGACGGGCTGCGCTTCAATGCCAACTTCGACGACATCATCAAGTACGCGCCGAGCGTCACCGTCACCTCGCCGGAAGGCCCGGGCCTGGGCAAGAACGAAGGCATCAGCATCCGCGGCTTCCAGGACGGCCAGTTCAACATCACCTTCGACGGCATTCCGTTCGGCGACGCCAGCGACCTGCACCACACCACCTCGGCGTACTTCAACAACCATGTGCTGGGCCAGGCAGAAATCGATCGCGGCCCAGGCGGCGGCAGCACTATCGGCAACGCCACCTTCGGCGGCACCATCGCGTTGCGCTCGCGCGACCCGTCCGACGAGCCGGGCATCACGCCGTACCTCACCGTCGGCAGCTGGAACACCCGCGCCGGCGGCGTGGCCGCCGACGAATCGATCGGCGATACGCGGATCTTCGCCGACC
>NZ_DATCRY010000103.1:0-3479 GCF_036568765.1 Dyella sp. | reverse complement strand
CGCGCCAGCTTGTCGCCAGAAAGCCGCGCCATCCTCGCCAGCCTCGACGGCCCGGTGGAGATCGTCAGTTACGCCAATCCCCAGGGCGATCTGCGCTCGACCATTGCTGCGTTCATCCAACGCTACCAGCGCTTCAAACCGGACCTGGCATTGCGCTTTGTCGATCCGCAACAAGACCCGGCAGCGATGCGCGAGCAAGGCATTACCGTCGATGGCGCGCTGATCCTGCACTATCGCAACCGCGAGCAACGCCTGGATGAGCTGGACGAGCGCAGCCTGACCAATGCATTGGAACGCCTTGCGCGCGGCGGCGATCGCATCGTCGCCTTCGTCACCGGCGACGGCGAACGGCGCGCCGACGGCAAGGCCAACGCCGACCTGGGCACGTTCATGACGCAGTTGGAAGGCCGTGGCATGCGCGCCGTGCCGCTGAACTTCGCCCAAGTCACCGCCGTACCCGAACACACCGATCTCGTCGTGCTGGCCGGGCCCTCGCTCGCGCTACCGCCGGCCGCAGTCAAGGCGTTGACCGCTTACGTCGACAACGGCGGCAACCTGCTCTGGCTCACCGAACCGACGAACGACGACCTGGGCCTCGCGCCGTTAGCGCAAGTATTGGGTGTACATGTGCTGCCCGGCGTGCTGGTCGATGGCGGCGGCGCCGCGCTCGGCCTGAAAGATCCGCGATTGATCGCCCTGGGCGATTACCCCGCGCACGCGATCACGCGCGGCTTCACGCTGACCACGGTCTTCCCTCAAGTCTCTGCGCTGGCCAAGGTCAGCGCCGCCAGCTGGGACATCGTGCCGTTCCTGCGCTCAGGTCCGCAGAGCTGGACCGAATTCAAGGCGATCGATAACACGCAGGCGTCCACGATCCACTACGACCCCGATGCCGGCGAACTGAAGGGCCCGCTCGATTTCGGCTTCGCGATTAGCCGGGTTTCACCCAGCCCCGAGAAAGCCGAACAACGCGCGGTCGTGATCGGCGATGGCGATTTCCTCTCCAACAGTTTCCTCGGCAATGGCGGCAACCGCGCGCTGGGCGAACGCATTTTCGATTGGCTGCTGGGCGACGATGCCCTGGTCAACCTGCCGCCTCGCGGTGCGCCCGACCGGGTGGTACAGCCCAGTTCGAGCATGCTCGCCGCGATCAGCCTGGGCTTTCGACTGCTGCTGCCGCTGGCCCTGCTGCTGGCGGGCGCACTCATCGCCTGGCGCCGGCGCCGCGCATGAAACGCAAGGCGCGGCAACGCATCGTTTTACTGCTCGGTGTCGCCGTGCTGGTGATGGCCGCGGCGTGGCAATGGCAACGCGACCGGCAACAGGAGCCAGGCACGTTGCTTAGCCTCGACCCAGCCGAGGTCACTCGCATCGGCCTGCAGTTCCAGCAGGCACCGATGCATCGTTACAGCCGCCACGACGATGGGCACTGGTGGACCGCGGACGAGGGACCGGCCATGCGCGCGGACGATGGCCGTCTCGCCGAGCTATCCCAGATTGCGGCTGCCGCCGTCTTGCAATGGCGACCACTGCAAGATTTCTCGCCCCAGAAGATCGGTCTCGCACCGCCGCTGGCCGTGCTGGAGCTGGACGGACGTCGGGTCGAATTCGGCGAAACTTCGGTGACCGGCCCACAGCGCTACGTACGTGTGGACGGGCGCGTGGCGCTGGTCCCATTGCGTTACACACCCCGCCCGATGGATGGCAAGAACATGCCGTTAGGGCTGCATTGATCCGCCGCTTACATGCGGTCTTGTACAACTGAGAGGATTCCCCATATCGGGGACCGGCATCAGCGAAACCTTGAGGAGTGATCCGATGAGCAAGCAACCGATCGGCGTGGTCGGCATGGCGGTGATGGGCAGTAACCTCGCGCTCAACATCGAAAGCCGCGGCCATGCGGTATCGATCTGGAACCGCACGAAGGACCTCACCGACGAGGTGATCGTCAAGCACCCGGGCAAGAAGCTGGTGCCGACGTATACCCTGGAAGAGTTCGTCGGCTCGCTGGAAAAACCTCGCCGCATCCTGATGATGGTCAAGGCCGGCCAGCCGACCGACGACACCATCGACAAGCTGATGCCGCTGCTGGACAAGGGCGATGTGCTGATCGACGGCGGCAACACCTTTTTCCAGGACACCATCCGCCGCAACGAGAAGCTGGCCAGATCCGGTCTGCACTTCATCGGCACCGGTGTGTCCGGTGGCGAGGAAGGCGCGCTGCACGGTCCGTCGATCATGCCCGGCGGCCCGCGCGATGCCTACGACCTGGTCGCCCCGATTCTTACCGAAATCGCCGCCAAGGCACCGGACGGCGAGCCCTGCGTGGCGTACATGGGCCCCGATGGCGCGGGCCACTACGTCAAGATGGTGCACAACGGCATCGAGTACGGCGACATGCAGCTGATCTCGGAAAGCTATGCCGTGCTCAAGAACGTGCTGGGGCTTTCCAACGAAGAGCTGGGCAAGGTCTATGCGGAGTGGAATACCGGCGAACTGGATAGCTACCTGATCCAGATCACCGCCGATATCTTCCAGAAGAAAGACGCCAAGACGGGTAAGGACCTGCTGGACATCGTGCTCGATCGCGCAGCGCAGAAAGGCACGGGCAAGTGGACCAGCCAGAATGCGCTGGATCTCGGCGTGCCGCTGCCATTGATTACCGAATCGGTGTTCGCGCGCCTGCTCTCCTCGCTGAAGGAACAGCGCGTTGCTGCGAGCAAACAACTGGCCGGGCCGCAGAACAAGCCGTTTGCCGGCGATCGTCAGGCATTCGTCGAATCGGTACGCCGTGCGCTGTACTTGAGCAAGATCGTTTCCTATGCACAAGGCTTTGCACAGTTGCGCGCAGCATCGGACGAGTACAAGTGGAACCTGCCCTACGGCACCATCGCCAAGATCTTCCGTGCCGGCTGCATCATCCGTGCTCGCTTCCTGCAGAAGATCATGGACGCATACGAGCACAACCCGCAGATCGTCAACCTGCTGCTCGACCCGTACTTCAAGCAGATCGCCGGCGATTATCACCAGGCGTTGCGCGACGTCGTGTCGGCAGCGGTGCAAGCCGGCGTGGCGGTACCGGGTTTTGCGTCGGCTATCGCTTACTACGACAGCTATCGCTCCGAACGCCTGCCCGCCAATCTGATCCAGGCGCAACGCGATTATTTCGGTGCGCATACCTTCGAGCGTGTCGATGAGCCGGGCAGCTTCCATGAGGAACATTGGGCGCCGCAGGGCTGATCCCGGCATCACGACTGAAGCCCCCCAGAACTCATACTAGCCCTGTGGGAGCGACTTCAGTCGCGACGATCTTGCCTCGACGCAAGTTCGTGTCGCGACTGAAGGGAACCTCTAAAAACCTGTCAATGACTTGGACACAGCGAAAACGGATCCTATCGTTGTGGGAGCGACTTCAGTCGCGACAAGGACTTGCGATAAGGCACGATCGTCGCAACGAAAGTCGCTCCCAGAAGAGCCGG
>NZ_DATCRY010000102.1:0-22474 GCF_036568765.1 Dyella sp. | reverse complement strand
CAAACTCGGAGCGGAGGGACATAAGATTCCTTGTGTTCCAGGGCATGAGACACCTCACAGAGACCTCCGTGAGGTGTAACCCATGTCCCCGAACACCTGTTACCTATGTCCCCGGTCCATACACGAAGCCAGGGGAGAGGGGGCACACTGAGGCGAGCCTCATTACTTCGTATTTGCGCAGAGGCCCCGCTCTCTCCCGGCGAAGCCAGCGAAGAGGGAGCGCACTGAGGCGAGCCTCATTACTTCGCATTTGCGCAGACGGCTCCCTCTCCCCTGGCTTTGCCGGGGGAGAGGGTTGGGGTGAGGGGGTAGCCCAGCTAGCCCTCTGACTCCAGATCGAACAAATCCCCCTGCGCCAAAAAACTTTCCTGCTCGACAAACCCCGAAAGCCCCACACCGACCAGCCGGTAAAGCTCACCCTCGTCGCGCTGCACGCGCTCGCGCATCGCGCAAGCCAGGTCGGCCAGTTCCTCCACCGAGCGCGGCCGCACCGATGGCGTCACGCTACGTGTAAGCGTATGGAAATCGGCCGTCTTGAGTTTGAGCACCACGGTACGTGCAATCCGCCCGCCGAGCGCTTCGCGTTGGTGTGCAGCCCATGTCTTCTCTGCCAGTCGGCGGATATGCGGTTCGAGTTGATCCAAGGTCAGATCTTTTTCGAACGTATCCTCAGCCGACACCTGCAGCGTCAGCCGGTCCGGCGAAACCGGATGTTCGTCGATCCCCATCGACAACTCGTAAAGTCGTCGCCCCCACTGTCCGAAGCGTTGCTCCAGCACGGCTTGTCCCAGCGCACGCAAATCGCCCACGGTGTGCACGTCCATATCGGTAAGCTTGGCCTCCATCACCTTGCCTACCCCTGGCAGCTTGCCGACCTTCAGTGGTGCGAGGAAGGCCGCCACCTGGTGCGGACGAATCACGAACAGCCCGTCGGGCTTGCGCCAATCGGAGGCGATCTTGGCGAGGAATTTGTTCGGCGCGACACCGGCGGACGCGGTAAGGTCGGTCTCCTCGCGAATCGCCGCGCGGATCGCCTCGGCCGTGGCTGTCGCGCTCGGTAGTTCGGTCTTGGTGACCGTGACGTCGAGATAGGCTTCGTCCAGCGACAGCGGCTCGATCAGGTCGGTATGCCGGGCGAAGATCTCGCGAACCTGCCGCGACACGGCCTTGTAGCGTACGAAATCCGGCGGCACGAAGATCGCCTGGGGACACAGCCGCTCTGCACGCACCGCCGGCATTGCCGAACGCACGCCGAACTTGCGGGCTTCATAGCTGGCTGCGCAGACCACTGAACGTGCGCCGCGCCAGGCCACCACCACAGGTTTGCCACGCAGCGACGGGTCGTCGCGCTGCTCCACGGACGCGTAAAAGGCGTCCATGTCGACGTGGAGAATCTTGCGTGGCGGGTGGGGCACCGGGGTTTGCGACGAGGGAAGCCTGACATGATTCTAGGGCGAAAGCCCGGGGGCGCGCAGGTCCAGCCGCAGCTGTAGCTTACCCGCATTTCGGACTGATCCTATTTGTCCGGAATCGATGGAAATTCTACGAGTTGTCCTGCGTTTAGATGGTCTTGAATCGCATTGCCGCTAGCCGGTTGTTGAATCCGATGACGTCGCGTATCGTCGAACGCTTGCGGCCGATCCCTAATTGTCCTGAGGATCGGCACCGAGCCCCAAGGCTCGCAAGGAGTAGTTCTGGACACGGAGAGAACGCGATGAACGAAGTCATCAGCACGATCAGTGGCTTGGTATGGAGCCCGGTGCTCGTCTATCTGTGCTTAGGCACAGGTCTCTATTTTTCGGTACGTACCCGCTTCATGCAGTTGCGCGGGCTGGGCGACATGATTCGCCTGATGGTGCAGGGGCGTGCGACCTCGTCGGGTATATCCTCGTTCCAGGCCATGACCATGACGCTCTCCGTGCGCGTGGGCACCGGCAATATCGCGGGCGTGGCCACCGCGATTGCCTTCGGCGGCCCAGGGGCGATGTTCTGGATGTGGGTCGTGGCTTTTCTTGGAGCTTCGACTGCATGTGTCGAATCGACGTTGGCACAGATCTACAAAGAGAAAGACGAGCGCGGCCACTATCGCGGCGGCCCGGCGTATTACATCGAGAAAGGCACCGGATGGCGCTGGTATGCCTGGCTGTTCGCCGGCGTTACGGTTATCGCCGCGGGGTTGCTATTGCCTGGCGTGCAGGCCAACAGCATTGCCGCGGGCCTGCGGAACGCGTGGGGCGTGCCTTCCTGGGCGACCGCCGCGCTGTTGTCGGTATCGCTGGCCTTCATTATCTTCGGCGGGGTCAAGCGCATCGCCCGATTCACACAGGTGGTGGTTCCCTTTATGGCCATCGCTTACATGCTCGTGGCAGCGGTCATCATGGTCTTGAATGCCGAGCGGCTGCCGGACATGTTCATGCTGATCGTACGTAGCGCATTCGGTCTGGATGCCGCGTTCGGTGCCATGATCGGCGTTGCGGTCCAATGGGGCGTCAAGCGCGGTATTTATTCGAACGAGGCCGGCCAAGGTAGCGGCGCGCACGCGGCGGCGGCGGCAGAAGTCTCCCATCCCGCCAAGCAGGGCTATGTGCAGGCATTCTCGGTGTATATCGATACCTTGCTGGTGTGCTCGGCCACGGCGTTCGTGATTCTGTCCTCGGGGATGTACAACGTGATCGCACCCGACCAGACGTGGATCGTGCAGGCGCTTCCGGGGGTCGAGGTCGGCCCGGGGTTCGCCCAACATGCGGTCGAAGCGACGCTGCCCGGCTGGGGCAAAGGTTTCATCGCGCTGGCGCTGTTGTTCTTCGCCTTTACGACCTTGCTGGCCTATTACTACATGGCCGAAACCAACATGGCTTATATCAATCGCGGGTCGAGCCGGCGGTGGCCCTTGTTTGCCCTGCGACTGGGCGTGATCGGCGCGGTGATCTACGGCACGATAAAGACGACGGCATCGGCTTGGGAGCTGGGCGACATCGGCGTCGGCCTGATGGCCTGGCTCAACATCGTCGCCATTTTCATCTTGCAAAAACCGGCGCTGCGCGCGCTGAAGGATTATGAGGAGCAGCGCAGAGCGGGCGCGGATCCGAGCTTCGATCCGGTGCGTCTAGGTATTGCCGGTGCGAGCGTCTGGCGGCGCGGCGATCGGGCCGTGGAGCAGGCAGGCCAGTGATCTGCCGGGTGCCGATGCGGTTCGCGCATTATCGTGGCCTCTGGGACTAGTCCGAATCCGTCAGGGATGGCATGGTTGGCCCTTATGACTGAAACCGCCCCTGCTTATCTACGTCGCCTGGGCACCTGGGACGCCGCCGCCATCGTGGTCGGCGGTGTCATCGGTGCCGGTATTTTCCGTAGCGCTTCGACTGTCGCCGAGCGCACTGGCTCGGGTTGGGCCTTGCTGTTGCTGTGGGCCGTCGGTGGCTTGCTGACCCTGACCGGCGTGCTTTGTTACGCCGAGCTCGGTGCACGACGGCCACAAGCGGGCGGTGTCTATATCTACCTGCGCGAAGCGTTCGGACAATTGCCGGCCTTCCTGTTCGGCTGGACGATGGCGCTCATCAACTACCCCGGCAGTGTCGCGGCGGTGGCGACCACCTTCGCCGATTACCTTTGCGTGGCGCTCGGCCTTTCGACGTTCTGGGTCAAGCCGGTCGCTGCCGGCGCGATCGCCTTTATCGTCGGCGTGAACCTGTTCGGTATTCGTGCCGGCGCGCGCATGCAGAACCTGTTCACGCTGCTCAAGTTGTTGGCCATCGTGCTGGTCGTGGTCGCCGGTATCGCTCTGGCGCAGGGCAGGCTCGGTCTGGTATTTAGCGCCGACACCGCGCATCCGGTGAGCTCGTGGAGCTTCCTTGGCGCCTTGTTGCCGGTGCTGTTTACCTATGGCGGCTTCCATTATCTCAATGACCTTGCCGGCGAAGTGCGCGACCCGCAGCGTACATTGCCGCGCGCGCTGGCCTTGGGCATGGGTACGGTGGTGGTGTGCTATGTGCTGATCAACATCGCCTATCTGGCCGGCCTCGGTCATGCGGGCCTGGCTGCCAGTCACGCGCCGGCAGCGGACCTGGTGCGCGCATGGCTTGGCGACCGCGGTGCCACGCTGATCGCGATCGGTATCGCCTGTTCCACGTTTGGCTATTGCAGCATCGCTATTGCCGGCGGTGCGCGCGTGCTGCAGACCATGGGTGCCGATGGCATGTTCTTCCGCGGCGTAGGGCATATCGAGCCGCGCACGCGGGCGCCGCAGGTGGCCCTGGTCGTGCTCGGCGTGTGGGCGATCGTCCTGGCTTTGTCAGGCAGCTTCGGTCAGTTGCTCGACTACACGACGGTGGGCGAGTGGTTATCGCATGCCTTCGGCATTGCCACGCTGTTCTGGTATCGCCGTCGCTTTGCCGCCGAACCATCGCCGTATCGCGTGCCGTTCTATCCCTTGATGCCGCTGCTGTTCGTGTCGATGGTGCTTGGCGTGATCGTTGCCACCACGATCAATTCGCCGCGCGATGCCGGTATGAGCCTGTTGCTTATCGCGATCGGCGTGCCGGTTTACTACGGCTGGCGCTTCTGGTCGGCGCAGCGAAGGTAAGGGATCGAGGCGAAGCGTCGGTTGCGATGGCGCAAGCGCTGATCGGGGCGCTTCCGCGCCCCGTTTTCCAGTTCAGCGTCAAAAACGTGGATTGTCGCTACGCATCCAAAAACTCGACGCGCCCGCCTTCGAAGCGATATAGCGCACCGACCATTTTAATTTTGCCTTCCCTTTCCAGGTCGGCCAGTACGCTGCTGTGCTGACGAATCTCGTTGATGTTCATGTGGACATTGGTTTTGGCCACTTCATCGACAAAGGCTGCATTCTTGCTGGTTCGCTCGCCATCGTAATGCGTTGCCGCAACGGCCGGCTTGATCTTGTCCAGCAGCGCGGTCAGGTGGCCGAGTTGCGCGCCGTCGATGGCGCCCTTGATGGCGCCGCAGGCGGTATGTCCCATCACGACGATGACCTTGGCACCGGTGATCCGGCAGGCGAACTCCATGCTGCCGATCAGGTCGTCGTTGACCACATTGCCGGCAACGCGGGCATTGAAAGCATCGCCGATGCCGGTATCCATGATGATTTCGGCCGGAGCGCGCGAATCGATACAGCTCAGGATCATCGCTGCCGGATATTGGCTGCCGATAGTGGCTCGCTTCTGCGCCAGATAATCGTGTTGCTGCATTTTCCCAGTGCGAAACCGTTCGTTACCGGCCTTGAGCATCTCGATGATGCCGTCGGGTGTGAGCCGGTCGCGTTCGGCTTCGGTCAAGGCCTGGGCGTAGGCGGGGCCGGATATGCCCAGACCGGCAAAGCCCACGCTTCCGAGTGCGGCAGCCCCGAGGGCTGCTTTCAACAGGGTTCGACGTCGATGGATTTCGGGTTCCGAGTCACAGCAAGCAGGCGTGTTCATGAGTTCCCTCCTAGGAAGAACATGAGTCAGGCACGAGTGTGGCCTGCAACCCAGGAATGGCACCCTGCGCAGGCGCGGTCATCATCCGCCGACTTGGGGCTCCAAGCTAGGGCCTGCCCCCGGCCGCGCGGCCATCGCGGGCGCGGCCTTGGCGAGGGCCGGCGTCCCTCACTCCAAATGTGCTTGCGATCGCCGATACTGCAACTTTCCGGCACGAGGGTTATCGGGATGAGGCGAGTAGCGCTCGGCGGCCTCGCTGCTCTGGTCATGGCGGCTTGTCATGCCGCTGGCGGCAGCGAAACGGTGGATCTGGCCGGAGATGCGCCGGTGAAGCTGACACAGGTCCAGCGAGCCGCCGCGGTGGAGACCAACGCCGAAGGCGGCCGGCAACGGCGCTATACCTTCCTCCCCGCTGCCGCACCGCAGTTGGCGATCGAAGCTCCGGCAACCGGTTGGAACTGGGCCGGTCGTAACGAGCTGCATATCGCCGTGCAGAACGCGATGGGCTGGGATGTGACCTTGAATGTGGACGTCGATGGCGTTGCTGCCGGGCAGCACCTGCATGCGACCGTGGCTTTGCCGGCCGGTCCAGCGCAAACCCTGGTGCTACCGTTGCAATCCGCTTCGCCGCGCGGGGAAGGCATGCAATTCGGTCCACCGATGCCGATCGACCATGGGGGCCAGCGTACTTTGCTGGCGACTACGGTGGATGGGCAATTGGATCTGCGCGCTGTACGGCGCGTGCGTTTGAGTCTGCCTGCGCCACAGGCACCGCAAACCTTGCTGCTAGGCCAGGTACAACCCGTTACCGGCAATGCATTGCGCGATACCTATACCGGCATGGTCGATCGCTGGGGCCAGTACACGCGCGGTCAATGGCAGGAGAAGATCGCTTCGGACGATGCTCTGCGCAAGGCGCAGGCCGATGCCGCGACGCGTTTGCGGCAGACCGCGCCGGCATCGCTCGATCGTTATGGTGGCAGGCTGGACTTGCCGGCCTTCAAGGCCAATGGCTGGTTTCGCAGCGAAAAGCGCGATGGCCGCTGGTGGCTGGTGACGCCCGAGGGGCATGCCTTTTTCTCTTTGGGTGTGAACGCCGTCGTCGCCGATGGCGGGCGCAGTTATATCGAAGGACGCCAGGCAATGTTCCGCGATCTGCCTGTCGAGGCGGGCGAGTGGGCAGCGTTTTATGGCAACGCCGATCTACGCCAGGCCGATGCGTCCTCGCGGCAGGGTCTGGCCTTCAATCACGGTCGTTGGTTCGATTTCTACGCGGCCAATCTGTATCGACTCGACGGCGCTGCCTGGATGCACGCGTGGCGTACACGCACGCTTGCGCGCCTGGCAGGCTGGGGCTTCAACACGCTTGGCAACTGGAGCGATGACGCATTGGGTAAAGCGCACCGGCTTGCCTATACCCGCGCCATGATCGTCGACGGCGTGTTCGGTAATGTTTCCAGCGGCTACGACTATTGGGGGCGCATGCCCGATCCCTACGACCCCCGTTTTGTTCAAGCCGCGGACCGGGCCGCGGCGAAGGCCGCACAGGATGTTGCCGACGATCCATGGCTGTTGGGCTATTTCGCCGACAACGAGCTGGCTTGGGCCGGCCTGGGGCCGGATGGGCGTTGGGGTCTGGCTATCGGTACGCTCAAGGGCGAGGCGCGCAGCCAGGCTAAGCAAGCGTTCGTGGCGAAACTGCGCGAGAAGTACGGCGATCCGGTCAAGCTCGGCGCAGCCTGGGGCATAGGGCTCACCTCCTGGGACGCGATAGCCGCAACAGGTTTCGTACCGCCGGTGCCGAATGAGCATTATCCAGCCATTGCGGCCGATTACAGCGCATGGTTGACCGATTACGCAGCGACATATTTTCGCGTGGTGCGCGATGCCTTACGTAGACACGACCCGCATCACTTGTTCCTTGGCGGACGCTTCGCCGTCCATACGCCCGAAGCGGTGGCAGCCTGCGCGATGTATTGCGATGTCATCAGCTTCAACGCTTATGCCGATGTCCCGCAGCACGGTTTCGACGTCGGTATGGCCGTCAGGGCGGACAAGCCGGTACTGATCGGCGAGTTCCATTTTGGTTCGCGCGATCGCGGCCCGTTCGGTGCCGGTGTGGTATCTGTCTATAACGAACAGCAGCGTGGCGAAGCCTATGCGCGCTATATCGCGGCTGCCGTAGCCGATCCGCATATTGTCGGTGCACATTGGTTCGAGTACACCGATGAACCGGTCACGGGCCGTCTGCTCGATGGCGAGAACATGCATATCGGTCTGGTCGGCATTACCGATATTCCGTTCGGCAGCTTCGTCGAGGCGGCTGCCGCCGCCAATCGCAAGGCAGCCGGACGCTGAGCGATCAGTGCAATCTTGGTGTCGGACGCAGCAATGCGATGCCTTGCGAGATGGCCACGCAGGCGAGCAGGGCGTACATCCAGGGGTTGGCGATGAATCCCAATCCCTCGATCGCACTCAGCCAGTCCCGGCCCTGAAGCGAGGCGAGCACAGCCAAGCCACAGCCGAGCAGGATCATCAATACGGTCAGCAGGCTGTTTTCCAGGCGCGGCGACCAGGACGATTCGCGGTCGCTGCGCCGGGCGCGTTCAGCCACACGCGAGGCAAAATCGGCGGGTAACAGGTCGGGCGGCGCCTGCCGCAGGGCACGCGCTATCGCGCGATAGCGGCGCACTTGCGCATCGTCGCCGGCTGGCCCGGCACCGGAGCGCTCGCGCTGGAGCGCGTGCTCCTGGACTTGCCATTCGTCGTCGTCGCGGGTCATGAGAATGTTCCTATCCGCTGTTCGAGCCGTTCGCGCAGCTGCCGACGGCTACGGAAAAGATGACTCTTGATGGTGCCCGATGCAAGTCCGGTCACCATGGCAATCTCGGCAATGCTGAGCTCATCGAGGTGATACAGCGTCAGCACCGTGCGGGGCAGGGGCGGCAGCGATTCCAGCGCGGCTTGCAGATGCCGGTTCAACTCCTCGTCGGCACAGGCCGCTTCCAGGTCGAAACCGTCGTCGATCTGTTCCAGGGGGTTCTGGCCGTCCTCGTCATCCGGTGGTTCGACCAGGGGAATGCGCCGCCGTTGCAGATGCCGCAGAGCGATCGTGTAGGCGACCTGGCCGATCCAGGATTTAAGTGCGCTGTCGCCGCGGTATTGGTGCAGGCAGCGATGCACCCGCAGGAAGACCTCCTGGCACAGCTCACGCGCATCCTCCGGGTGGCGCACCATCCGGTACACGATATGCCAGCACAAGCCCTGGTACTCGCGTACCAGGCGCTCGAATGCCCCCGCTTTGCGGGCCAGCACGGCTTGGACCAGGCGTTGGTCTTCGGTCATGTCGCGACATCGTCCATGCCAATGCAGATACGTCCGATGCCGCTCCGGTTGCAATGGCCTTCGCTGCAACCGGTGCGGCCACGACCGTATCTTCTGCCCTAAGCCCGCTTGGGGCGTAGTGGAGAACGTCATGGAAAATGTGCTTGTCCCGATTTTCTTGTTCGCCTGCATTACCTATGCGATCAAATTGCTGGTCGATCTGCGTATCCGCACGGTGATGCTGAGGCAGGGTGTGCCCGGCGAGTGGGTGGAATCCCTGATGAAGTCGGAGGAATTGCAGCGTCGTCAGGCGTCGTTGCGCTGGGGTATCGTGCTGCTTGCCCTGTCGCTGGGCTTTGGCCTGAATCAGTATATATACGGCATCGAATTCAATGCCGGTAGCGTAGCCATCCTGGCCGGTGCGGCTGGCTTGGGCAATCTGGTGTTCTTCGCGCTGACGCGCCGGATGAGCTGAAGAAAGCGATTTTCCCAGCCGGAGCTTTAATCCTTAAAAGCTCCGGCCGCATCCATTAAGCCTGGTTCTTGCGAATCCTTCCCGCTTGTTTCTCAAGCGGATCGGACGGGTGTTTTCCTTCGATGTCCACCTACAGATGGAGGCCGCCATGCGCCTGCTTTACGGGATGGTTTTGTCTGCGTTTCTGATTGCGCCGATTTACGCTCAACCGACGCATTATGTGGAGGTGATCAACGACGCGCCAAGCACGATTCAACGTGTCGAAGTTCGCGCCGGTAGCAACAGTGCATGGGAGACGATGGATGACGCAACGCTGCTGCACGGCAGCGAATCGGCGACGTTGGGCTTACGCGACGAGGGTGGCTGTCGACGCGATTTCCGTATCACGTTCGTCGATCGCCGGGTGATGACCCAGCGGATCGACGTATGTCGTTACAGCGGGTTGCGCACCCGCCTTTATTGGCAACGTGCAGCGCCCTGAAAGGTGAGCTGCTCAGGCGGCCAGCGAGGTGGCGATGCCGAAGCCAAGGGCGGTCACCACGGCGACGGCCATGCAGGCGCTGGTCAGGCGGATGCGGTGTGCGTCCGCGCGTGGGATCAAGCGCCACAGCAGCATGGCACCGACCAGCATGTTCGCCACCAGTACCCAGCGGAAGACGTTGGAGGCGAGCAAGGGGCCATAGGGTGGCCGCAGATGTCCGGTATGTGCCGCCATGCCGCCCAGCATCGCCAGCGCGGCCAGGTTCCACAACAGGCAGGCCAGATAGGCGCGGTTGAACACCACCGGGCAGCGTTCGGTCCAGCGCAATACCAACCAGGTCACGATGGCCGGCACGATGGCGCCGATACTGCCGTAGAGCACCCACCAGAACAGCACGCTGAGGGCGGTGAGCCATTGTTGCGTCATGAGCCGAGACCGATACGTTGCAGGAGACGATCCAGCAGCCAGGCCGGACCCACGAAAAGACCGGCCAGCGCGTCGCGCAGGCCGAGCGGAGGACGTTCGAGCAGGCGGCCGGCAAGCACGCCAAAGCCGCCTGCGAGCAAGGTCACGGTGGCGATGCTGCGCAGGCGCGAGGGAGCGATGTCGATGTCGATCGTATAGGTCAGCAGCGACAGCGCGAGCATGACTATGAACATCGCCAGGCCCAGGCGCCGCGAATGCTTCCAGTACCAGGTGAACAGCAGTACCTGCAGCCCGACCGACCACAAGCCCGGTCGACCGATGCCCGGCGGCACGGGAATCGTCCAGACGAGGGCGATGGCGGACCAGAGCAGCAAAGGCAGGCAGAGCGCCAGCAGGCGTCGATGGCCTGCCTGGCGATGATCCTGGTCGTAACGATCGAGCAGCTGCGCGAAGCGCGCTTCGTTTTCCTCGCGCGTGTACATCAGGGCGTCTCGAATAACCTCACGCTTAATCCAGCGCGATGCCAGCCAGACGCTGCAAGGCTTCGGCGTACTTCGCGGCCGTACCGGCGATCACCTCGGCTGGTACGTGCGGGCCGGGCGCCTGCTTGTTCCAGCCGAGCGTCTCCAGGTAATCGCGCACGAACTGCTTGTCGTAGCTGGGCGGGCTGATGCCCACCCGGTACGAGTCGGCGGGCCAGAAGCGCGACGAATCGGGGGTGAGCATCTCGTCCATCACGTAGAGCTTGCCGTCTTCGTCGGTACCGAATTCGAGCTTGGTGTCGGCGATGATAATGCCGCGTTCGGCCGCGTAGGCGGCTGCCCATTTGTAGATACGCAAGGTGGCGTCGCGCACTTGTTCGGCCAGATCGGCACCGACGGCATCGACCACGCTATCGAAACTGACGTTCTCGTCGTGATCGCCCACCGCGGCCTTGGTCGAGGGCGTAAAGATCGGTTCGGGCAATTGTTCGGCCTGCTGCAGGCCCGAGGGCAAGGAGATGCCACACACTGCGCCGGTTGCCTTGTAATCCTTCCAGCCCGATCCAATCAGATAACCGCGCGCGATCGCTTCCACCGGTACTGGCTTGAGTCGACGCGTGACCACGCTCCGGCGCGCATAAAGGGCCAGGTTGGTGCCCTCGGGCAGCTCGCTTTGCAGCGGCACGTCCAGCAGGTGGTTCGGCACCAGGTGAGCCGTCTTGCCGAACCAGAAGTTGGACATCTGGGTCAGCATTTCGCCTTTACCCGGAATCGGGTCGGGCAGCACCACGTCGAAGGCGGAGAGCCGGTCGCTGGCAACGATCAGCAGGCGGTTGTCCGGCAGGACATACACATCGCGGACTTTGCCGCGGTGGACCAGGTTCAGGCCAGGCAGGTTCGATTGCAGCAGGGTGGTGGGCACGGGGCGCTCCGTAGGGTCATGCCGAGCCCACAATTGTAACCTTCACAGTCAGGCAAAGCGCGGCTGCGCTGGTAGAATCGACGTTTTTAACCCTTTGCGTCGCCCATGCGAACCGTACTGATCGCGGCATTCCTGCTCACCGCCTTGCCTGCGTTGGCCGCCGGACCGGTCAAGCCGGCGCGGCTGGGCCTGTGCGCGGCCTGCCACGGCGAGACCGGCATGGCACAGATCCCCGGCGCGCCGAATCTGGCCGGGCAACGCCTGGATTACCTGCGCGGGGCGCTCAAGCAATACCGCGACGGGCGCCGCAACGCGCCGTTGATGAAGGCGGCGATCGGCCCGGTCAGCGACCAGGATCTCGATGCCTTGGCACAGTGGTACAGCGCGCAGGCGCCTGGACAAGCGACACCATGAATCTGATGTGGACCTTTTGGCTGGCGATGGCCGGCCTGTTGCTGGGGCACGGACTGCCCGGGATGATCGTGGGCGGCATTGCCGGCTTCATCATCGACGGCGTGCGGCAGAAGCGCCGCTATGCCACACCCGAGGTCGGTGGTTTCATCGGCCCGCTGTTTGCCTTGCTGGGTGCGGTGGCCAAATCCGACGGCCGCGTTTCGCAGGAGGAAATCGCCGTTGCCGAACGGCTGATGTCACGCATGGGCCTGGACGCCGAGCAGCGCAAACAGGCGATCGAGAGCTTCAATGCCGGCAAGCAGCCCGAGTTCGACGTGACGCCGTCCATCGATGGCCTGCGCCGTTGGGTGGGTCTGCGCCGCGATCATGCTTTCCCGGTGCTGGATGTCGTCATCGAGACCGTATTGGCCGAGGGCAATCCGCCACCGGAGAAAATGTCGCTGCTGCGCCAGCTGGCCTTCGCGTTGCGCGTGAGCGACATGGAATTGATGGCGCTGATGGCGATGAAGGGCTACGCCTGGAACGCCGGCACGGGCGGTTCGCGCGGCTACGGTCATGGCGGCGGCTATGCCCCGCAGCGAAACCAGCAGGGCCCGGATCCGTATACCGTGCTCGGCGTGGAGCGTAGCGCCGACGACCGTGCGATCAAGCGCGCTTATCGCAAGCTGATTTCCGAACATCACCCAGACCGCCTGGGCGACCTGCCGGAAGATATGCGCCGTCGCGCCGAGGCGCGGGCGAGCGAGATCAATGCGGCTTACGAGCGGATCAAGGGCGAACGCGGGTTCAAGTAAGAGCGGGAATGGGAGACGGGCAGCGGGGGCGCATGCCCGCGTGGGCGAGTACCGTTATCCTTCCCAGGCGAGCGATCCATAGCGGCGTTCGACAAAAATCCCGGCGACGCGCGACTGTGCGCCCCACAATCCCTCTCCCATCTCCGGATGATTATGAGCAAGCAATCTCCCATCATCGCCCCCTCCATCCTCTCGGCCGATTTCGCCCGGCTCGGCGAGGACACCGCCAAGGCCCTCGCCGCCGGTGCGCAATGGGTCCATTTCGATGTGATGGATAATCATTACGTGCCCAATCTGACGATCGGCCCGATGGTGCTCAAGGCGCTGCGCAACTACGGCATCGTCGCACCGATCGATGTGCACCTGATGGTCAAGCCGGTCGATCGCATCGCGCCGGATTTCGCCAAGGCCGGCGCCAGCACGATCAGTTTCCACCCGGAAGCGAGCGAACACGTAGACCGCACCATTGGCCTGATTCGCGAAGCAGGTTGCCAGGTCGGCCTGGTGTTCAACCCCGCCACGCCACTCAACTGGCTCGATTACACGCTCGATAAGATCGACCTGGTGCTGATCATGTCGGTCAATCCGGGTTTCGGCGGCCAGAAATTCATTCCCGAATCGCTGGAGAAGATTCGCGAGGTTCGCCGCCGGATCGATGCAAGCGGTCGCGCGGTACGCCTGGAAGTCGATGGCGGCGTGACGGCCGACAATATCGGGCAAATCGCCGCTGCGGGTGCCGATACGTTTGTTGCGGGCTCGGCGATCTTCAATGCACCTGACTATGCGCAGGTGATCGGGGCGATGCATCGCGCAATGGAGGACTGAGGCAAGCTTCCCCTTTTTTTCCAGAAGGCGCGGGGGAAGCTATTGCCGCCTCAAAGATCGCAATCGCCCAGGCTCAACGGCCCGCTCGTCGTGAACTGTACCGTGCACACTGCGCTGAACATCTGCCCTTGGTGCAGCGAACGGGCTTTCGTCGCCGACAAGCGCTCGATCGACGCCTGGCCTTGCACATTGGCCGCGTTGTCCGTCAGCGGAACCACAACCTCATCGCCGACACGCTTGGCCGAATCGGCCACCACGGCGCTGACCGTGACGCGCCGGTCGAGATAGCCGTCCGGAATGATGTGTCCGGACTTCACGAAAACCTCGCCGAGCTGAGCCAGGCTGACCGCAGGGGCCGTCTCTTGTGCAATTGCGACGGTGGTGGTGGACAGCATTGCCAGGGCGAGCACCAAAGAGCGTAGTGCGCGCATGACTGCTTACCTTTGTCCTTGGGGGGTAGGACGATGGAAACCTGTCAGCTAACTGGAGCCGCGCGACCGCAATTCAATGCCCCGGTTCAGTGCGTCGGATTCAACGCACTGTTTCCGTGGCGGCAGCAATCCGAACGCCCTAGGCCATCACTTGGTCGCCGATCAGTACCACGTCGGCCGGGCGGCGTGCGAACAGACCGACAGCGACCACGCCCGGAATCTGGTTCAGATCCCTTTCCAGGCCGACGGGGTCGGCGATCTGCCAGCCGTGCACGTCGATGATCCAGTTGCCGTTATCGGTCGTCACGCCATCGCGCCACACCGGCTGGCCGCCGCGCTTGCTGATCTCGCGCCCGACCAGGCTGCGCGCCATCGGGATCACTTCGATCGGCAGAGGAAACTTGCCCAGTATGTCCACACGCTTGCTCGAATCGATGATGCAGACGAACTTGGCGCTGGCTTCGGCGACGATCTTCTCGCGCGTGAGTGCCGCGCCGCCGCCCTTGATCAGCCGGCGCTGCGGGTCGCATTCGTCCGCGCCGTCGATGTAGAGATTCAACGGGCCGGTGGCATTGAGGTCGAGCACCGGGATGCCGTATTTCTTCAGCTGGGCGGTGGACTGCTCGGAGCTGGAAACCGCACCCTCGATGTCGTTGCGCAGGTCGGCCAGGGCATCGATGAAGAAGGCGACGGTGGAACCGGTGCCGACGCCGACAATGGCGCCCTTTTCCACGTAGCGGATGGCGGCTTCGCCCGCCAGGCGCTTTTCGTTGCTGCTCATGACACCACCGTTGCTTGAAAAAGGTGCCTATGATCCCTTATTCGGGGCGGCAGCGCACGGTCATACGATTCGTACGCCGCGCGGATTGAGCCCTTGCTGGTTCCAGAAGGCGTCGCGCTCGAAACGCGCGGCCAGGTCGGGCGGCAAGACGCTCTGGCGCTTTTCGGCCGCCACGCGTGGGCGCACTGTATGCAGTCCGGGTGTGCCGGCGCGGCGGTCGAACGTTTCGGCATCGAACTGGATGTGCTCGAAATCGTGCGCGAAAGCCGGCTCGCCGATGAAATCGTAGACAGCGGCGAGGGCCTGCTTGGGATGGGTCGTCAGCGTTTCGTAGCGCAGCAGCAGTAGACGGTCGGCGTGCGGGCCGTAATAGGCTTCGCGGAGCGCGTCATAGGCGTAGCCGATCATGCCGTCGCTGGAGGCCAGGCCGTTGGCGCGCGAATACACCGTGCCGCCGGTGGAGAAATTGAAGATCGACGAGGGGCTGAAGGCATTGCTGCGGATGACGCGCTCGATGCTGTCGATGATCCAGGGCATGTCGCGCACGCAGGCAATCACGCGGCTTTCCGGAAACAGTTCGGCCACTGCCGGCAACCGCGCGCACCAGGAGCGGCTGGTATCGAAGACGATCTCCGCTTCGCTGTCGGCATAGAAGTTGTCGAACAACCCACGTGCGACACGTTGGCGTGCCGCATCGTCGATAAATACCGAGAACTCGTTGCGTTCGCTCATTTCGCCCATCATGGCGGCGAACATGCCTGCGACCGGGCTGCTCATCCCAGCGTGGAAGCGTGGATTCTGCTTCAGGAGCGCGGCCAGCAGCGTCGAACCGGAACGCGGCAAGCCGGAAATGAAATGGAAGCGGGCCATGGCTTTCCTCGAGAACGGCGGTTGCGCGACGGATCACTTCTCCAGCGCGAGGATGTATTTCCAGTCCGCATCGCTTACCGGCATCACCGATAGCCGGTTGCCTTTACGCACCAGCGCCATCTCGGCCAGGGCAGGATGCTGCTTGAGTTCGTCCAGCGTAATGGTGCGCTTGAGCTTGCGGACGAACTTGACGTCCACCAGCATCCAGCGCGGATTGTCTCGGGTGCTGGCGGCATCGAAATAGTCGCTCTTGGGATTGAACTGGGTAGGATCGACATAGGCGTCTGTCGCCACCTCGGCCAAGCCGACAATGCCCGGTTCGGCGCAGTTGGAGTGGTAGAAAAACACCTTGTCGCCCACACGCATGCCATCGCGCATGAAATTGCGCGCCTGATAGTTGCGCACACCGTCCCAGGCTTCCTGGCCCTTGCGCTCGAGATCGTCGATGGAAAAGGTTTCCGGTTCGGTCTTCATCAGCCAATGGCTGATTCGATCGGGGCTGCTTCGCTTGGGAGTCATGCGGGGGTTCCGTCTTCTTCGGTGGCGCGACAGTCGATCAGTTCGGTTTCGGTCGCGACATAGTCCAGGGTCACATCCCAATCCTGCCGGTCCAGTTGCGGCAGCTCCTGGAAATCGTAGGCGACGCCTACCAGCAGCGGCTCGGTGGGGCGCTGCTGGTCGCGCAGGAAGGCAAAGCTGCGGTCGTAGTAGCCGCCGCCATAGCCCAGGCGGTTGCCACGGCGGTCGAAGCCCAGCAGCGGTACCAGTACCAGGTCGAGCTGGAAGGGCGCCAGCCATTCTTTGGGCTCGGTCGGCTCGGGGATGCCATAGCGGTTCGGCTGCACGTCCTGGCCGGCCTGCCAGGGGGCAAAGCGTAACGTGCCATCGTCTCCGACCAGGGGCAGCAGGAACTGCTGACCGCGGGTGGCCAGCGGGGGAATGACAAGGTTCAGCGGCAACTCGCCGTCACAGGCCCAATAACCGGCGACGCGGACGTCGGTCAGGTATTCGGGCAGTTGCTCCAGGCTGCGGCGCAGGCCCTGGGCCGCGGCGATGCGCTCGGCGGGGGAAAGGGCGCGGCGGCGTTCAGCCAGCTGCTTGCGTAGCTCGCGTCGCTGCACATCCACGTCGCGTCTCCTGGGTCTTGCCGGGGGTCATGTGCCGGCCGTCCGCGATCGACCATCCTGGCGATCGGGGCGGTGGCGGAAGAGGTGGCGTCAACCGCGATGCCGCTGCCCACCAAACGACCTTGATCCACGATGGATCAGGTGGGAGGGCCTGCATGGCTTCGAGGCTTTCCGCTCGAGGGCGGACATGCACAACAGCCAATGACGAAACCGACCCGGGGCCGTATTTAGGAACAAGGCAAATGTAAGAGTGCGCTGGCGCACACCGCAGAAAACGCCGAGAGTTATTTTAAGTGCCCATGCTGCTGCGCGTCCAGCGCCGCGTCGATCTTGCGACGCAGCGCAGCCAGTTCGTCGCCGATATTGTGGCTTTGGCCACTGCTCTGCTTGCGCAAGGCGAGGAATTCATGCGTGATGCTGATCGCCGCCAGCACGGTCAGGCGATCGAAACCTGGCGCCTTCGCGGCAGAGCGCAGCTCGCGCATCTTGCGATCCAGGTAGCCGGCGGCTTCCAGCAGCCCATCGCGCTCTTCGGGTGCGCAAGCGATCAAAAATTCTCGATCGATCAGTCGCAGTGCGACCGGTTCACTCGTGCTCATCTGACGGTACTCATCGTCGTGGGTTTCGCGCTTGGGTTTCAGCGAGATCCTTTTCGATCAGCCGCTGTGCTCGAGTGCCTTGAGGCGCTGGATCATCGCTTCGACACGACTGCGCGCCTGCTCGTTGCGTGCCATCAGCCCGGCGCGTTCGCTGGCCAATTGTTCCTGGCTCAGACGCAAGCTGCGATTCTCTTCCTGCAAGCGATGCACGATATCCAGCAAGCGGTCTACGCGCTCGTTCAACGCGCCGACTTCTTCCCGGATCGGATCGGGTTGGAATGCGTCGGACTGGAGGGGTTCGGGCATGCTCATGGCTGGCACTATAGCAGGACGTCCGGCGAAGTCAGCAGGCGCGGCCGACCGGTCTAAAAAGGCTAAACTTGCAATCTCTTGTATGACGAAAGGATACGGTGTCATGACCGTCAACGAGTGGATCGGCCACGACGAGCTCGACGAGCTCACGGCACGTCTCCGGCTGGGGGCGCGGGGCAGCGAACTGCACGGTTCGCTCTGCGGTTTCCTGGCCGGAGGCGGGCGCGTGGGGCGGCAGTCGCTGCTGGCCGTTCTGCACCTCGATGGCGAGGAGGTCAACCCGACGGCGGCGGACCAATCCTTGCTTGAGCGCCTGGTGAAGCAAACGCGGGCTGAATTGGACGATCCGGAACTGGGTTTCGAACCCCTCCTGCCGGCCGACGATCGCGCCTTGCCGGAACGTGCCGAAGCCCTGGTCGACTGGTGCCGCGGTTTCCTCGGCGGATTCGGTCTCGCCGGTACCGACGCGCATCGCAAGCTTTCCGACGAAGCTCAGGAAATCTTGCGCGACTTGGGTAGTATTGCCGCCGCCGAATTGGACTTCGGCGAAGAGGGCGACGATGAAGACGCCTTGATCGAGGTGCACGAATTCGTGCGCGTCGCAGCGATGCTGTTGTTCGCCGAATGCGCCCGCGATGGCGGCCAGGCCGGCAGTACCGTGCATTGAATATCCAGCCGGACGAATATGCGCGCCGTCGCCGGCAGTTGATGCGCATGGCCGGCGAGGACGCGGTGCTGCTGATCGCCGCGGCACCCGAACGCGTACGCAATGCCGATGCCAACTGGCCCTATCGCCAGGACTCGGACATGCATTACCTGGCAGGTTTCCCTGAGCCGGAAAGCGTGCTGGCGCTGCTCCCTGGTCGTAAGCATGGGGAGGTCGTGCTGTTCTGCCGCGAGCGCGATCCGGAGCATGAGCGCTGGCATGGCGAATCGATCGGTACCGAGCGCGCGGTCGACGTCTATGGCATGGACGATGCTTTCCCGATCGACGATATCGACGACATCCTGCCCGGCATGATCGAAGGGCGCGGTCGCGTCTATTGCCATTTTGGCCGCGAACCCGAATTCGATGCTCGCCTGCTCGGCTGGATGCGTCGCCTGCGTCAGCTGCGCGGCGGCGGCGTGGTGCCCAAGGAATTCGTCGCGCTGGGTCATCTGCTGCACGATCTCAGGCTGTACAAATCACGCGCCGAACTCAAGCTGATGCGTGCCTCGGCGGCGATGGCTGCCGAGGCGCATCTGGCTGCCATGCAGATGGCGTTGCCGGGGCGCTACGAATATGAAGTGGAGGCCGAACTCCTGCGCAGCATGCGCAGTCGTGGCGCGGTCGCGGCCTTTCCACCGATCGTCGCCGCCGGTGCCAATGCTTGCGTCATGCACTACACCGCCAATCGCGCCATGCTGCGCGAAGGCGATTTGCTGTTGATCGATGCGGGGGCGGAGCTCGATTGCTACGCGTCCGATATCAGTCGCAGTTTTCCGGTCGGCGGTCGCTACAGTCGTGAGCAGCGCATGCTCTATGAACTGGTGCTGGAAGCGCAATCGGCGGCGATCGATGAAGTCCGGCCCGGTCGTCCCTTCGATGCCGCGCACCAGATGGCCGTGCGGGTGATTGCCGAAGGGTTGTGTGCGCTGGGTTTGCTGGAAGGCGATGCTGACGAAGCCATCGTCTCGGGTGCCTACAAGCGTTTCTATCCTGCCAAGACCGGCCATTGGCTCGGCCTGGACGTGCATGACGTGGGCGACTATCGCGTCGCAGGCGAACCGCGCCTGCTCGAACCGGGCATGGTGGTGACGGTGGAGCCGGGCATCTATATCCCGCCCAGCGACACCGGCGTGGCCGAACGCTGGCGCGGCATCGGCATTCGCATCGAGGACGATGTGGCCGTGGTCAAGGACGGCAACGAGGTGTTGACGAGTGCCGTGCCCAAGGATGCCGGAGAGATCGAGGCGTTACTGGCAGCGCGCTAGCCGCCGCGCTAGCGAGGGAATAGGCGCGGTACCGAGGAAATAGGCGCGGTAGCGAGGAAATAGGAGTGAGGCATAAGTAAAGCAAAAAAGCGCCGACATGCCTGCGGACGTTCTTTATTTCCTCACTCCTCTCCACTCATTCCTTCGGCGGCTCTTTCCTGGCATGCGCCTCGTCTGTCGCATGCAGCTCGTACCACATCGCGTTGAGGATGCCGAAGGCGCAGGCCAGGCCCAGGCCGAGAATCCACGAGAAGTACCACATGGCTTGATGCCTCCGGCTCAGTAATGGTGGGTGGATTGACGGATATGTTCGAGCGTCACGCGGCCGCGCAGCACGCTGAAGACCCAACTGGTGTAGGCGATGACGATCGGCAGGAACACGACCGTTACACCGAGCATGATACCCAGGGTACCGTGGCTGGACGACGCATCCCATACGGTGAGGCTGGATTTTGGATTCAGGCTGGACGGCAGCAGGAAGGGGAACAGCGCGAAGCCAGCCGAGAGAATGGTGCCGGCAACCATCAGGCTGCTGCACAGGAACGCGCTCAATCCGCGTGCGGCGATACGCAGCTGTACGCCTAGTGCTCCAAGCAAGGCCGCCGCCGGTGCCAACCAGAACCATGGATGCTGCATGTAGCTGGCAAACCAGCTGCTGCCACGTACCACATCCTTGAGCAGAGGATTGGAAACGCCATCGGTCACCGCTGGGCCGACGATCGCATAGCCCGGCACGCCGTAGCCCAGCCAGATGCCAGCCAGCACATACAGGACGACATAGATCAGGGCCGACCAGCGTGCGAAACGCACCGCGCGATCGCAAATTGCCCCTTCGGTCTTCAGCGCCGCCCAGCAGGCGCCGTGCGTAAGCAGCATGCTGAGCGAAACCAGGCCGGCGACCAGGGCGAATGGATGCAGCAATTCGAAGAAGCTGCCGTGCCAGCTCATGCGCAAGTCGCCGTCGAAGGCGAACGGTACGCCCAGGAAAAGATTACCGAATGCCACGCCGGTGATCAGCATGACCACGATGCCCGAGCCGGTGAGGACCCAGTCCCATGTATTCAGCCAACGCTGATCGTGCACCTTGCTGCGGAAGTTGAAACCGACCGGCCGCAGAATGAAGGCCAGCAACACCAGCGCGATAGCCAGGTACATACCCGAGAAGGACACGGCATAAAGCATCGGCCAGGCCGCGAACGTCGCGCCGCCGCCGAGCACGAACCAGACCTGGTTGCCTTCCCAGACCGGCTCGATGGTCTCGAGCACCACGCGGCGTTCGTCGTTGTCGCGACCGAGCACGCGCAGTAGCGCGGCAATGCCGAAATCGAAACCATCCATGATGGCGAAGCCGATCAGCAGGGCGCCGAGCAGCACCCACCAGATCACCCGCAAGCTTTCGTAGTCGAACATGGTGCCGCTCTCCTCGTCAGGCCTTGTCGGAGTGGGGGGCTGCCGGCCAGATACCCAGGCCGTCGGGACCTTTGCGCACGTACTTGACCATCAATGTCGCGTCGATGATCGCCAGCGCCGTGTAGAACAGCACGAAGCCGCCCAGCGATGTCCATACCTGGCCTGCGGTTACCGTCGATACGCCCAGCGAGGTTGGCAGGATGCCTTCGATCGCCCAGGGCTGGCGGCCATATTCGGCCACGATCCAGCCGAGCTCGGCGGCCACCCAGGGCAGCGGCAGGCTCCATAGCGCCATCTTCAGGTACCAGCGCTTGGTATCCAGCCGGCGTTTGCTCGCCAGCCAGAACGACAAACCGAACAGGAAGATGAAATAGAAACCGCAGGCGACCATGATGCGGAACGACCAGAACAGCACGGGCACGTTCGGAATGGTGCTGTCGGCGGCTTTCTGGATGTCCTCCGCACTGGCCTTGCGCGGATCGTCGATGAAGCGCTTGAGCAGCAGGGCATAGCCCAGGTCTTTGTCGTGCGCGGCGAGGATGGCCTTGGCTTGTGCGTTGTTCTTGTCCTCGCGCAATACCAGCATGGCGTCGTAGGCAAGGATGCCGTTGTCGATCTTGCCCTTGGTTTCGTCCAGCAACTGGGCGATGCCGGGAATCGGTTTGTCCAGCGAGCGGGTACCGATCAGGCCCATTGCCCAGGGAACCTGCAGGGCAAAATGAGTGGTGCGTTGCTGGACGTCCGGAATGCCGAATACGGTGAACGATGCCGGCGCGGGCTCGGTTTCCCACATAGCCTCGATCGCTGCCAGCTTCATCTTCTGGTTTTCCGAGACGGTGTAGCCCGATTCGTCGCCCAGTACGACCACGCTCAGCGCCGCCGCTAGGCCAAAGCTTGCCGCTACGGTCATCGAGCGCTTGGCGAAATCGACATTGCGGCCGCGCAGCAGGTACCACGCGCTGATGGACAGCACGAACATCGCGCCGAGCACGTAGCCCGCGCTCACCGTATGTACGAACTTTGCTTGCGCGACAGGATTGAAGACCACCTCGGCGAACGAGGTCGTCTCCATGCGCATTGTTTCGGCATTGAAGGCGGCGCCGACGGGGTTCTGCATCCAGCCGTTGGCGATCAGGATCCACAATGCCGACAAGCTGGTGGCCAGGGCCAGGAACCAGGTCACCAGCAGGTGCTGTACGCGCGAGAGGCGGTCCCAGCCCAGGAAGAACAAGCCGACCAGGGTGCCTTCGAGGAAGAAGGCCATCAGGCCTTCGATCGCCAGCGGCGTGCCGAAGACGTCGCCGACATAGTGGGCGTAGTAGGCCCAGTTCATGCCGAACTGGAACTCCATGGTGATGCCGGTGGCCACGCCCATGGCGAAGTTGATGCCGA
>NZ_DATCRY010000101.1:0-3148 GCF_036568765.1 Dyella sp. | reverse complement strand
CCGATGAGTTCGCCAACCAGGGAGCGCACAAAGGCGATGCCTTGGTTGCGATCGTGAGGGATCCCGCGAGAGCGCACCGCTTCTTCGAGACCCCAGGTGCGCAAGATTTCCATGGTCCGCGCGCTTACCACGTGGCCGCGTGGATGAAACGAGGTGGAAGGATGCTTCTCGACCAGCAAGGTCTTGACGCCGCAGCGCCCCAGCGCGATGGCTGCGGCCAGGCCGCAGGGGCCACCGCCCACGACGAGCACGTCGAAGCGCTCTGAGCCGGTAGGTGATGCATCTGAAATCATCTGGATTCGAACAAAATTGACTGACTGTCAATCAGTTTAAGAGTCTGTCGCGTCTCTGGTGTTGTGGTTTTCCCGGGGGCGGTGGCGGTTTGGCCGCCAGGCACGGGGATATGATTTCTTGCATGAACGAACCCCTTGATTCGCCGCGACCGCGGTCTGCGCGGCCAGGCGCGGCAAAGCCACCCACCGGCAAGCAGCGAGTGCTCGCGGCCGCCGAACGACTGTTCGCCAGCCGGGGGTTTCTGGACGTGCCGGCGTCGGAGATCGCGCGGGAAGCCGGTGTGGCTCACGGGCTTCTGTTCCATCACTTCGGTTCGATGGAAGAGCTCTATGCCGAGGTCAGCCGCGTAGCTGCGGCGCGAATGGACGAGGCACAGCTGACATCGTTTCGCGGTGACACCGCGCGCCAGCGGATCACATCGTTCCTGCGCGCGCACATGCGTGCCGTCAAGCAGAGGGAGGGGGATGCGATCTTTCGGGCTCGCTCGTCCAATGCGGCGCTCAGCAACTCCATCGCGAAGATCTGGGAAGAATCACGCGGCAAAGCCATCGATCAGGTGATGGCTGTGCTGGGCATTGCCCGGCCGACCAAACGCATGCGGGTGTCCCTGCGCGCCTGGATAGGCTTTCATGACCAGCTGGTGCTTGGCTGGCTTGCCGATAAGGCACTCAGCGAGACCGAGGTGATCGAGTGGACAATTCGACTGCTTGAACACTTGGCGGAGGATGTGCTGGGTGTGTCGATCGATCACCCAGTCGCCTCCGCGTGAAAGTGCAGCAAGGTGATCGGGATATCCGGCCTGCTGCACTGTCGATGAAAGTACTGGCCGATCCGCCGCAAGCCACCTTCGCCTCGAGGGTCGAAGTCGCCGGCACAGAAGGAGAGAAAAGGGCTGCCGTCAGCAACGGTCTTGGGCCAGATCACGACCTCGTTCTTTACTGGGATGCCAATCCGGACGCTGGCCCCGGTGAACGGCTGCACCACGCCGATGGGGATGTCAGCGTCAGCAGCGCCAGGGGAGACCGCCGCGATAGCGGCGAACTTCAACCAAAATGTGCACCGCGGGCCCGCGGCCTTAGCGATTCCCCGGGGCGCCAGCTATGACTGGCAGCACAATATCCTGCTGGTACAGCGCAAGCCGGAACCCTGAGGAACGGCGCACCTTCGTGGACATGCCTGAAGCGTCGCAGCTGTTACACCGCGATCGGCTGCACCAGGTCGCCTGCGACCACTCGCTGGCCATCTTGTTGATGGCCGGCTTGGATGCAGTGATCGCGGCGGTCGAGTTGGAGAGCCGCCCGTCGTCGTCAGCGCCCTGGATCGGCTCAGGGCCCATCGACGGCGCCACTGAGCGTTGGGACGGTGTTGCAGGAAGAGCGGGCCCCGCTGGCCGACACGAGACGCTACGACGGCAATCGTACTTCTTGCACCACAAGTTGCTCGAGCTTGGCATCACTCTTGGCCTTTGTGAATACCGCTTGGCTCAATTGGCGTAGCAGCCTAGAGCTCGTCGATGAATCGGCGAGCTGTTGCTCTTGCATCTACAGCTAGCGGAGCGGGCGACAGCGATTCGTAATTCGCTCGTGCTCTGCGCACGCGGTCACGCCACTGCTTCCTCGCATGTGTCGAGGTACTCACCATCGAATGAATTGATTGCAGATATATGGGGCGCCGCTTGTATTTCTCGACGCACGCCCTCCAGCAGCTTGTGCAGAGGTGGGCATCCCTAGCGCCCGCACCACCTGCGCCCCAGTGAGCGCCCATAGCGCAAGCAAGGCGGCGGTGCGCAACCTCGCGATATCGAATACCTAGACGAATTTGCGAAAGTTTCCCATAATATTTTTCAAATAGGACACCCTTCCTCTTCCTTGCAGATATCAACACGCACCATGTCGAGCGTCGCCATCGTGGATTTCACTGTGCCCAAGGATGTCGACAACGTCCCTAGACCCGTTGTTGCTCTGAGTGCCACTTCGGTGACGCAGGGCTGGGAAAACGCGAGGCATCAGCACCGCAAGGCTCAACTGATCTACTCCGTGCGCGGCATCCTCAACTGCGAGATCGAAGACGGCGTTTGGATCGTTCCGCCGCAGTGCGCCATATGGATCCCGGGAGACTTGCCGCACGCGGCCCGAGGGGCGGGTGAAACGGAATGCTATTGCCTCTTCGTCGAGCCAGATGCCGCGCCAGACCTTCCGAAAACCTGCTGCACGATTTCGGTATCGCCGTTGCTACGCGAGTTGCTGCTGAAGGTGGCCGGTTTTGCTGAGCTATACGCGCTGGGGGGGCGGGAAGACCGGCTGATTGCCGCGTTGCTCGATGAGTTGGCGGCAGCGCCGGTGGAAGATCTGCATCTGCCAATGCCGCGCGACCCCCGATTGCGTCGTCTCGCGGAAATGATGCTGGCCGACCCCACCGACAAGACTTCGAAGGCCGATTGGGCTGTTCGCATTGGCATGAGCGAGCGAAGCATGAGCCGTCTTCTGCTGCACGAAATTGGAATGAGCTTCGGGCGCTGGCGTCGGCAGCTTCATGTGATCCTTGCGCTTCAACGTTTGACCAAGGGTGAGAACGTGCAAACGGTGGCGTTGGAGCTCGGGTACGAAAACGCCAGCGGATTCGTGACGATGTTCCGCAAGGCGGTGGGCAAGCCTCCAGCACGATACCTCTCGGATCGCATGAGCGGCGCCGAGCTTGCGTCCGTGCCCGGCATCATGCTTCCTGATGAAATCTCATCCTGACCGGATCGGGCTGACTTGGCCCGGGACGAACGCCCAACCTCCATCGCATGCGATCCTGCCTTGCGGAGTTACCGACATTTCGCACACGTCGTGGTGATCGTGAAGATTGAACC
>NZ_DATCRY010000100.1:0-3806 GCF_036568765.1 Dyella sp. | reverse complement strand
ATTGTACGCCCGCCGTGCCGATGTACTGGGTGGAATTGCCCATCGTGAAGGTCGTGGCCAGCTGTGGCATCGTGGTCAGCAAGTCGCCGACGTTGACCGCTCCGGTTGCCTTGATGTCATCGGCAGTCATGGTGCTGACCGGTGTAGGTGTAATCACATTGGGATTGGATAGGCGCGTGCCGGTCACGGTGACCGACTGCAGGTTCGTCGGCGCAATGTCCACGGCTGTGTGTTCTTGCGCGAACACAGTCGTGCTGCACAGTGCGGCCAGGCAGGCGATCGCCAATCGATTGCGAGGGACGGGGCTAGCTCCGTAGCGTTTCACAGTGTTCTCCATGCGCCCCGGCTGTGACCGGATGGATCACGGGCGTCGAGGCATTCCCTAGGTAAGTGCGATGCCGGGCTTGCCGGCTTGCGTCGTATTCCCTTATTGGCGCCGCAAGTCTCTGCTTGCGCGCGCTGTTTATCTGAACTTCATAAAGCCTTAAGGGCAATGAAACTATTCCGAAAAGTTGGTTTTATCGTCGAGAAGTCGGCTCATTTCGCATGGAACGTAGGGCAAAAAAAACGCCGCCCGAAGGCGGCGTTCGATGGGTGCCGAGGCTTGGGACTCAGGCTTTGCCGATGAAATCGTTCTTGCCGATTTCCGCACCGCTGACGCGCAGAATGGCGTAGGCGGTAGTGCAATGGAAAAACACATTCGGCAGCACGAAGTGCAGCAGATACGCATCGCCTTCGAAGTGCTGCTCGCCGCTGCGCGTCGGCAGAACGATCTTGCGCGTCTCGCTGCCGTCGATCTGTTCGGGTTTGAACGACTTGATGTATTCGACGGCGCGTTCGATGCGGTCATGCAACTGAGCGAAGGTGGTTTCGTTGTCTTCGAACTTCAGCGGATCGACGCCGGCCAGGCGCGCAGTCGCGTTCTTGGCCATGTCTGTGGCGATCTGCACCTGGCGCGCCAGCGGCAGCATGTCCGGAATCAGGCGCGTCTGCAGGATCACCTCGTCGGCGACTTTCTTGGTGGCAGCATGCTCGGCACCCTTTTTCAATACGTGGCTGAGATTGCTCAGTGCGCGCAGGAAGACAGGAACAGAGGCCTGGTACATCGATAAGGTCATGGGTGTGGCTCCGAGGGAGGTAGGGACGTGCTGGATAGAACGCTGTCTTCGCTCGCCGGTTGGACATGCCTGGGCACGTGGCGGGTGGCGAGGACGGCGATGACGGTGCCCGCCGCCAGCAATGCGGCGGCGAGCACGAAAGCCAAGCCGGGCAGGTGCAGCGGCGATGTCGGACTGATCGAGAAGGCAAATACTTGCGCGAACAGATACGGTCCAAAGATTCCGGCGAAGCTGCCCAGGCTGCTGATCGCGCCTTGCAGGCGGCCCTGTTCGGTAGGGTCGACCTCATGTGTCATGATCGATTGCACGGGTGGCCCGGACAGGCTCCATAGGGCCAGCAGCGGGATACCGAGGAGAAAGACCCAACCGGTGGCGGCAAAGCCCATCACGGCAAAGGCAACGATGCCAAACAACATGCCGGCGATCAGCACCTTGCGCTCGCCCACGCGTGCTGTAAGGCGCCCGGTAAGAAAGGTCTGTACCGAGCCGTCGCACACACCGACCAGCATCAGCACGTAGCCAACGGCTTGCGGACCCCATTGATAGCGGTAGTCGGCGTAAAGCACGAAAGTGGTCTGCAGTACGTAGTGCGCCAGGTACACCAGGAACATCACGATTGCCAGGCGCAGCACACGTGGATAGCGTGCCAGCAGTTTGAGTGCGCCGAGCGGATGAGCGCTGTGCACCTCGAAGCGCTTGGTGCGGCGTTCCTTCGGCAGCGATTCGGGCAGCACGAAGCAGCCATAGAGAAAGTTGCAGATGGCCAGGCCCGCGGCGACCCAGAAGGGCAGGCGCAAGGAGATATCGCCGAGGAAGCCGCCGAGGCCCGGACCCAGGATAAAGCCCAGCCCGAACGCGCCGCCGAGCATGCCGTACGCTGCCGCGCGGTTCTCCTTGGTGGTGATATCGGCGATATAAGCATTGGCGGTGGAGAAACTCGCCGCGGTCATGCCCAACAGAATACGCGCGACGAACAGCAGCCACAGCGATGGTGCCAGCGCCAGCACGACAAAATCGATCGCCAGGCCGAGGTTGGAGATCAGGATCACCGGACGGCGTCCGAAGCGATCGCTCAGCGCGCCTTGGACAGGCGAAAATGCAAACTGCACGATGGCAAACACTGTGCTGAAGACGCCGACCCACCACGCCGCATTGGCGATACCGCCCCCCGCCAGTTGTTCGATCAAGTGCGGCAGCACCGGAATGACGATGCCAAAGGCCAGCATGTCCAGCACGACCGTGACAAAAATAAAGGCCACCGCGGCGCGGCGGCGCGGTTCGGTCAACGAAGTGACAGGCTGTTCCATGGGGCTCGCGAGCGAAAGGGAAAACGCGGACGACGAACGCCCACGATAACGCAAAACCATGACCGGACAGTACGTCTGGATCGCTTTGGATGGACTTCAGGCTTGCGGCGGCGCGGCAAGCTCCCTGGCGTTGAGGCAGCCGTCGCCATTGCGGTCCAGCTTGCGAAACTGGCGGCGCAGATTGTCCTGGTAGCGCTCCAAGCCGATAGCGCGACCATGTCCGCCTGGCAGTTCTTCCGGTTCCAGGACGCCGTCGCCGTTAGTGTCCATGCGGCGGAAGCCGGCACTCATGTAGTCGACATATTCGGCCTGGCTGACTTTGCCGTCGCCATTGGCGTCCATCTGGCGCAGGTACTCTGTCGGCGTACGCGGAAAATCTTGCGCCATGACCAGGCACGGCAGCCACAGCATGGCCGCCGCGAGGCGGCGCATCAGCGCACGCCGCCGTGGATACCGATGAATTGCAGGAATTCGGCGCGGGTGCGTGCGTCGTCGCGGAAAGCACCGAGCATCTGGCTGGTGATCATCGATACGCCGCGCTTATGCACGCCGCGGGTGGTCATGCATTCGTGACTGGCATCGACCACGACCGCGACACCGGCTGGATGCAGGTTTTCCTGGATGCACTGGGCGATCTGTGCGGTCAGCTTTTCCTGCACCTGGAAACGACGGGCATAGGCATCCACCACACGTGCGAGCTTGCTGATGCCAACCACGCGGTTGGTCGGCAGATAACCGACATGGGCGCGGCCGATGATCGGCGCCATATGGTGCTCGCAATGGCTTTCGAACTCGATATCCCGCAGTACGACCATTTCGTCGTAGCCCGCCACTTCCTCGAAGGTGCGGCGCAGGTACTCGCCCGGATCGATCTGGTAGCCGCTGAACCAGTCGCGATAGGCCTTGACCACGCGCTTGGGTGTATCGAGCAGGCCTTCCCGGTTCGGATCCTCGCCTGACCAGCGCAACAGGATGCGTACGGCCTCTTCGGCTTGTTCAGGCGTGACTTCGCGGTTATCGGGGGCGCTCATGCGTAGGAGTCCGGTATGTGCTGACTAAAACGAAGTGTAGCGCCGAGACGCCGGCCGGACACGTTGGTGGCGGCTTAGCCGGTTTTCAAGGATCGGGTACGAAATGGCCGGGGAAGGGCAATGGTTGGCGAGGCCCGGTTGTCGGGATCGCGCCTTGCGCGATCAGCCTGGCGCGCGTGTCGTAGTAGATAGCGATGACTTCTTCGGGGGTATCGCTGGCACGATCGAAATCGACCGTCTGCACCACGGACGTTTCGCGCTGGCCATGCCCCGTGCCCAAGGGGCCGCCGGTCGCCTTGGCGGCTCGTTGAGCCCTGGCGCTATCGGCGGCGGGCGCGGAAGGCGTGGGC
>NZ_DATCRY010000099.1:0-4247 GCF_036568765.1 Dyella sp. | reverse complement strand
GTTGGCATTTTCATCAACGACTACGGTATCTCGTACATCGGCCGCAATATCGTGCAGACGATGCGCCGCGACGTATTTGCCGCCTATCTGCGATTGCCGGCTCGCTTCTTCGGCGACGAGCACTCCGGTCAGCAGGTGTCGCGTATTACATACACCAGCGAGCAGGTGGCTTCCGCATCGACAGACGCGGTCAAGGTGGCGGTGACCGAAAGCCTGACGGTGATCGGCATGCTCTACGTCATGCTGAGCAGCAGCGCTTATCTGACCATGGCGCTATTCGTGATGGTGCCGGCGATCGTGCTGATCGTGACCGTGGTGAGCCGCCGTTACCGACAGATCAGCCGACGTATCCAGGGCACGATGGGAGCGGTCACAGGCACAGTGGAAGAATCGGTTGGCGCGCACCGGGAGGTACGCATCTACGGCGGCCAGGAGCATGAATCGAAGCGCTTCGAGGAAGTCACCACTTACAGTCGCCGCTTGAACCTCAAGGTGTCGGCTACCAGCGCGATGTCCAGTGCCACGGTGCAGACGGCGGCGGCATTTGCGCTTGCTTTGCTGGTTTACCTGGGCACCCGGCCGGACGAGATCGACAAGATCTCCCCCGGTGTATTCATTTCGGTGCTGACGGCGATGGGCGGCATGATGCCCTCGCTCAAGCGCCTGACCAATGTGCAGTCGAACGTGCAGCGCGGCCTGGCCGCCTGCGACGATCTGTTCGCGATCATCGATATGCCCCCTGAGGTCGACAACGGCACGCGCGTGCTCGATCGCACACAGGGCGACATCGTGTTCAAGGACGTGCGCCTGGTCTATCCACGCAACCAGTTCGAGGCCTTGCGTGGGATCGACCTGCAGTGTCGCCCGGGTACCGTCACTGCCTTGGTGGGCCGTTCGGGCAGCGGCAAGAGCAGCCTGGTCAGTCTGCTCCCACGTTTTTATGAGCCGAGCGCCGGGACGGTCATGCTGGACGGCGAGGATTATCAGAGTTACACCCTGGCCTCGTTGCGCCGGCAGATTGCATGGGTCGGCCAAAGTGTCGTGTTGTTCGATGGCACTATTGCCGACAATATCGCTTACGGCGAATTGGCGGGCGCCAGTGAGGCTGCCATTGTTGCGGCAGCCGAAGCGGCCAACGCGATGGAATTTATCGCCAAACTGTCCAACGGCATTCATACGCCGATCGGACAAGGTGGCAACATGCTTTCCGGCGGCCAGCGCCAGCGCATCGCGATTGCACGAGCCATCTTGAAGAACGCACCGATTCTGGTGCTGGACGAGGCGACCAGCGCACTCGATACCGAATCGGAGCGCTTGATTCAGCAGGCACTGCAGCGGCTGATGCGCGACCGCACCACTGTGGTGATTGCGCATCGCCTATCCACCATCGAGGGTGCCGACCAGATCGCGGTGATGGATCAGGGGCGCATTGTCGAACGCGGCAGGCACGCCGAATTGCTTGCGCTGGGCGGTCATTACGCGGCCCTGCATCGCATGCAGTTCCATGAGCGGCCGGGCGACTGAAGGGCTACGGCGATGGCGCTGGCCGATATGCTGCAAGCGGCCTGGTACGGACAGGGGCGTGCGCCCTGGTGGACCGGGCCGTTGAGCGCGCTCTATGGTGCTTTGTCCGGCCTGCGACGCATGCTGTATCGAAGCGGCGCCTTGTCTAGCGAGCGATTGCCCGTACCCGTACTGGTCATCGGCAATATCAGCGTAGGCGGCACCGGCAAGACGCCGTTGACCATCGCAGTGGCCGAAGCCTTGCGTCAGCACGGTTTTCGCCCTGGCGTGGTGAGCCGCGGTTACGGCGGTACGCAGCGTGAGCCTTTGTTGCTGGATGCGATGCCCGATCCGGCACGAGTCGGCGACGAGCCATGCCTGATCCGTGCCAGTGGCGTCGAGGTAGCCGTAGGACGCGATCGTCCAGCGGCCGCGCGCCTGTTGCTCGCGGCTGGCTGCGATGTGGTAATCGCCGACGATGGCCTGCAGCACTATCGGCTGGCGCGCGATATCGAGATCTGCGTGATCGATGGCGAACGACGCTTCGGCAATAGCCGGCTGTTGCCCGCCGGCCCCTTGCGCGAGCCCCTGCGGCGGCTGGAGACGGTGACGTTTCGAGTCTGCAACGGCGGTCGGCCTGGGCCTGCCGAGGTGCCCATGAAGCTCTCCGGTGGGGAGGCGCGCGGTTTGCTCGACTGCCATACGGTGCCGCTGGGTACCTTCGCAGGCCAGCCCGTACGTGCGGTCGCTGCGATCGGCAATCCACAGCGCTTTTTCGATAGCCTGCGCGGGCAGGGGCTCGACGTCGAGGCTCAGGCTTTCCCCGATCATCACGCCTATACCGCTGCGGAACTGGATTTTCCGGGTCGGCAGCCCCTGTTGATGACCGAGAAGGATGCCGTCAAATGCATGGCCTTCGCCAAGCCGCATTGGTGGGCGGTACCGGTTCGCGCACAGTTGCCTGACGATTTCCTGGTGGCGCTTGTCCGTCGCGTCCAGGCGGTTCGGCACTGAAGCGGCTGTCGTGGTTTATCATGGTGGCCTATATTGATCGCCATGTCCGCGGAGATGTCATGAGCCTTATCCACACGCCGGTGTCCTACGGCGAGCTGATCGACAAGATCACCATCCTCGAAATCAAGTCGCGTCAGATTACCGACCCTGCCAAGCTGGCGAATGTGCGCAACGAACTGGATTTGCTCAACGCCACGTGGGCCAACGATCCGGCTTCGAAGACCGATATTTCGCGCGAGCGTGCCGACCTGCTCAAGGTCAACGAGACCCTGTGGGATATCGAGGATCGCATCCGTCTCAAGGAAAAGGCACAGGCTTTCGATCGGGAGTTTATCGAGCTTGCCCGCGCGGTTTACTTCCGCAACGACGAGCGTGCCGCGTTCAAGCGCGAAATCAATCTCAAGCTTGGATCGCAGCTGGTGGAAGAGAAGTCGTACGAGAATTATAAGGCGTGAGGTCGGCGCTGAGCGCCTGTATCGATTTCAGCTTGCCAACGGTTGCCGAGAACTGCTCGACATCGCTCCGTACTGTCGCGAATGAAGTCGCTCCCACAGAAGCAGGTCATGCATTGCCTAGTGTTGCGGGAGCGGCTTCAGCCGCGACAGGCGTTACAAAGAAAATGGCCGGCTTTTACGCCATGCCTAAAAAAGCGGCGCATGCTTCGAAGCGCTCGATCACCTCGTCTACACCGATCAGGTCCATGACTCCGGGCTTTTCGATCTTGGTGCCCCATGGGATATCGCTGGCCGGCTTTCCGAGATATTTGCGGGCCGCTTCGTCGTACTTGTTCACGCACCAGCGGCGATCGGAATAGGGGCCGGAGCGGTCCGGGTTGCTGGCGGCATGCAGGCCCAGTACCTTGCAGCCGACCGTATTGGCCATATGCATCGGACCGGAATCGGGCGTCAGCAGCATCGGTGCGCGAGCGAGCATCGCCATCAATTGCTTGAGGGTGTCCTTGCCGGTGAGATCCAGCGGTGCATGCCGTGTGGCGGCGAGGATGCGATCGGCCATGGCCCGTTCGTTCGCCGAAGGGCCACCGACAAGCACGACACGCCAGCCTTTGGCGGCAGCATGATCCATGACTTTCGCGTAGCGCTCGCTGTCCCAGTTGCGTAAAGCATGGCTGGAGGTAGGGCTGACCAACAGCGTGGGGCGATCCCCAGGCAAATTCTGCGCAGCCCAGGCATGAGCTTCCTCGGCAACCGGAATATCCCAACGCACTTCGCGTTGTTTCAGCCCCAGCGGCTCGCAGAAACTGCCGATGGCTTCGAGGACGTGTTCACCGCTGCGCGCGGGAATACGCTCGTTGACGACCAGTCCATGCAAATCCTTGGCGCGCGCACGGTCATAGCCTATCCGGCGTTTGGCGCGTATGCCCAGGCTGAGCAGATTGGAGCGCAGGGCCACTTGCATCTGCAGCAGGGCATCGAAATGTTGCCCGCGTAACTGTTCGCGTACCGCCCGCATGCCGGCCCAGCCGGCACCTTTGTCGAAGGTGACGAAATCCACGCCGGCAAGGTCGCCGACCAGCTTGCGTTCGAGCTTGCCCACGATCCAGGTCAGGCGCGCTTGTGGCCAGGCCTGTTGCAGCGTGTGGACCAGCGGTACCACATGGGTGACATCACCGATGGCCGAGGTACGCAATAGGCAGATCGACGTGGGAGCGGACATAAGGCCTTAGGCTAGAATGGCGGGACGAGTTGAACCGGACATGATGATGCACGAAC
>NZ_DATCRY010000098.1:0-14515 GCF_036568765.1 Dyella sp. | reverse complement strand
TCATTCGGTGAAACGGGTCTCACTTGCTGAAGCCCTGGTCCTATATCCCGAAGCAAAGATTTAGAGGTGTTGCGTGGAACTGCTGAAATTTAATCCTGAGAATGAACTTGAGGTTGCAATCGTCAGCGCTAAGCGCGGGGGGCTTTCGCTGCCTGACTTGATGAAGAAGTTCACTCAGTCTGATGTCTATATTTCGAGCAAGCGGGAAGTGACTCAGGACGGGAGTGGGTTTGATCCATTGTTAGTTGGGTCGCCTGAAAATCCACTCGTGGCTGCGTTCTCATCTTTGTCACGCCCAAGTTTGCACGCCAAGATGGCTGCGTATGTACTTCGAATGAAGGGGCGAGAATTTCTTCATCGCCTTCCGCAAGGCTATGGCGTTGCATTCAATCCTGGGTATGAGGCTCAGTTAATAATCTCGTCAGATGTGATTTCTGACCTTAAGAAGATTTGATGTTCCAAACACGACAGGGCCGTCTTTCCTGACTCCTGAAGAGTTCGCTCAACTACCGTCGAATGGAACGATCAACCCGAACACGATTCGATTTAGTCAGGACAGCGCTAGCGCGAACTTTAGGCCGCCGTATGGTTCGGTCGATGATTTTACTAACGGCTTAGTGGACGGAAGCATTGACCCGGCCTCGGTTGCGCCAATCCGCATTGTCGAAAAGGATGGGATGATCTACACGCTAGACAATCACCGTCTTTATGGATTCCAGCAAGCCTACGAGCAAGCAGGGTTTGATATCCCATATCAGAAGCTCGATAGTGTCCCGAGCCAGCAACTCTTCAAATTCACAACGCAGAACGACGGTACGTCGATTCTTATCCGTAAACAGGGGGCAATCGGGGCCACCCATGATTTGCACGTTCATCGACAGGCGAAGTCGGGGCCTGGAGTTCCCCCATTGGTCACCGCCGATCGCTAACGTATCTTTGACGAAGCATCGCCACACTCCACTGTCGCGTTTGCCGACTCGAGCTCTCGTATCGCCCAACAAAGCTCCAGTGCTTCGTGGATAAGGTGATCCAGCACGGCGATCGAATGAAGGACATCCCTCCGCTTATTTGGATGTAGCAGCGTATGGCGGATCAGTCGACTCGCATTCGCCAATCGCGATTCCAACACCACACAAAGCTTGGATAGACCTATCGTGTGGACATTGTTCCGGCGTTCTTCGCTGCTGAGCATGCTTCTGGCATAGCGAAGCGTGTGTTCGATCAGTTGAGCATGCTTCTGGCATAGCGAAGCGTGTGCTCGATGAGTTCGGTAGGTAGGTCGTGGGGTTCGACATGCATGTCGGTCATTGCGGCTCCATCCTCGAGCCGCCACCCGCGAAATTGCGGGTGGCGGACGTGTCGAGCTGGAACCCGGAGACAACAACGATGACCGGTAGGGCCGAAGCCCTCCCGACACGCCCGCCATAAAAGATTATGGCAGCGGGGCGCCGCAACGCCTACACAAGAAGCGCCGTAAACGTTACGGCGCTTTTCAACACCGTCGACTGTCTCGGGGGTCCAGACCCGGCCACCTTTTTTGGATGGCCGGAGGATGATGCGTGGCGAGTGCGGAATGTTCAACCCTTCAAGCGATTTTTCAAACTTATTCGATGGTCAGTGAGCAGATAAAAGGATAGGCATGAATTTTTAGAATGATTGCTGTCGTGGATTAAGAGACGTGCATGTAGGTTGATTCAGTCAAGTTGCGAAGCCAAAATCCGTAATCCGCTACTTGTTCTTTGTGATCTGAATTTGATCGGAAACGGCGAGGCAATCGGCGGCAATTTACACCTCGACTATCACCGCGATGGATGTCTTGGAGCGCTCCGTTAGCAGTACGGTGACGATCACGGTGCCGACGGTCGCGCCTGTGTTCAACGGCGAGGCAATCGGAGGGCAATCGGCGTGTCAATCGGGGCCATGATTTGCGTTGTTGGCCGATCACCTCAGCAGTTAGGTAGGAAGCGACCAATTCGTGGATGCTCCCGTTTTCCCATATCTCCGCGAGTTGCATCCTCAGATGGGTGAAATCCCCACAAATTCTCGGCTAATCTTGCACACGCAGCCCGGTGAAAGATTTTTGGCAGTCCAGCCTAGCTCCGCAGACCGAGCTCCCACTCACATTGCTAAACGAGCGATCATCAGTGATCGTGAACAGCATGCCTAATCGGAGTCACCCACGATATGCTCATTCGCTGACGCGTAGCCGGGGCTGCTAACTGGCGCTCCGACCAGTGGTCAAACTGCCGCCATGCGATATCCCCGCCATCACATGGCTGCCCCGGATGAGCCGGGATACTTCCACCGCATCTCTTGCGAAGTAACGGCGCAGGCATTGCTGGGCGATGTGCTGGCGCTTGGTTGAGCGCATGCTCGAGGCATGTCTTCGTAGGTCGCCGTCTCTTGAAAGCAAAAAGGCCGGATTTGCATCCGGCCTTTTTTTATCTTTAGCGCTTCATCTTTAGTGCTTGGATTCGCTCAGTGCCTGTTCCACCGAAGGTGTACGCCATCCCGACGCCGATCCCCAGAGGAAGAACACCAGGCCGACCACTCCTACGACGACCAGGTCGATACCGTAGGGAATATAGTCCAGGCCGCCGAACGTCTTGCTGCCAATGAAGGAAACGATGGCAATCGTCGGCAGGTAGACGATCATCCACCACGCGCCCTTGAGCTGGCGACCGAAATCGTGCCAGCCGCTCTTCGCCTGGTAGTAAAGATAGATGGGAAGAGCAATCACCATCAGCAGGATGATTTCACCGGTCAGCGGCCACGTTGCCCAATACAGGAGTTCCGTTGCAAGGATAAAGGCCAGCGCGGCCAACACCGGCAGACCGGCGATACGCAGTGGGCGGTGCATATCCGGAGCGGTGCGACGCAGGGTCATCGCGCTCACCGGGCCGGTGAGATAGGAAATGATCGTCGCCACCGAGATAACCGCGGCCAACGTGCCCCAGCCGCGGAAGAAGAACAGGAAGACAAACGACACCGCCAGATTGAGCCACATGGCCGGACGCGGCACACCGTAGATCGGATGAATGTTGCCCAGGATCTTCGGCAATGTCCCATTGCGCTCCATGCCGTAGATCATGCGGGCCGTCGTCGCGGTGTAGGTGATGCCCGTGCCGGAGGGGCTGATGAAGGCATCCAGGAACAGCAGGTTGGCAAGCCAATGCAAGTTGACCAGGATCGCCAACTGCGCAAACGGCGAGCTGAAGTCGATGCCGTGCCAGCCAGCCTTGGCGAGCAGATCGGGCGGCACCGAACCCAGGTAAGCGACCTGCAAAATGACATAGACAATAGTGGCGAGCACGATCGAGCCGAGCACCGCGAATGGGATGCTCTTGCCTGGATTGCGCGCCTCGCCGGCCAGATTCACTGGACTTTGGAAACCGTTGAAACTGAATACGATGCCTGCGGTGGCTACGGCAGTCAGCACGGCGGCGACGTCGATCGAATGCGCTTCGCCATGGATGCCGACCGAAAAATTCTCGCTATGGAAGCCGCTGGCGATTAATGCGATACCCGTTGCGGCAGGCACGATCAGCTTGAAAATCGTAATGGCGGTGTTGGAGCGCGCAAACAGCTTGACGCTCCAGAAGTTGAGCAAGAAGTAGATGATCACCAGTACAGCCGCGATCGCCAGGCCCGGTGGCGTCAGCTCGCCATGGCCGCCCGGTGCATGCATGTACAAATTCTGCGCCCATTGCCACTTCCAGCCGGCCATGTACTGCACGGAAGCTTCGGCTTCCACCGGGATCACCGACACGATGGCGATCCAGTTGGCCCACGCGCCGATAAAGCCAACCAGTGAACCGTGCGAATAATGGCTGTAGCGAACCATGCCGCCTGACTCAGGAAACATGGCGCCAAGCTCGGCATAGGTGAGAGCGATGGTCATGATGATCGCCGCGCCCAGCACCCATGCCCAAACCGCCCCCGGACCTGCCAGGCCGGCGGCTTTCCAGGCGCCGAATAGCCAGCCTGAGCCGATGATCGAGCCCAGGCCGGTAAGCATCAAGGCGAAGGGGCCGACATCGCGGCGAATCGAGTTGGAAGAGGACATGTACGATTCCATGACATCACCGCCCCTGAGCGGCACAAGGGGCGGATAATGACACGAACCGGGCAAGCGGGGACAGGGAATGGCCGGTCTTTGGCCAGAGCGAGGGCTGGCTGGGTACGTCTCGCGTGTCAATTCGCGGTGATCGGAGCGATCAGCATTCGATGACGTTCACTGCGAGCCCGCCACGCGAGGTTTCCTTGTACTTGTCCTTCATATCGCGCCCGGTATCGCGCATGGTGGCGATGACCTTGTCCAGCGAGACGCGATGTTTACCGTCGCTCTTGAGCGCCATGCGACTGGCGTTGATTGCCTTGACCGAGCCCATCGCGTTGCGCTCGATGCAGGGGATCTGCACTAGCCCGCCGATGGGGTCGCAGGTCAGGCCGAGATTGTGCTCCATGCCAATTTCCGCGGCGTTTTCCACTTGCAGCACGCTACCGCCCAATGCGGCAGTCAGGCCGCCGGCAGCCATCGAGCAGGCGACGCCCACTTCACCCTGGCAGCCGACCTCGGCACCGGAGATCGAGGCGTTTTCCTTGTACAGAATGCCGATCGCCGCGGCCGTCAGCAGGAAGTCGATCACGCCCTTTTCGTCGGACTTGGGGCAAAAGCGCGCGTAGTAGTGCAGTACGGCCGGCACGATACCGGCCGCGCCATTGGTCGGCGCAGTGACGACGCGGCCGCCTGCGGCGTTTTCTTCGTTCACGGCCAGCGCATAGAGATTCACCCAGTCCAGGATAGTCAACGGGTCTTTCAGTGCTGCCTCGGGCTGGCGGCGCAGGTCATCGGCCATCGCCGGCGCCCGGCGCGTCACCTTAAGACCGCCCGGCAGGGTGCCGGGCGAACGCAGGCCGCGCGATACGCAATCCTGCATGGCTTTCCAGATGATCATCAGGCCGTCGCGAATCTCTTGCTCGCTGCGCCAGACCTTTTCGTTTTCCAGCATCAGTTGCGCAATCGACAAATGGTGTTGCTCGCACAGTGCCAGCAGTTCGTCGCCGGTAGAGAAGGGGTACGGCAGGTCGGTGGTATCGGCCACAATGCGGTCTTCGGCCGCCTCGTCCGGGTTGACGACGAAGCCACCGCCGACGGAGTAATAATCGCGCGTAGCCAGGACGTTGCCTTCGGCATCGTAAGCCGAGAAGCGCATGCCATTGGTGTGGAAAGGCAGCTTCTGGCGCTTGTTGAAGACCAGGTCGCTCTTTTCGTCGAAATCGATCTCGTGCTTGCCCAGCACGCGCAGCCGGTGACTATGACGGATGCGCTCGAGCGTGGCGGGAATCTGATCCGGATCGACGCGATCGGGATGCTCGCCTTCGAAGCCGAGCAGTACGGCTTTATCGGTGCCGTGTCCGCGGCCGGTCATGGCCAGGGAGCCGAACAACTCGGCGCGTAGGCGGACGACGCGGTCGAGCACGCCCTTTTCCTCCAGCCAATGCTCGCAGAAGCGCGCCGCAGCGCGCATCGGGCCAACGGTATGCGAGGAAGACGGACCGATGCCGATCTTGAACAAGTCGAAAACGCTGACAGCCATGGCGCCAAACCAAGCAAGGATGGGGAACCGGTTATTCTACGCCGGCTACCCGCCCACTATCAGCTATGGCCGACCTGACCCTCTTTCAGCGCGATTATTGCCATCTGTGCGACCAGGCTCTGGCGGTGATGGCCGAGGCTCGCGCGCCCGATTTCGACAGCGTCTGGGTAGACGACAGCCCGACGCTGGAATCGCGTTATGGCACCCGGGTCCCGGTACTGCGAGACAACCTCAGTGGGCGGGAGCTGGATTGGCCGTTCGATGCCGCGAGACTGCTCGAGTTCTTGCGAGACTAGGCCTGGCCGCCCTTGAGCCGGCGCAGAATCTCCTCGCGCGCCTCGCGCAGGATCGAGTCCCGGTCGAGGCTCGCTACCACGTCCGCTACCGCGCGCTTGGCGCCGAACTCGCCCCAGGATTTGCCGGCGATCAGATAGCGCTCGGCGGCATGGCCGATCAACACGGTGGCGTACCAGGCCAGGGCGCCTTGTGCCGTGGCGGTGACCAGCACAGACAAACCCGCGCTGACTCCCTTGAGTGCCGAAGCCATGAGCTGCATGCCCCAGATCGCTCCCATGAGCGCCGCCAACTGGGCCGAGATGACCGCCACCAGCCGTCCCGATTCGGCGCGGGTCAGCGGCAGCCCATACAAGCGCGAGAGCTGCACAACCATGGCTGCATCCATGCCCGCTGCCGCAAGCAGGTCGGCGACCGGGATAGGGTTGAGGGCGACGGCCACGCCCTTGGCCAGGCAGTAGTTGCGGATCAGTCGCGACGCCATATCGCGACGCGTAGCCGCGATGCGCACGGAGACCTGGTCGGTGAGCCTGCCTGCATATAGACCGGCATTGAGCGCGGACAGCGCCTTGCCTTCGCGGCGGGCGATGTCGAGCAGGCGCTCGCGTAGTACGGCTACATCGGGCGGAAGGTTCCGCTCGTATGGTTGCTCGTGCCCGGAGGCGTCGGTCTCGACCTGGCGGCGCGCCGCAGGCCGTGCTGCCACAGCGATCGTATCCTCGGGCAGGATCAACCCGCGGGTCCGCTCGCGCAGATGGTCCAGCAATATCCGCCGTTCCTCCTCGCCGTAACGATCGGCCTTGTTCAACGCCAACAGCAGCGGACGCTGGGTTCGTGCAAGTGTTTTCACGGCATCCAGCTCATCGCGGGTGAGGTCGCCGTCGGCGACGAAGATCACCAGGTCGGCGATCTCGGCGACATCGAAAGCCAGCCGCTCGCGCGCTTCGCCATCCAGCTCGTTGATACCGGGCGTGTCGATCAGTACCAGGCCTCCATGAGCCGCCTCGTCGAGCGGTGCTTGCTCGGCGATCGTGGTCGTGCCATGCAAGACGCCTACCTCAAAGGCTTCACGGCCGAGCAGGGCATTGCCGAGCGCCGATTTGCCGGCCGAGACACGGCCGAATACAGCGATATGCAGCTCGTTGCGTTCCAGTCGCGACAGCATCTGCTCCAGACGAGCGAAATCGGTCGCAAGCTCGCTGCGGATGGAAGTCGGAATGCCCGGGTCGTCCAACAGCTGACGCAGACTGTCGGCCACTTTGCCGGTAGTCGCCGCGTTGCTCGGGATCGGAGGGGAGTCGTGTCCGTTCGGGCCGGCCGTTCCCAGCCAGCCCCGAAATTTCCGCCATAGCGTGTCCATCGCCATGGCGGCAGAGTTTACTTGGCGGTAAGTGTCAGATGCGCATTGACCTTCACGTCAGGACCGATGACCGAGGTATCGGCATACTCGCCGCCGCCTACGCCGAAATCCAGACGCTTGACGGTGCCGCTGACATCGAGCGTGGCACCGTTGCCTTGCGGTTTGAAGGTGACGTTGAGGCTGACCGGCTTGGTCACGCCGCGCAGAGTGAGATTGCCGTCGGCAACGACCTGATTGCCATTCTGGTGGAAGCCCGTGGTGACGAAGTGCGCCTTGGGAAATTTGGCGACATTGAAGAAATCGGAGCCGGGGAGCGCGCTGTCACGGTCGTTGTCGCCGGTCTTGACGCTGGCCAGGTCCACCTCGACGTCGAATTTCGATGTGTTCAGCTTCGCAGGATCATAGGTGATCGTGGCTGTCCACTTGCCGAAGCTGCCGTCAAAGCTCTGCCCCTGGAAATTACTGCTGAAGCCCAGTTTGCTCGATGCGGGCTGCACGGCGTAGTCGGCAGCGCCGGCTACGCCGGGTAGCGAAGCGGCGAATAGCAGGGGAAGCAGCGAGCGAGCGATCGAGGTCATCATGAATCTCCTTGTGAGGGCGTGCCGCGCAGCTTGCCGAAAGGCAGCATGCGACGAAGCACGTTGTCGTTGTCGAATATATGGTGTTTCAACGCGGCGCCTACATGCGCCACCAGCACGAGCAGCAGGATATAGAACAGATACTCATGGAGCGCCAGTACCGTGCGCGCTAGTTCCTCGTTCTTTTCGGCGATCGCGGGCAGATTGAACTGCTTGAAGTATTGCAACGGGAAGCCGCGCAGCGAGTTGAACCACCAGCCGCTGAGCGGCATAGCCAGGATCAACACATACAAGACACCGTGCACTGCGTGCGCGGCCAGGTGCTGCCAGCGCGGACCGGGTTCGTCGCGAGGCCGGCGATCGGCCAGTCGCCACATCAGACGCAGCAGGAACAGTGCCAGTACTGTCAGGCCGATCGACTTGTGCAGGGCGAACCAGCCGATTTTCTGCATCGGCGAACTGGCCAGGTCCATGCACAAGCCAAAGATGCCGTTGCCGAGAATGACCAGTGCCATCAACCAGTGAAAAAATTTTGCGACCGCGCCCCATTGGCGTTCGGTGCTGCGTAAATTCATAGCGGTTCCTTAGCGTTTTGCGTCGATGACGCTTCCGTGGGGGCGGGCTCGCTGCCGCTGGCGGCATTGCCCTTGATGGCCTCCAGCTCCAGCCAGATCACCACGTTCTGGCCGACAGAACCCTTGAAGGCCGTCATACCGAAATCGGTGCGATCGAGCTTGGTGTGTCCGGAGAATCCGGCAACCGTATGCAGGCCGTAGATGGTCTTGCCCACACGATTGAAAGTGAACTCGATATCGACAGGGCGGGTCACGCCGCGCAGGCTCAGTTGCCCGTGCAATACGCCGCTGCGCTCGTCCTTCATATCCACGCCCGTACTGACGAAATGCGCGTAGCGATTCTTGCCGGCATCGAGGAAATCGGGTTTGAGCACTGCCGCATTCCAGGCCGTGTCGCCCATGTCGAGGCTGGCCAGATCGATGTCCAGCTCGGTGGTGGCGCTTTTCAGATCGCTTGGATCGAAGCGCAGTTCGCCCTTGGCAATGTGGAACCGTCCGAACGGACGGGAATAACCGTTGTGGTCGATGCTGAAGAGGATCTGGCTGTGTACGGGGTCGTAACGGTACGTCGATTCGGCGGCATGCGCGGCGCTGAGTGCGCCGAGGCCGAATAGAAGCGAACATGGCAGGGTGCGAAGCAACATGGTTGTCAAAGTGTGGCCGAAGGACATGGGAGTGCCAAGAAGACGAAATGAAACAGATTGTTTCTTTCGTGAATAGGTGCTTGGGGTAAAAGGGGTTCAAGGACAAAGTTTCGATCGGTTCAGGAAACGCCGGCGCGGTCGGGAAGGGCCGGTCAATCTTTCGATTCGCCGCGCTCACGGATCGCTTCGGCCGTCAGGGTCGCCAGTTGCCGCAGCCTGCCGCTACCGGCATCGGCCAGCAGCGTCTTGAGGCGATCGCCCGCGTCGGCCTGATCGAGGCTTTTGCGTTCGGCCAACGAAGCGGCCAGGGCGCGGCCCATGCTGTCGAAGATCAGTGCATAGGCGAACGCATGCAGCACACCTCCGCCGAGCGTGCCAAGTCCCGGGAATGCCTTGAGCGCGTTGCCCGCGATGGCCAACACGATGGAGCTGCCGCTGCGCAAGGTCAAACGTGCCTGACGCAGGAAATCTTCGATCTGTACGTCAGTGACACGCACGTCGTAGAGCGCGGCCAGTTCACGTGTCAACGTGGCCGCCAGAGCGCCTTGGATAATCAAGTCGCTGCCTGGGGCTACGGCCGCCAAGGCGCCGACGACGGCGCGCCGCGCGTACTTGCGCACCACGCGCTCGGCGGCAGCGGCTTGAGTAGTCCGCTCCAGCTCGCCGGTACTTTCATGCAGGCCCGCGAGTACGGCATTTTCCCGCGAAGGTTCCAGTACATCCGCTCCAGTCGCGGCAATTTGAGCAAGCAGCGCAAGCAAGGGCGAGATGGATGGCTTGCGTTGCCGCTCGACATATTCGCTGCCATCGGGCAGCAGCCGTTCGAAGCGTTCGGTGCCACCGGCGCTGATGGCTACGACGGCCATAGCCAGACCCGCCGTCTGCTGGTGCAGCCGCTGCAATAGAAGTTCCCGTTCCGGAGCCTGCCATTGATCGGCCTTGTTCAGCGCGACGATAAGCGGCTTGCCGAATTCGCTCAGCCACCGCACTTCTCCTGCCTGGCCACGTGTGAGGTCGCCGGCACACAAGTAGACCACGGCATGCGCGCGCAGCGCTTCCTGGCGCGCCAGCTGTTCGTGGACCTCGCCATCGGCTTCACGGCTGCCGGGCACGTCCGCCAGGATCAATGGCTGACCGTCGGGCAAAGTGGCATCGACATGGGTGACCTGGCGCGTCGTGCCGCCGCGCACATCGCTCGGCGCCAAGGCGTGTGGTGCGAGCGCGCGTAGCAGAGCGGATTTGCCCGTAGAGATTTCTCCAAAGAGGGCGACATAGAGCCGGCCGACCTGCCTACGTCGATCCAGTTCGGCAAGTTCTGTATCCAGGGCGGAAGTATCTGCCTGGCGTTCACGCAGACGGCCGAGCCGACGCTCGATATCGGCGCGATCGCCTGGCTTCTTGGCCCTTTGCCTGCGCCGTGGCCGCAAGAGCCACCACAGCAAGATCAGGCTGCAAATCAGGAAGGCGAATAGGACAAGTCCTAATAAGACCTGCATGGTCAACGGTAGTGCAAGATAGCGCTGCAGGAGTGCCAAGGCTCGCTCGATCACGGCAAAAAGAAGCCATATCAACGCCAGTGTGGCGATCGCAGCTAGCAGCAGGCGTATGCGTAGCGACATGATTTCGGTATAAGTGGGGTTATCGTTCGTTGATTTCGTGCACAAGAGCAAGCTTAGGACTTACATCAGACCCGAGAATAAACTGACTCGCTGCCAGCGGAGCCTGGCTATGCTGTCGAGCATAAAGGAGATGGAGCCTCCATGTTTTCCAAATGGATATTGGGTTATTTGCTGGTGCTGGCAGGGATTGCCTCGGCACCGAGTCGGTCGGCGCCCTCACTGCCGCTGGGTAAGTTCGCCGAGCCACTGGCAACGCCGCAGTTTCGCCGGTTCAGTCAAGCAGACGGTCTGCCCGGCGTGGCGATCCATGCTATCGCCCAGGACACTACCGGCTACGTATGGTTTGGCGGTCCCTTCGGCTTGTTGCGCTATGACGGGGTCGAATTCGACAGATTCACGAGCAGTGTCCGCGATCCACATAGCCTGTCGGGCAACGATGTAACCCAACTGCTCGCCGGCGATGAAGGCAGGCTCTGGGTGGCCACCGGAGGCGCCGGCTTGAATCGCTACGATCCGAGTACGGGCGAATTCGAGATTTGGCGGCATCGAGGCGACGACCCGCGCAGCTTGTCGAACGATACGATCCTGGCGTTGGCAAGCGAGCCCGGCGGCGGCTTGCTGGTCGGGACGAAGGAGGGGCTGAATCGGCTTCTGCCCGATGGCAGATCGTTTGAGCGCATCGCATTTCCCTATGGCGAACATCCCGATAGCCGTGCCGTCAGCGCTGTTATGCAGCAGCCGGATGGCACTTTGTGGCTAGGCACTCGTTCGGGGCGTTTGCTGCGGCGCGCGCCGGGAGACGATTGGCAGTCGGTTGCCATCCCCGGCATGCCTGCCGAGAGCAGTGAAATTCATCGCATCGACGGTAATGCCGATGAAGTGCGTATCAGCACACGCCACGGCTTGTTCCTGATCCCTGCGGGTGAGCCGGTGCGACCCGCCTTTGCACATACGCAGCTGGCCTCGCCGCTCTACGTGTTCGGTAGCGTACGCGACGGTAAAGGGCGGCTTTGGGTCGCCACCATCCAGGGCCTGGTGATGGAAGACGAGCGCTCACGCCTCCATCGATTTCGCGGCAGACCGCTGATGGTCGGCGGCCTGCCCGGCGAGTGGGTACTCAATGTGATGAAGGATCGCGAGGGCGGTCTGTGGTTTACGTTCTATGACGGGGCGGTGGCCTATTTGCGTCCGGGCTGGGAAGGATTTTCCCGCTATGCGTACGTGCCGGACGATGTATCTGGCTTGCCGGAGCATCCGCCCAGCGTGGTCGCGCCCAGTGCGGACGGTAAATTGTGGGTGGGAAGCCATGGGCGCATCGATAAGTTCGACCCTATTACCGGAACGTCCGAATCGGCGATCGCGGGGTTGCACAGCGATGTGATGCACATCGTCGATGACGGGCATGCGTTGTGGTTCACCATGCGCGGCGAACTATGGCGGGTAAGGAACGGCAAGTCCGAGCGTATCGATCCCCGGAGGCGCTGGATCACCCGCCCGGAATTGCTTGCACGTGGCGATGACGGGACGATTTTCGTCACCGTGGCACGCTATGGCGTAGTGAGTATCCGGCCCGATTCCGATGAGATCCGCGCTGTACCGATGGCCGCGGACATCGAAAACGTCGATTTGCGTCCCGGCATGCTGGCAGTCCACGAGGGACGGCTGTGGTATGGCAATCACGATGGGTTGCTGCGTTGGAGTCTGAGCGGAGGGAAGATGACGCGTGTCAATGGCGTCAAGCGCGGCAAGGCAGTGACGGCGTTGACCTTCGATAACCAGGGTTTCTGGTTGGGCAGGGGCGATGTGCTCGAGCGTTATCGATTCGATGGTAGTCGCGCGGTGGAGACGTTTGCGCTCGACGCACAGAATGGCTGGCACGATTCGGTCATTACCGATCTCAATGTGGATTCCACCAATGTGCTGTGGATTTTCAGCGAATCGGGCCTGTGGAGCTACGATGCCGAGAATGGCGGGCTGCGCCGTTTCGGTGCGGGCGTTCTGCAGGGTACCGTTGGGCAGGGAACCGCGGTGCCTCGCGAGTCGCCGGAATCCGAGCCGCTCTATGTACCCACGAAACGTGGCGTAATCGGCTTCTATCCCGGGCGTACCGCACGAACGCCGATATCGCTACCGTTGTTGTTCACTGAGGTTCGCGTCGATGGAGGCCGCGGCCGGCGCCCCCTGGTCTCGAAGGGCAATCGTGTAACCATGAGTTGGCAGGATCGCGACCTGTATGTGGAGGCGCGCATTCTTTCCTATGCGGATGCTGGCGGGATTCGTTATCGCTTCCGCATGCATGGTGTCGACGATGACTGGATCGACGTCGGGCAGCGCGGCGCGCGTCATTTCCCAGGATTGGCTTCGGGCTCGTACCGACTGGAAGTCACGGGCCTGGATGCGGCTGGCAACGTCTTGCAATCCAATTCGATACTGCTGCATGTCGAAGCACCGCCCTGGTTGCGCTGGTGGGCCTGGGTCGGCTATGTGATGCTGCTGATAGCGACCGCCTGGGGCGCGCTGCTTGTATGGAAGCGCCGTATGGCGCAGCGCCACCGCATTCAGCTGTCCGAAGAGCGTCGCCGTGTCGCCGAGCAGGCCAGCGCGGCCAAGACGCAGTTCCTCGCCACCTTGGGACACGAAATCCGTACACCTATGACAGGCGTACTTGGTATGGCCGAACTGTTGCTCGACACACCGCTCACGCCGACACAGAGCGAATACGCCGCAGCGATGCGCCGCTCCGGTACGCTGTTGCTGAAGTTGGTCAACGATGCGCTCGATCTGGCGCAGATCGAGACAGGCCGCTTGAAACTCGAACCGGCGCAGTTCAGCTTGCGCGACCTGGTCGACGATATCGTGCAACTACAGCGGCCACAGGCGATCAAGAAAGGGTTGGCGTTCGAACTGGACATGTCCGAAGGGCTGCCCGTCTACCTGATTGGCGACGTCGAACGGATCAAGCAGATTCTGTTGAATCTTGCCAACAACGCGATCAAGTTCACCGAGCAGGGCGCGGTCGCGTTGCGTGTCGAGCCGGCAGCCCAAGGTGTGGTGTTTAGCGTGATCGATACCGGCATGGGCATTGCACCTGCCAATCAACAGCGGATGTTCGAACGCTATGAGCAGGGCCATGGACCGGAGCGTCGTAACGGCAACGGATTGGGATTGGCCATTTGCCGCGAGTTGACGGCCATGATGGGCGGCAGCCTTTCATTGACCTCCAAACTGTCGGTCGGCAGTTGTTTTCGCGTACATCTGCCACTGGTCGATCCAGGGCGGCCGGCCGCACCGTTGGCTCGCGAAATTAACGCTGAGCATCGTTCGCAACTTCGCCTATTGCTGGTCGAGGACGATCCGATTGTCGGTGCGGTGATCATGGGGTTGCTGCAACGCCAGGGGCATGTCGTATGCCATGTCACGCATGGGCTGGCGGCCATGGCCGAACTGGTGCGCGAGCATTACCACGCCGTGCTGCTCGATCTGGATCTGCCTGAAGTCGATGGCCTGCAGATCGCACGGATGATTCGGGCGCGCGAGGCGCCTGACGAACACATGCCGATCATTGCAGTGACCGCGCGTGCTACGGCGGAAGATGAGCAACGAGCCATGGCGGTTGGCATGGATGGTTTTTTGCGCAAACCGCTGACGGGCAGAGAGCTTGGTGAGGCGCTGTCCGGGGTATTGGAACTCCGGGAGGAGGCGTTGAACGAAGTGACGAGCAGCGCTGGCGGCCCGGTCGCGTCCCATGGCTAGCATGGGAGCGGACTCGTGGTAATTTAACTCTTTTGGCATTATCGGCAGAGCGGGGGAGATCATGCTGTCATCCGTTCTGCTGAGTCTGGGGC
>NZ_DATCRY010000097.1:0-22004 GCF_036568765.1 Dyella sp. | reverse complement strand
CCCGCCGACGTTATCGGCGAACTCCCCTTGAGCGAGCTGGCAGCGACCGCGGTCAGCGAGGCACGTGTGTCTTTGCACCGCATCTTGCAGGGCGATGACGACCGCCTGGCCGTTGTCATAGGCCCATGCTCCATCCACGATCCGACCGCCGCGCTGGAATATGCGCAACGCCTCAAGCAGCAGCGCGATCGCTATGCCGATGCACTGGAGATCGTCATGCGCGTGTATTTCGAGAAGCCGCGTACGACCGTGGGTTGGAAAGGGCTGATCAACGATCCGGACCTCGATGGCAGCTTTCGTATAGACAAAGGGTTGCGCATGGCCCGCGGCTTGCTGCGGAACATCAACGAGTTGGGCTTGCCTGCCGGCTGCGAGTTCCTCGACATGATCACGCCCCAGTACACCGCCGACCTCGTCGCCTGGGGCGCGATCGGTGCGCGTACCACCGAGAGCCAGGTGCATCGTGAATTGGCCTCCGGGTTGTCCTGCCCGGTGGGTTTCAAAAATGGCACCGACGGCAGCGTGAAGATCGCCGTGGACGCGGTGCAGGCAGCATCGCAGCCGCATCATTTTCTCGCCGTCACCAAGCAGGGCGGGGTCGCTATCGCCGCTACCAGCGGCAACGCCGATTGCCACGTGATCCTGCGCGGCGGTCATGCACCCAACTATGACGCGGCCAGTGTGCAGGCCGCTTGCGTCGCCATGGCCAAGGCAGGGATCGAGCCGCGGTTGATGATCGACATGAGCCATGCCAACAGCGGCAAGCAACCGGAAAACCAGCCGAACGTCGCCGAGAATATCGCCGGTCAACTCGAAGCTGGTGAGACGCGGATCATCGGCGTCATGGTCGAGAGTCATCTGGTCGGCGGCCATCAAGCCCTCGTGCCGGGACAGCCACTGATTTACGGCCAGAGCATTACCGATGGTTGCCTGGATTGGGACCGTTCCGAGCGTCTTCTCGAACGTCTGGCCCAGGCGGTCCGAGCGCGCCGCGCGTCGGCTGAGCGCAAGGTCGCCAACGGTTGACGGGCCTCGGCTTTTCACGTCGGATTGGCGCGCCCATGACCTATCCTATAGGCGCGCCTGCCGCATGGAAGAGAAAAGCCACCATGTCCCCAGCCATCCATCACGATCCCAGTCGCCATCGTTTCGAAACGCACGTCGATGGCATCGCTTGCGTGCTCGACTATCTGCTGGATCGACAAGTCATGACGGTAACCCACACCGTGGTACCGCAGGCCGTGGGCGGTCGCGGCATTGCCGCAGACCTTACCCGCACCGCGATGGATACTGCACGTCGCGAAGGCTGGAAAGTCGTTCCCGCATGTTCTTACGCGGACGCCTGGATGCGGCGTCACCCCGAATACGGCGATCTGCGCGCTTGACGCTATGATGCGTGCAGGTCTGCCGTGGGTGGCAGGTAGGGAGTGTGTGCTTGAGTCATTCATCGTCGATCGTAGAAGGCCCCCGCCAGGGGCCCGGCATGAAAAATCCGGCATGAGCACGCCTGCCAAGCGTCGTTACCGCTGGCGCCCTTTTCATGCGGTACGCGCGCGTCCCCGCATGATGACGTCGGCCTTGATCTTCGTCGTCGTGACCATCTTGCTCTACAGCTCCGGCATACGGCCCCCGCTGGCTTTGCTGCTGGGGTTCGATGTCGGAGCGCTGGCGTTTCTCAGCATGGTGGCCTGGTTGTTCAACAAGGCCAGCCCTACACAGATGCGCTCGCAGGCGCGCGCGCAGGACAGCGGCCGCTGGGGGTTTTTATGGAGTGGCATCGTGCTCGCTGCGGTGGTCATGGTGGCGCTCGGCAATGAACTCCACGCGGGCAAGAGCGGTGGCATTGCGCCGATCGTGCTTTCGTCGGTTAGCGTCGTGCTTACCTGGCTGTTCATGAACACCATGTTCGCCATGCACTACGCGCATGGTTACTACGGTAATTTCGGCAAGAAACACGAAGGCCTGGAATTTCCGCAGACTCCGGAGCCGGACTACTGGGACTTTGCTTATTTCGCCATCGTTATCGGTATGTGCTTCCAGGTCTCCGACGTGCAGATCACCAGCCGCTACTTGCGCCGCGTCGCGCTGTTGCACAGCGTAATCGCGTTTTTCTTCAACGTGTTCATCATCGCTTTGACGGTGAATGTGGTGGCAGGGCAAGCGTAGGCGAGCAGGCCGCCTGCGCGGCGGGCGGCCTTATCTGCGTCAATCCCGGAAATTGTCGAACTGCAACGGCAGCTCGACCTTCGCCTGCTTCAATATCGCCATCGCTAACTGCAGGTCGTCGCGCTTCTTGCCTGTCACGCGCAACTTGTCGCCATTGATCTGCGCTTCTACCTTCAGTTTCGCTTCCTTGAGTGTGGCGACCAACTTTTTGGCGATTGCCTGCTCGATGCCTTGTTTGACCGTGATCGCCTGGCGCGAGCCGGCCAGGTTGGTTTCCGGATCGGCTACGTCCAGCGCGCGGATATCGATCTTCCGGGCGCTCAGGCGGGCGCGCAGGATATCCAGCATCTGCTGAAGCTGGAACTCGCTGGGCGCCGATTGCGTGATGACGAACTTGTCCAGCTCGAACTTGGCGTCGGTGCCCTTGAAGTCGAAGCGCGTGGAAAGTTCGCGATTGGCCTGGTCGACAGCATTGGTCAGCTCGTGCTTGTCGACCTCGGAAACTACGTCAAAAGAAGGCATGGCGGTAGGTCCTGCAAAGAAATCGAAGACGCAGTGTAAGCGATAAGCCGATGACTGGCGGATAATGGGGTTTTAAGCGGTCCGAAGGCGGCGTACCCAGTGAAAGTGGATGTGGCGATTCTTGGCGCAGGTGCGGCCGGCCTGATGTGCGCGATGACGGCAGCGTATCGCGGTCGCAGCGTGCTGGTGCTCGATCACGCCAACAAGCCGGGCAAGAAAATCCTGATGTCCGGTGGCGGCCGCTGCAATTTCACCAATCTGGGCGTGACACCCGCGCAGTACCTTTCGGCAAATCCGCATTTTGCCAAGTCGGCGCTGGCGCGCTATACACCCGCCGATTTCATCGCCATGGTGGAAAGGCACCGCATCGCCTACCACGAGAAAGAACTGGGCCAGCTGTTTTGCAACGAATCGTCCAAGCAGATCGTGCGCATGCTGCTGGACGAGTGCGCGGCGGCCGGTGCGCGCGTCGAAACCAGCTGCGGCGTGGAGCAGGTTCGGCATGGCGAGGAAGGTTTTGCCGTGCTGACCGCGCGCGGCGTAGTGCACGCCAAGTCGTTGGTGGTGGCTACCGGCGGATTGTCGATTCCCAGCATGGGGGCCACGGGCTTCGCCTATGAGTTGGCGCGTCAGTTCGGCCATCAGGTGTTGCCCACGCGCGCCGGATTAGTGCCGCTCACGCTCAGTGGCAAGCATCAGGAGCATTACCAGGACCTCGCCGGCCTTGCTTTGCCGATGGCCGAGGCTCGTGTGGGCAAACGCAGTTTCCGGGCCGGCATGCTGTTTACGCATCGTGGTATCAGCGGACCGGCGATCCTGCAGATTTCGTCCTACTGGCAGCCGGGCGACGATCTGCGCATCGACTTCTCGCCCGATGAGGATGCCGCGGCATGGTTGATCGGTCAGCGCGAAGCGCGGCCGGCCGGCGAATTGAGAAATGTACTGGGTGACCTGTTACCGCGGCGTCTGGCGCAGCGCTTGTGCGAGCGCTGGCTCGGCAACCGGCCGATGCGGCAATGGCAGCCTCATGAATTGCGTGCGCTAGGCGAGCAACTGCACGACTGGCCGATCGTCGCCAGCGGTACAGAGGGCTATCGAACGGCGGAGGTCACATTGGGAGGCGTCGATACCGATGGAATTTCTTCCAGCACCATGCAATCGAAGCAGGTTCCGGGTTTGTTTTTCATCGGCGAAGCGGTCGACGTCACTGGCTGGCTCGGCGGCTACAACTTCCAATGGGCGTGGGCCTCGGGACATGCGGCGGGCGAGGCGGCCTGATTCGGACTTTTGCCTGACCTAAACAACCCTCATGCTTGACTTGATTTCAGCTGATCTAACGGAGGTGCGCGTATGAAAGTCGGATTTATTGGCCTGGGCGCGATGGGCGCGGCGATGGCAAGCAATCTGGTGAAGGCGGGGCATGCGGTCACGGTATGGAACCGGTCGCCGGATGCCACCGCGCCGCTGGTATCGCTCGGGGCGAAGGCTGCCGGTACGCCCGAGCGTGCGGCGCAGGGCGAGGTGCTGATGAGCATGCTGGCCAACGACAAGGCCGTGCGCGAGGTGCTGCTCGACGGCGGTTTGCTCGACGCGATGGATCCCGGCACGGTACATGTCAACCACGCGACGATTTCGGTGGAACTGGCTCGAGTCCTGGCCGAGGAGCACGCCCGGCGCGGCCTGGGCTACGTATCGGCACCGGTGTTCGGTCGGCCGGATGTGGCCGCCGCAGGCAAGCTCAATATCCTGGCCGCCGGCAAGCCGGGCGACGTGCAAAAAGTGCAGCCTTTGCTGGAGGCGATGGGAACGAAAGTGTGGCCGTTGGGCGAAACGCCGGAGCGGGCGAATATCGTCAAGATCGCCGGCAATTTCATGCTGGTGACGGCCGTGGAAAGCATGGCCGAGGCCAGTACGCTGACCCGCGCCTATGGCGTCAGTGCGGCCGACTTTCTCGACATCATGACCAATACACTGTTTGCCTCGCCGGTCTATCAGGGCTATGGCAAGCTGATTGTCGAAGAGCGTTTCAAGCCGGCGGGTTTTGCCTTGCCGCTGACGCTCAAGGATGTTGGTCTGGCGCTCGAAGCGGGCACATCGAGGCGAGTGCCGCTGCCGTTTGCCGGGGTACTGCGCGATACCTTGCTCGAGGCATTGGCGCAGGGCGATGAAGCGTTGGATATTTCAGCGCTTTCGCAGGTGGCGGCGCGCCGGGCGAATCTCGAAGGAACTGCTCGCTGACGCATCGCAAGAGCCCTTCATTCCCCCAAAGCCACGCAAAACACGAAGCGAGCGGCGTTCAGCCTGCGCCCCGCTTGCGGCGCATCAACCACGCATCGAGCTGATTGGCAAAAGCCTGCCGGTCGCGTGGATGAAATGCCGCCGGCCCGCCGGTGTCGATGCCGGCACCGCGCAGCTCATCCATGAAGTTGCGCATGGACAGGCGCTGCGCGATGGTTTCGACGGTGTAGAGTTCACCGCGCGGATTTATCGCCAAAGCTCCCTTGGCGATCACTGCCGCGGCCAGCGGTATGTCCTGCGTGACCACCAGATCGCCAGGGTTCGCACGTTGCACGATTTCGTTGTCTGCCACGTCCAACCCTGACGGCACCTGCACCGCGCGCACAAAGCGCGATGGCGGCGTACGCAGCCACTGATTGGCGACGAGCGTCACCTGCGTCTGTTCGCGCTCGGCGGCACGGAACAGGATCTCCTTGATGACGCCGGGACAGGCATCCGCATCCACCCAGATCTGCGTGTCGGCGGTCACGTCAGGTCAGGCTCCAGCGAAGCTGGCCATCGATCACGGTGTGCGTGCGGCCACCGACCCATACGCCGCCGTCGATACGCACCAGCAATTGCGCGTTGTAGCCGATTTCGCGTCCCTGACTGACGACATAGCCCCGCGCGAGCGGGCCGTCGGGTTCGGCGTGAGCGATGTACGCGCCGATCAAGCCATTGGCCGCACCGGACGCTGGATCTTCGACGATGCCTACGCCAGCGGGCAGGGCGCGCACGACTAATTGGTAGTCCGGCCGCTCACTGCGGGCGAAGACGCAGACGCCGAGGCTGCCCGTCGCTTGGGCCAATGCACCGATGGCGGCGTGGTCGGGCTGCCAGGCGCGCAGACTGGCCTCGTCGGCACATTCGGCGACCCACCAGTGTCGTCCGCCTTCTACCAGTGCGGGCGGCAATTGGCCCAGTCCAATGCCTGACAGGGCGCCGGAAAGCAACGGATGCGCGTCCGCTCCTTGCGATACCACATGCGCGCGCGGTGATTTCAACAGCAACTGTCTCGAGAGACCTTCCCCTTCGACGCGGATCGGTAGCACACCGGCCCCGCATTCCTGCCATAAGAGGCCATCCAGCGGCTTGGCCAGACCGGTTTCCAGCACGGCGTGCGCGCTGCCGATGCTTGGGTGGCCGGCAAAGGGGATTTCCTTGTGCGGCGTGAAGATGCGGACCCGGTAACTGGCGTCGGGTTGGCTCGGCGGCAGCAGGAAGGTGGTTTCGACCAGGTCGGTCCAGCGGGCAAAGCGCTGCATTTGCGCATCGCTCCAACCGCGAGCGTCGGTGACGACGCCGAGATGATTGCCTCCGCCGAGCGAACCGGCGAAGACATCCAGATGCAAATAACGAATGGGGGACATGTGGGGAGGGCAGAAGCGGCGACCGGCCGCGTTAAAGCGCCGAATGATAGTCCGATGAAGCACGCTATGGCAGTGCAGCAAGTGCTCAGGTGTCGACAAGCGCTAGCGAGCTGGTCAAGATGCGGCGGATTTTCCCGTTATTGGAGCCGTTCGCATGCTGGTCACCCTGATCATTATCGGCATCACCTGCGTGGTGTCGTTCATGGCGTTCAACAACCAGCGCCTGATGAACGACCTGATCCTCTGGCCGCCGGCGATCGAGCGCCAGCGCGAGTACTATCGGCTGGTCACTTACGGGGCGATTCACGCCGATTTCGGCCATCTGTTCGTGAACATGCTGACGCTGTTTTTCTTCGGTCGCGTCATGGAGGGTTTCTATACCCATACGCTGGGTCAGTTCGGATTCGTGCTGTTCTATCTGGGCGGCCTGATCGTATCGATCCTGCCCACGTATCTGAGCAATCGCGGCAATGCCAATTACCGCAGCCTCGGCGCTTCGGGGGCCGTTTCGGCAGTGCTGTTCGCTTCGATCCTGTTCCAGCCCTGGGCGAAGCTATATCTGTATTTCGCCATTCCTATTCCGGCGATCCTTTATGCCGTGCTCTATGTGATCTATTCGATCTACATGGATCGGCGCGGGCAGGGCAACGTCAACCATAGTGCACACCTCTGGGGCGCAGCGTATGGCGTGGCATTTACGCTGATGGTGCAGCCCGAGCGGTTGTCGATTTTCCTCGATCAGCTGATGCGGCCGCGATTTTGAGGTAAAAGAGTCATGCTCACTTCGGATACATCTTGTCGGTGTTAATTCTTAGCGGGCTGGCGTGCGGAGTCGCGCCCGAGTTCTTTCTTTCAACCGCAGGAGTAGAGACGCATGGCAACGACCCGCAAGTCGGCCGCGAAGAAGTCCGCGGCAAAAAAAGGCGCTCCCCGCAAGGGCGCCGCGAAGAAGGCAACCAAGAAAGCTGCCAAGAAAACCGTTCGCAAGGCAGCCGCCAAGCGCACCGCAAAGAAGGCCATCGCGCGCAAGTCGACCGTCAAGAGCGCCGCTCGCAAGGTCGCGAGCAAGAAGACCGTAGCAAAGAAGGCGACCCGTAAAGCGCCGGCCAAGCGTGCGGCGGCAAAGCGTACGGCGACGAAGTCCGTTGCGAAAACAGCAGCCCGAAAGACAGCAGCGAAGAAGGCGCCCGCGAAGAAAGCCACGGTCAAAAAGACTGCGGTCACGAAGGCGCCAGCCAAGAAGGCTGCTACGGCGTCCGTTGCAAAGCCGACGCCGCAGCCCAAGGCCACGCGCAAGCTTGCCTCCCCGCGCAAGCCCAAGGCTCCCAAGCACATCAGTCCGGAAGAGGCCGTAGCGCACATCCAGGCCCTGCTCGAAGCCAAACAGGAACGCGTGCGCCAGGGGCCGTCCTGGCCGGGCGCGGATCAGGAGGCGCATCCGACCGATAGCAATCACCCGCCGCAGAATGTTGCGGATACGCCTGCGCAGGATGCGGCGCTGGGCCAACCGGTGCACTTGCAGGGCGAGCTCAATCGGCGCAGCTGAAGGCCTGGCGCTCGAGTCGGGCATTGGATGGCTGGCGGGTAAATGCCCGCCAGCTTGCTTTGTAACGGCTCAGTACCCATTCAACGGAACAGTCCTAGCGTGGCACCTACGGGGGCCAGGAGGTCTGTCATGAAACGTTTGCTTGCCGGTTTACTGTTGTGTGGTGCCACGCTGGCGCTGTCGGGGTGTTACTACGATCCGGGCTATAGCTATGTGCGCAGCAATGCGTATGCCGGTGATGCCTACTACGGCACCGGCAGCACGGTGGTCTACGACAACGCTTACTACGGCGGGTATGGATACCCTTATTACGGTTATGGCTGTTGCTACAGCCCTGGCATCAATGTCTGGTATGGCGGTGGTTATTACGGGCGCCCAGGCTATTGGCGCGGTGGACGTGGCGGATGGTACGGCCATGGTGGCGGGCACTGGAGCGGCAACCGCGGCAATTGGCATGGTGGCGGTCACAGCGGCGGCTGGCACGGCGGCCACGGTCGCTGATCGAACAGGCACAATGGCGGCATGTTTCAGCCGCCGCGAAAATCGTCCAGTTATAGCGCTCGCGTCAGGCTCGCGGTGGTCGCCACCGTGAGTCTGCTGCTGTCAGCCTGCCAGACGCTCGGTTATTACGCCCATGTCGCACGCGGGCAGTCGGAATTGGTGCTGCATCGGCGGCCGATCGCTCAGGTCGTGAGCGAACCAGGCATAACGCCCGCCATGCGAGAGCGCCTGCTGCTGTCGCAGCAGGCACGGCGCTTTGCTTCGGATCGGCTCGCGCTACCGGACAATCGCAGCTACACCGGTTATGTCGCGCTCGATCGGCCCTATGTGGTCTGGAATGTGTTCGCCACGCCTCGGTATTCGGTCGAAGCGATCCGGCAATGCTTTCCGTTCGCCGGCTGTGTCGCGTATCGCGGTTATTTCGCGCAGGCCAAGGCAGAGCGGCAGGCCGATCGGCTGCAGGCTGCCGGTGACGATGTCTGGGTCGGTGGCGTGGCCGCTTATTCCACCCTGGGCTGGTTTGCCGATCCCATCCTGAGCAGCATGCTGCGTTGGGACGACGACGAACTGGCCAGCACGATCTTCCACGAATTGGCTCATCAGCTGATCTACGTCAAAGACGACAGCGCATTCAACGAATCCTTTGCGAGCTTTGTGCAGGGCGAAGGACTCAAGCAATGGCGCCAATCGCGCGGGTTGCCGCCGCAGGATGGCAGTCGTGCCGCGATGGATGACGACTTCACCCGGCTGGTGTTGGATCTGCGTGAACGTCTGCGCAGGCGCTACGCTCAGGGTGGCAACGCGGAGGCGCTCGATGCCGCCAAGCAGCGCGAAATCGAGGCGTTTCGCCAGCGTTACGCGCAGTGGCGTGACGAGCGTTGGCCCGGCCGCCATGACTACGATGCCTGGGTTGCAGGGCCGATCAACAATGCGCGTCTTTTGCCGTTCGGCATCTATGACCGTTGGCTACCGGCATTTGCCGAACTGTTTCGCCGCAATGGTTCGCAATGGCCTGCGTTCTATGCGGCCGTGCGTACGATGGCGCATCAAGCGCCCGGGGTGCGGCATGCCTCGCTGCAACAGTTGCTGGACGGCGCTGCGGTGCTTGCTAAGCATGGGGCGGAGCAACCCTAGGGCGGCGTGGCTTTTCGACCGGCCATGTGCTTCAAGTAGGCCAGCAGATCGTCCAGATCGGTATCGGACAATGCATCGCGGGAGAAGCCAGGCATTTTTGCCTGGGGCCAGTGTCTCAGCGATTGCGGGTCGCGAATGTACGCACGCAGCAGATCGGCGCGAAGGTATTCGGTAGGGTTGTGCGGGATATTCAGATCCGGGCCCAGCTTGGCGTCGCCGCTACCATTGAGGGTATGGCAGGCCAGGCAAGTGCGCTGGAATACGGTATAGCCGCGTCGCGCCGGGCTGTCGGCGGGTAGGGCGGAGTCCGGGAGCATCGCCGGAAAGCGTTGAGAAACATCCGCGAGCTTGCGGATGGACGCGACTTGATAGGGCCATTGCTCCTGTCCGACCTTCGCAGCCTCGGGGTGTGTCCAGACGACGTAGAAGGGGCCGGCACCGGGCTTGCCGGGAGCGAGCGCGGGCCACGGTTGGCCGGCTGGTTCGACGGCGAGCCATGCCTGGCTGCCATGGTCGTCGAGCAGCAGGGCTGCCGGGATCTCGGCGGCGAAGCCGTCGCTGGCGACGAATTGCAAGTGATCTTCCCGACCGAGGCCAATCAAGAGCGCACGCAGCGGCACGGCTCGATAGCGCATCGTGCGCTTGTAAGCCACATCGGCAGGAATCTCCACCGTGCGCACATCGCTCCGGGCCAGCAATTGGGCGGTCTGATATGTCTGCGCGCCCTGACCGAGGTCGATCTTCAGTTCCGCGGCAACCGTATGGAAACTGAACCAGGCCAAGCACCATCCAAGTAGCAAACGACGCATCGACATCTCCTGTCTTATCCTTTGATTGTAGCGGCGCCAGCCTTATTTATGGGCGGACGGCCTGGGTTGAGTGCGAAATCGCTTGCAGGCCCGAGCTTTGGCTACGCGGCGTTTTGACGCAGCAAGGTTTTATCCCGATATGCTCTTGAACTTCCCCAGGGCATCGCCATCTAAGAGTCATGATCGCCGTGAGGCGACCCGAAGCAGCCAATCGATCGGTTGCTGAGGGGCCGGATTATCCTTCCCCAAGGATCCTGGCCCGACAAACCCCGACGGCCCCTCCCCTGGCCCTCGGGGTTTTATTTTGCCCAGGGATACCTCAGCGACAGCGTGCGCTGGGCGATCGAGCGGATCATAATTCGTGGCCTGCGTCCCTAAAGCCCCTTCGATGATCATCAACTCGCTGCTCGATACCGACCTGTACAAGTTCTCGATGATGCAGGTGGTGTTGCATCACTATCCGGCGGCACAGGTCGAGTACCGTTTCAAATGCCGCAACCCCGGCGTGAATCTGGTGCCGTACATCGATGAGATTCGCGCGGAGCTTGCCGCACTATGCAGCCTTCGCTTCAGCGAAGAGGAGCTGGACTACCTGCGTAGCTGGCGCTTCATCAAGAGCGACTTCGTCGACTTTCTCACCCTTTTCCAGCTCAACGCCAAGTACGTCACTATCGAACCTTCGCCGGCAGGAAATGGCGAGATCGAGATTCGCATCGTCGGTCCGTGGCTGCACACGATTCTGTTTGAAGTGCCCTTGCTGGCGATCGTCAACGAAGTCTATTTCCGCAACACACAACCCGGCCTGGATCTGGGCGAGGGGCGTCGTCGGCTGCATGAGAAGATCGCTTTGCTGCGCGATACGGCAGGCCACGAAGGTTGTCGCATCGCCGATTACGGCACGCGCCGCCGTTTTTCGCGCGAGTGGCAGAGGGAGGTAGTCGCTACGTTGCGCGAAGGACTGGGCGAGCAACTGACCGGTACCAGCAATGTGTGGTTGGCATGGCGGCTGGGCCTGCGCCCGCTTGGAACACTTGCGCATGAATACCTGCAGGCTCATCAGGCGCTGGGCCCACGCTTGCGCGACTCGCAAGTGGCCGCGCTGGAGACCTGGGCCAGAGAGTATCGCGGCGATCTCGGTATCGCCTTATCCGACGTCTACGGTTTGAGCGCGTTCCTGCGCGATTTCGATATGTACTTCTGCAAGTTGTTCGATGGCACGCGCCATGATTCGGGCGATCCGTTCGAATGGGGAGAGCGCGTGCTCGCGCACTACCGCGCCAATCGCGTCGACCCGAGCAGCAAGGTACTGGTGTTCAGCGACGGTCTGGATATCCCGAAGGTGATGCAGCTCTATACGCACTTTCGCGGACGCTGTCAGCTCGCCTTCGGTGTGGGGACCAATCTGACCAACGATGTGGGTCCGTCGCCATTGAATATCGTCATCAAGATGGTTCGTTGCAACGGCCAGCCGGTGGCCAAGCTGAGCGACTCGCCGGGCAAGAACATGTGCGAGGACGAGGCCTACGTGGCTTACCTGCGGCAGGTATTTGAGATTCCGGTGCTTGCTGACGAGTAGGGGCGCGTGGGCTTTTAGGAGCGAGTAGCGAGGCTGCAAGTCCGCGCGGGTTCAAGGCTGCGATTAGGTTCTCGCGCGCTTAAGGTGAGCGGCACCGCTCGACCGTGCGCCCTCGCTCCTCGCCCCAAAAAGCCTGAGCCTTACGGCTCGTTCCGGTGGCCTCAAAACGCGGGCAAGACGGCACCATGGTACTGCTGCTCGATGTACTGCCTGACCTGCGGGCTGGTCAGCGCCTTGGCGAGCGCCTGCACGCGCGGATCGTCCTTGTTGTCGGCGCGGCTGACCAGGACGTTGACGTAGGGAGAATCTTTGTCTTCGATCAACAGCGCATCCTTGACGGGATTGAGGCCGGCGGCCAGCGCATAGTTGGTATTGATCAGGGCGAGGTCTACCTCGTCCAGCGTCCGCGGCAGGATTGCCGCTTCCAATTCACGGAATTTCAGGTGCTTCGGATTGGCGATCACGTCTTTGGGCGTGGAGATGGGGCTGTTCGGGTCCTTCAGCACGATCAGTCCGTGCTTGGCGATCAGCAGCAGCGCGCGGCCGCCGTTGCTCGGGTCGTTGGGCAGGCTGACTGTAGCGCCGTCCGGCAGCTCGTCGATCGATTTGATCTTGCGCGAATAGGCACCGAAGGGCTCGATATGCACGCCGGTGACAACGGTGAGGTTGGTGCCATGTTGCCGGTTGAACTCGTCCAGGTACGGCTTGCTCTGAAAATAGTTCACATCGACGTTTTTTTCCAACACCTGGGTATTGGGCTGCACGTAATCGGCAAAGACCTTGATATCCAGGTTGATCCCTTCCTTGGCCAGGATCGGCCTGGCCTGCTTGAGGATCTCCGCATGCGGTACTGCGGTCGCGGCTACGCTGAGCGTTTGGGTATGGCCGCTATCGGAGCCGGAGGAGCAGCCGGCCAGCAGAAGCATGGCCGCCAGGGAAGCGAGGAACTTGGTCATGGAGTATCAGCCTTTGTGCGTCGCACCAGAGTAGCCGTCTATACCGCTGTTTGCAAAAATCTTACGGTCAGCGACGGCTGAAATAGGCCACCACGCGGTCGCCGATGGTTTGCAGGAGCTGCACGAGCACAATCAACAGGAAAACAGTGACCACCATGTAGTCCGACTTATAGCTCAGGTAGCCGTAGCGATAGGCCAGGTCGCCCAGGCCACCCGCGCCGATCGCGCCGCCCATGGCGGTATAGCCCACCAGCGCGATCGCGGTCACCGTGATGCCGGCGGCAAGGCCTGGTCGCGCTTCGGGCAGCAGCACATGGCGGACGATTTGCCAGGTAGTCGCTCCCATGGCCTGGCTGGCCTCGATGACGCCGCGCTCTACTTCGCGCAAGGCGGTTTCGACGAGACGGGCGAAGAAGGGGGCTGCGCCGATCACCAATGGCGGGATGGCGCCCCGAATGCCCAGCTTGGTGCCGACCAGGACATAGGTCAGTGGCATCAGCACGATCATCAGAATGATGAAGGGTATCGAGCGCAGGATATTCACCGTCAGCGACAGCACGCCGTAAAGCCTGGGCATCTCGCGTAGCTGGCCCTTGCCGGTCAGGTAGAGCAGTACGCCAAGCGGCATGCCGATCGCGACGGTCAACAGCAGCGAGCCTCCCAGCATCAACAAGGTATCGATACAGGCGTGCCCCAGTTCGCCCCAATCGTCGATATTCGGGAACAATTGCTGTAGCGGCGAGGCCGGGGCGAGCATCATCGGGCAATCTCCTCTACTTCGATGCCTGCATCGCGCAGCGAGGCGAGTGCGGTATCGGTACCGGCTCCTTGCATGGCGAGCGTCAGTTGGCCGTACGGTAGATCTTTGATGCGATCGATGCGGCCGGCCAGGATATTGAAGTCCACACCGGTATCGCGCGCGATCCGGCTCAGCGTCGGTGACCAGGTCGTTTCGCCGCGGAAAGAAAGGCGCAGGATGCGGCCCGGTACCTGGGCATATTGTGCGGCGGCACCGGCGGCCTCTTCCGGCAAGGCTTCGTCGACGAAGCGGCGGGTAGTGGCGTGCTCCGGATGCAGGAAGACATCCGCTACGGCGCCGTGCTCGACGATCCGGCCGGCATCGAGTACGGCGACACGGTCGCAGACGCGCCGTACGACATCCATTTCGTGCGTGATCAACACGATCGTGAGCTTCAGATCGCGGTTGATCTGCGCCAGAAGCTCCAGCACCGACGCAGTGGTCTGTGGATCCAGTGCGCTGGTCGCTTCGTCGCAGAGCAGGATAGAGGGGCGGTTAGCCAGCGCGCGGGCAATGCCGACACGCTGTTTCTGGCCACCCGAAAGCTGCGACGGGTATTTGTTGGCGTGTGCTGTCAGGCCCACGCGCTCCAGCAATTCATCGACGCGTCGCCGGATCGCGTTTTGGTCGCGCTCGCCGGCCAGGCGTAGCGGAAAGGCGATATTGTCGGCAACTGTCTGCGAAGACAGTAGATTGAAGTGCTGAAAGATCATGCCGGTGCGGCGGCGTTGTGCACGCAGCGCTGCGTCGTCCAATGCCGTCAGATCGACATCGTCGATCAGGATGCGCCCGCCGCTGGGGCGTTCGAGCAGGTTGATAAGCCGTATAAGCGTCGATTTGCCGGCGCCGGAATGACCGATGATGCCGAATACCTCGCCATCGACGATATCCAGGTTGAACGGTTGTAATGCGGAAATGTCCTTGCCGTCGACACGATAGGACTTATGGACATCGACGAAGCGAATCACGGTGGGGCCCGGGCGAGGAAGTCGAAGGAGGCATTATGCCAGCCGGCGGCCGGGCGTGGCGGGTTGGGCTGGCGTAAACTGTGTTTTCCGGTCCCCAAGGAGTGCTCAAGACATGGCTTCCGTTTACGACTTTTCCGCCCGCGACATCGACGGTAACGAGCGTTCGTTGGCCGAATGGCGCGGCAAGACCCTGCTGATCGTCAATGTGGCTTCCAAGTGCGGCTTTACCCCGCAATACACGGGGCTGGAGGCCTTGTGGCGCAAATATCGCGATAAGGGCGTAGCGGTGCTGGGTTTCCCCTGCGATCAGTTCGGGCACCAGGAGCCCGGCGATGAGGCCGAGATCAAGAATTTCTGCTCGACCAGCTATGACGTCAGCTTCCCGATGTTCGCCAAGATCGAAGTCAATGGCGAAAACACTCATCCGCTCTATCGCTGGCTGAAAAAGGAAGGCAAGGGCATCCTGGGCAGCGAGGCGATCAAGTGGAATTTCACCAAGTTCCTGATCGACGACCGGGGCGAGGTAGTCAGGCGCTACGCGCCGACCGATACGCCGGAGAAGATCGAGCGCGATATCGCCGAAGGGAGATGAGGGAGCCGGCGTAGTTTTACGGCGCACTCGTCGGTTCGGCCAGCATCGTGGCAATGGCGTCGACGTCGCGGCTTGCCGACGGCGCACCTTCCGGCGGCTGATAGTTGTTGAGCATGATCGCGAATGCCAGTCGTTCGCCGGAGGCGGCGGTGACGTAGCCGGCCAGGCAATGCACCAGGCTCATGCTGCCTGTCTTGGCGCGTACATTGTTTTCAGCGGGTGTCTTGTGCATGCGCCATTGCAAGGTACCGTCTACACCGGCCAGCGGCATCGCGTCGTAGACCTGCTGCGCATAGGGTTGGGCGGCCAGAAAACTCAGCACGCGGACGATGGCCTCGGGTGTAGCCAGGTCGCGGCGAGACAAGCCGGATCCCTCCTCGATGAGACTCGCATGCGCGGGTACGCCGATTCGATCGAGCAGAGCGCGCATGGCGCGGATGCCCCAGGCTTCCGTGGTAAGGAAGCCCTTCGGCGGCGCCGGTTCGCTCATCGCTTGATCCTGCGCATGAGCGCCGCTGATCAGCAGCAGGTTCTGCATATAGAGATTCTGCGAGCGCTTCAGCCCCTGGCGCAGGATGTCGGCTACGCTCGGCGACTGCACTTGCGCCACCGCGACCGCGCCATCGCGCTGGCTTGGTTCTGGCCAATGCAAGACGTGCAGCTTGCCCTCGACGTGGATGCCTTGGCGCGCGAGCGCCTTGAGCAGGCGTTGGCCGGCGACGCGGGCAGGATCGACCATGGCGAGTTTGTAGCGCAGCATGGAGGCCCCGGCGGCGATGTTGCCGAAAGCATGCAAGGTATCGCTGCCTGGCGCTCGATAGAGGTTGATATCGTTGCGTGTGCGCGGCTCGCCCGTGACCATGGTATTGGCCAGTACGGGTGCGGCATCGGTCTGATCGAATGCGACAAGCGCCGGCATGCCGGCGCGGCGGCCGGGCCGGATGGCGATATCCACCAGATTGTCGTCCACGCTGAGTGCCGAGGTCGGCATGCCAAACCAGCTCTGCAGGTCGATCGCTTCCCATCCCGAGCCCATCGGGGGCGACTGGAAATAGGTGTCGTCGGCAACAAGGTCGCCGCTGACCTTGCGCAGACCTCGTGCGGCCAGTTGCCCGGCCAGGTTGTCGGCCCAGGCTGCCGTGGAAGGATCGGCGCCCAGTGTCGGGTCGCCCATGCCATACAGCCATAGCGATCCATCGAGTTTGCCGTTCTGGATCGGCTCCTTGGCCAGCACCTGGGTAGGTATGCGGTAATCGGGCCCCAGGGTGCTCAGGGCGACTGCGGCGGTAAACAGCTTGGTCGTGGAAGCTGGCTGGAACAGCCGGTCGGCATTATGTACGTAAAGCACTCGGCCGCTATCGAGCGACGCGACGGCGATACCCCAACGCGCTGCGGCAAAGCGCGGTTGGGCGATGAAAGTGTCGATTTTCGCGCCTAGCGATACGGGCTGTACGGTAGGGGCTTGCTCCGCAGCGGCCGGTTTCGCCACCGCCGAGACGATGACCGTCAGAACAACAAGGCGACACAGGCTGGAGCATCCGTTCATGCCCGCCAGTATTTCAGATCGTCCAGCGTACTGCACGATCGTCACGCCAGCCTCTGTTACCCTTGTCGTCCGCCTCGGCTCTCGCTAAGCCGGGATTTCAGGACATTTCTACGAGAACATCATGCAGATTGCCAACCACAGTGTCGTTTCCTTCCACTACACGTTGACTGACGGTCAGGGTCAGGTCGTCGACAGCTCCGATGGCCGCGAACCGCTGACTTATCTGCAGGGCAGCGGGCAGATCGTGCCGGGGCTGGAGAAGGCGATGGAAGGCCGGAGGGCCGGCGACCAGTTCAAGGTCGACGTTGCCGCCGCGGAGGGCTATGGCGAGCGCCACGAAGAGCTGGTGCAGGAAGTGCCGCGCGACGCCTTCCAGGGCGTGACCGATATCCAGCCCGGCATGCAGTTTCAGGGGCGCGGTCCGCAGGGCGTGATCAACGTGACCGTGACCAGGGTCGATGACGACAAGGTGCACATCGACGGCAATCATCCGTTGGCCGGTCAGACACTGCATTTCGCGATCGAAGTGACGAGTGTTCGCGAATCGACCGAGGAAGAGCGCGAGCATGGTCATGTGCATGGCGAAGGCGGCCATCACCATTGATGCAACCGAGGCCCGGCGCGAGCCGGGCCTCTCGGGAGAGAAGCGAATGCAGAGAAGTGAGAAGTAAGAGAAATGCGCAGACGAGACTTTACGCTCATTGGCCTCTGCAGCCACTCCTTAAACCATCAGTACCAATCCAGCAACGACACCCCCAATCCCAAATACGTCGCATTGTGGTTGTAGTCGATCATGCTCTCGCCATACCCCTTGAAGAGCTCCATATAGCCGCGCAGATTGCCGGCAATCGGAAAGCTCCAGCTGAATTGCCCGGCGCCGTGGCTGCGACTGCCGCCGCGCAGCGAGTGGCGGAGCATCAGGCCGAATTCCTGGCCGTTCCATTCGTGAACGATCTGCATATCCATGCGGCCCATATAGTCGCTGATATCCGGGTTGTCGTCGGTTTTGCTGCTTTCCGGAATGCGCCACCAAGGCCGAAACATCACGGCCCAATCGTCTCGTTCGAAGCCGAAATCGGCAATCACGCGGTTCCAACTGCGCGAGAGCGGGTTGGAGCGTCCATTGGATTCGTGATCGAGTCCGATACCCGCCAGGCGGCCATTCCATCCCAAGACCGAATAATCGGTGTTGAACATCAATATTGCCTCGGGCTCGTAGTTGGTCTCTCGGAACGGGCGCGAAATCGCCGCGTTGTAGACCTGCCAGCGCGAGGACTGGGTATAGCCGATCCACAGATCGCCGTTGTCACCGAACAAGTCCTGCCAGATCTTGGTCTTCAGGCTCAGCTGGAACTTCGCTTCGACATTCTGTAACGACTGCGGCGTGGTGACGGTATTGTCGGGATTGGGGCTGCGCGGTTGATCGTTCTGGTTGCTGGTTGCGAAGACCGGCAGGACATAGACAGGCTTGTATCCGCGGATGTTGAAGGTGCCCAGCTTGCTGCCGGGCGAGAGCTCCCAGCGCGAGTCGAGCAGCGATAATGGTTTGGCCACTTCGCTGTTGCCGATGACGGCGGTGCGGCGATTATTCGTGTCGTTGGTAAATACGCTCGGCGCCTGGGTGCTGCTGTCCTTGCGTTTCTGCGCTACAGGAAGATTGTCGCGACCGGTCGCGTGGTCGTAGCAGGCCAATCGCTGCGCGTCGCTCTCGATGGCGGTGCATGCACGGATATCGAGCGGATTGGGGTTCTGTGCGTGGGACACGGCGACGGCAGAGGCCAGCAGCAGGCCAGTGGCTATGGCGAACGTCCGCTTCACCGGGACCTCCTTTCGATTAGGTCGCAACAAAGTGCGGAGTTTAGCCTGCGATTGCCCGGGAGCAACAAAAAAAGCGCCGGATCGACCGGCGCTTTCGATGAGTCGGTTTGTTGCGGAAATCAAGGGTTCTTGGACCAGGCTTCGTATTCGCTCTTGCTGATCCGGCCGTCGCGGTTGCGATCGGCGTACTTGAAGTCGTTAGCCAGCAGCGGATAAGCCGAGGCCTGGGACTCGCTGATCGACTTGCCGCCGTTGGACAACTGTTCGAAGCTCGGGGCCGGACCGGCGGGTGGGGCAGGTGGCATCGAGGAATTCACTGTCACTTGCACACCCTTGTCTGTCGCTGTTTGCGCCGAGGCCTGCCCTGGTTGAGGTGCCGGCTGCGGCATGGGTTGCGTGCCCGGCGGCGGCGGTGGAGTCGCCTGATCCTGCATCTGCTGCGGATCGGTCGAGCCTGGCGGCGGAGGCGGCGGCATCACCGCTTGCCCTTGTTGCGGTGGCGGTGGCGGTGTCATCGGCTGGGATTGCGGCTGCGGTTGCGGAGGCTGTTGCGGCATGGTCTGGTCTTGCGCCCACAGCGCGCACGCATATTGCAGGGAACCGATCGCTACGATCGATAGAAAAAGCTTCGTATGTTTCATCGGTCACTCCATGCCAGAATCATTGGCGGGTGGAAGAGTGCGCTCATGCTGACCTATCGAAAGTGCATGCGGCGTATCGACAAGGAGCGTCCGTTAAACGCAGACACAATAACCGCATCGAGGTCATGTGAAGTCATCGTTAGCGTTGCATCGGCCTTCAGCTGAAGAGGCTGAAGAGGTTGTCATCTTGCGCATGCAGCAAGCGCGTTGCCTGCAATTGGCTGCACAGGGCTTGCTCAAGGCGCCATCGCGCCGTGCACGTCCCGCTGACGTGGTTGCCGCGATCGAGCGCATGCGGCTGCTGCAGATCGACAGCATTCACGTGATTGCGCGTAGTCCTTACATGGTGCTGCATTCGCGCCTTGGCGCTTACGTGCCCCAATGGCTGGATGATGCGTTGGAACAGGGGCGAATCGTCGAAACCTGGGCGCATGAGGCATGTTTCATACCCGCGGCTGACATCGTTCTGCATCGCGATTGGCGCGCTCAGCGAAGTATGCATTGGGCGCACAAACAGGCCGAGCGCATGCAGCGTGAGCATCGCGCCGGCATGGAGGAAGTGCTTGCCCATATCCGTGCGCATGACGCCATGCGCACGGCCGATTTTTCAACGAGCGAGCGGCCTCAGGGGGCGGCAGGCTGGTGGTCGTGGAAACCCGAGAAGCGTTGGCTCGAAGCGTGGTTCGCATTGGGCGAATTGATGGTGACGCGGCGCGAGCGCTTTCAGCGTGTCTACGACCTGGCCGAACGTGTGCTTGGCAAGCTGCAACCGCCTTTCGATACGACAACTGTTGCCTTGGCGCACGATGAGTTGCGCAAGCGTTTCATTGTCGACACCGTGCGGGCATTGGGCGTCACGCAGGCGCGCTGGATTGCCGACTATTATCGCTTACGGCCGCAGGTCACCGATCGCGAACTGGCTGCCTTGTGCGCAGGCGGGGAATTGATCGAAGTAAAGGTCGACACGTGGCGTTCCCCGGGCTATGTGCACCGCGACCATGCTCCGTTACTTGCGCTGGCCGCACAAGGAAGATTGCGTGCGACTCATACCACGCTGTTGTCGCCGTTCGATCCGCTCGTGTGGGATCGAACGCGTGTGCTGACCATGTTCGATTTCGAATACACCATCGAATGTTATACGCCGCCGGCCAAGCGAAAGTACGGCTACTACGTGCTGCCTATTTTGCATCGAGGACGCCTGGTCGGCCGCCTGGATGCAAAGGCGCATCGCGCCGATGGCATGTTCGAGATCAAATCGGTTTACCTGGAGCCGGGTGTGGAACCGGAAGAGCGCCTGCTCGGCGAGTTGGCCCGGGCGATCGCGGCAACCGCTCATTGGCACGGCACGCCGAAGGTGAAGGTGGCGCGCTCACGTCCTGCGGCGTTTGCAGCGGCTTTACGGCGCATGCTTGCCGATGTTTGAAACAGCAGGTCCTGATGGGTGTTCCAGGCTGGCTCAGGGGCCCGCAGGAGCGGTGCTGGCGCTGCTGCAGGGTTTGCCGGCCAGCACCTGACGCAGTTGATTGGATAACGCCGCGCAGCGCGTGCTCAGTTGCGGGCGCATATCCGGATCCTGGGCATCGTCGAGCAGGCTGCGACGCATCTGTTCGTATCGGCTTTCGATCTGGTCGGGGGAGTAGATGGCGGCGGCGCGGTGGCAGGCGACATAGCTCGCCAGATAGTCGTCGCATGAAGGGATACCGGTCTTGTCGGCCTGGACCGCTTGAGACGGTGCGGTTGGCGCTGCTGTTGTCCGAGGACGGCCGGTTGCGGGTAATTGCCCCCGCGCCGTGGCAGGAGCGGTATTTGCGGTGCCCGTTGACGGGTGCCGGGTGGCTGGCTTGTTGTCTGCACAGCCGGCGATCGTCAAGCCGGTAGCCAGTGCCAGCAAGGCAAGTCGAGCCGAATAAGTAGACATGCGAGCTCCTGCGGGCGGTGGACGCTTGGCCGGCAGCATACTCGGGGCAGCCGGCAGGGCCACTAGACACCGTTGCGAGTAAAAGAAAGCTGAAGGAAAAGCGGTGAACTGGAACTCATTTAGAACGATCCAGCTAATTTAGACCCGATCGGTCCATTCCGTAAGCGATAAAACTTGGGCTATCATTCGTCCGCTGTGTTTGCCGAGGGTCACCAGAGTTTTGTGACCCGATGCCGCTGATCTGCGATCTGCCTCATCGCCTCACCCCTAGGGTTTCCTTAGCACACCAGTAAGTCGCTCGGCTCTACATCTACGGATGCGCTGGGCTAAGTCTGTATACCTTTAGGAGTGTTTCATGTCTGATCGTCAGACCGGTACTGTCAAGTGGTTCAACGATGCCAAGGGTTTCGGCTTCATCAGCCGCGACAATGGCCCGGATGTATTCGTGCATTTCCGCGCGATTCAGGGCAATGGCTTCAAGAGCCTGGCCGAAGGCCAGAAGGTGACCTTCAAGGTCGTGCAGGGCCAGAAGGGCCTGCAGGCCGATGAAGTTCAGGTCGGCTGAGCTGCCCGGCTCGAAAGTTGTGAGAAAGGCCGGACAAATTGTCCGGCCTTTTTTTATGTAGAAAACGTGAAGACGGTTAATAAAAGAAATAATCACAAAATATCTACTCGTAATCTGAAAATCCGTTATGCTGGGGTCACTGTGTTTGCTAGATCACGTGCGTGCCCCGATGTCGGTTCCACAGAATCTTCACATCGCCTCACCCGAATTCCAGCAGCCCAGTAAGCCGTCGGCCCGTGGGGAGGCTGACTTGTCTCAGCATCGAGAAGAGTCGGAGTGAGTGAGTCATGTCGGATCGTG
>NZ_DATCRY010000096.1:0-2395 GCF_036568765.1 Dyella sp. | reverse complement strand
AGCGCGAGCAGGGCGCGTGACGGCATGGCATGCATCCTTCGGCGGCGATGTGCACCAAGCCATCGTACACGGCCAGCGAACCGCCACCTAAAAAAAGCGGCCCGCGTTGTCGCGGGCCGCAGCGGTGGCCCTCAGAAGTCGAGGGAGACGGTCAACTGGGTGAAGCGCGGTTGCTGGAAGCGCATCCCGTAGCCGAAGTAGGGATTGGTGTACTCGGAGATGCTGGTTTGCAGGTCCTGATCCACGGCAATGGTTTTTTGCTGATTGAGCAGGTTGTAGACGGCCAGCTTGGCACGTAGCTGGCCCTTCTGGCCGATAGGCACCAGATAGGTAATGCTCGCGTCTATCGTGTAGGTCCAGGGCATTGTGCCGTACTTGCCGCGCGGCGAGTTTGCGTAGACGCGATCTTCCGAACGCGGCGATTCGCAGTTCTCTATGCAGATGTAATAGCTATGGTAGTTCGTGTCGTCGAAAGGATTGCCCACGCCAAAGCCGGTGATCGGACCCCCGGAGAGCACCGTCATATTGGCGCCGAGTTGCCAGTGCGGCGTGATGGCGTAGGTGCCGCGCATTTTCAGCTGATGGCGATGGTCGTTCGGCAGGTAGCCGTCCCCGCCGAAGTTGACCCATGGATTGTCGAAGTTCTCGGTGCGGCCGGTATCGTCAAAATTGGTGTCGGAGTTGACGGGACCTTCGGCGTTGCCCCGGTTCCACGACAGGGTATAGGAGGCATTGAAAGCCCATTTGTTGTCCCAGGCGCGATCGACCTGTAATTCCAGTGCTTCGTACGTACGCTTGGGCTTCACCCAGCCGCGTTGGCCAAGGTAATTGCCGTCCGCATCGTACATCGCCCAACCTTCCTTGGCAGTGTCGACCGTAACCCAGCCATCGGGTGTGCCGTCACAGTTGGTGTCGCCCCATACGGTGACCTTCTTGCCGGGGTTGCCCATCACCCAGCCGATGTATCCGTCACCGCCGCATTTGGCGGTAGCGCTGATCTCCATGTCGTCGATAGCATTGTGCAGGCGCCGATACGTGCCGCTTACACCCCAGGACCATTTCTCGTCCAGCATCTGCTGGAAGCCCAGGATGGCCTCATCCTGATAGACCTGGTCCATGTCGCGACCCACTTCGGAGCGCAGATCGCCCACAGTGCCATCGCCTTGCGATACGTCCACGCCGCCGAGTTGAGGTCCCAGGATGGGCATGGCGTATTGCGAACCGTTGCGGTCGATGATCTGCCAGCCGCCGAAGGCATAGTAAGTGCGCTGGTCGAGCAGGCCACCGGCCTGCTTGATGTTGATCACGTTGGCGACCGGCAGATAGTAGCGCCCCAGGTTGCCGAACAGCTTGGTGGTGCCGTCGCCCTTCATATCGAAGGAGAAGCCCAGGCGCGGCGCCCACATATTGTCCATCTTGATGTAGCTGCGCCCGTCGCCGCCCTTGTTGTCGAAACCGTCACGGCGGATGCCGGCGTTGATCAGCAGGCGTGGCGTGATCTGCCAGTTGTCTTCCAGGTAATAGGCTGAGTTGGTCGTTTCGAACGTACCGGCGATTTCGTAGCGCCGCGCACGTACGTAGCCGAAGTAGCCGGGCGGTATCACGCCGCCACCGGCCGGGTTGGGGATCGACGCACCGGGCGCGGCGTCGTAGACGTTGTAGTAGAGCGCATCCGGGCCGGGATAGTGGCGGCTGTAAATCGAGGTGTCTACCTCATGGTCGTAACCGAAGCGAACTAGATGATCGTCCAGCTTCCATTCGAAATCGGCACGCGCCTGCTTGCGCTGGTCGTTGAGCTTCTCCACTGCGGTATTGCTGGTGCAACCCAGCGGCACGCCGGGGGAGGGGACGGCGCTGGTTGCTGCCACTGGGTTGCATTCCAGGTCGGTCAAGGCACGATTGAACGATTCGCGGTTGTTCTTGCCGTACATCACTTTCATCGACAGGTTGTCGGTCAGGTAATTGGTATACGTGAAAGCCCAATTCTTGCCGCCGGTGTCGTTGTAGATCTCGTTGGTCTTGCTCTTGGCGTACTTGTCGGCGAAGTTGTAGTCGTAGACATCGGTGCCATCGCTGACCTTGTCGGAGAAGGCCATGAATTCCAGCAGATTGCTGTCATTGATATGCCAGTCGAGCTTCGTGCCCCAGAAATCGTTATTGGAATGGGTGCTGTTGTAAAGGACGCCGAGATCGTCGGTGTTGCGCGGCGAATTGCCGCGCGTTTCGTACATGGCGAAGAAGAACAGCTTGTCCTTGATAATCGGTCCGGATGCGTAGACGTTGATCTTTGTCATCTCGTCGCGGTCTTCGCTGGCGGTAATGTAGCGCTTGCCGTCAGGGCCGTAACGATCCTCGGCACGCGAATGCCAGTTACCCGGTTCGAGCGTAAGCTCGG
>NZ_DATCRY010000095.1:0-12243 GCF_036568765.1 Dyella sp. | reverse complement strand
GCCTGGGTGATCGTGGAAGGGGCGACATTCCCGTTTCCAGTGGCGGCCAACGGTGCGGCGCGCTCGCCGCCCTCCTGTCCTGCCGGCTGGGTCACCAGCAAGGCCGCCACCGCCACGCTCGCCGCGATCGCACCGCCAGCGGACCAACGCAACCAGCGTCGGCGCGCCTGGGGAACGACCGAAACGCCTGTTTCCTGCTCGATCGCCCGCATCACCCGATCGGCGAAACCCGCCGACGCCATAGGGGCCAGTTCGCGGCGCAAACCGTCACGGGCGATGTGATAGCGCCCCCAGGTCCGCGCTAGCGAAGCGTCGGCCTCGAACCGGCGCAGCAAGAAGCGCAGTTCCTCTGAGGAAAGCTGCCCGTCCATGCTGGCGGATAGATTTTCGCGATTGACTTCAGTCATTTATACGTCCTCGCGGTCCGACAGCAGCGGCCGCAGCTTTTCATCGATCGCCTCGCGGGCACGGAAGATCCGTGATCGCACGGTTCCAATCGGGCAGTCCATGGCTTCAGCGATCTCCTCATAACTAAGTCCGTCCACTTCCCGGAGGGTGATGGCGGTGCGTAGCTCTTCTGGTAAGGCTTGGACCGTGGAAAAGACAGTTCGTTCAATTTCCTGGCGCATCAATTCGCGCTCGGGAGTAGCGCTCTCCTGCATGCGGTCGGCCCCAGGCACGAAAACAGCGTCTTCCACCGCGATATCGTCGGTGGGCGGACGGCGCCCCATGGCCACCAGGTGATTCTTGGCGGTATTGACGGCAATTTTGTACATCCAGGTATAGAACGCACTTTCGCCACGGAACGAGCCGATGGCGCGCCAGGCCCGCACAAACGCCTCCTGGGCGACATCCTCGCACTCGGCATGGTTATTCACATAACGCGAAATCAGCGCGACCACCTTGTGCTGGTACTTGCGCACCAGCAGATCGAAGGCTCGCTTGTCCCCGTTTTGGACTCGCTCTACCAGCGCGCGATCCAGTTCGTTTTCGCCCATCCGGGCTGTCTCCTTCGTTACCGCTGTTACAAGCATAGGCCTGCCGCCGGATGAGAACGACGAGATGTGACAGGCATCGTCGCCATAAGTTCAGTTCGTGCGGCCAACCTCGCCCGTTTGCGCCTGCCGCGTCCCAGCGCATGAAATTTCGGCGAGACTCACTATATAAGGGGCGGTACCCCGCAGGGCAAGTCAGGAGCCCGCGCTAGTCAATAGTCGCTGGCGTTCGGCCAACAGCTTTTCGAAGGACGGCACGGGCAACGGCCGGCAGAACAGATAGCCTTGCAGTTCGTCGCAATGATTGGCGCGCAAGAATTGCAGGTGCTGTTCGATCTCCACTCCCTCGGCGACTACGCCGCGCTTGAGGCGGTGGGCCATTTCGATAGTGGTGCGTACGATCGCCTCGTCGTCCGGGTCGACGCCGATGTTACGTACGAAACTCTGGTCGATCTTGATGCGGTCGGCCGGCAACTTGCGCAGATAGTCCAGCGAGGCGGCACCGGTACCGAAGTCGTCGATAGCAATACGGCACCCCAGCTTGTGCAGGCCGTGCAGGTTCTCGATGAGGTTGGGTGCGGCCTTGATGCTGATGCTCTCGGTAACTTCCATCTCCAAAAGCCCCGGATCCAACCCGGTTTCCTGCAGAACCTGCGCAACCACATCCAGCAAATTGGGCTGCATCAGTTGCACGGCCGAGAGATTGACGCCCAGACGCAGGCGCAGGCCGAAGCGCCGCTCCCACTCTTCGGCTTGGCGGCAGGCCGCGCGCAGCACCCATTCGCCGATCGACACAATCAGACCGGTTTCCTCCGCCAGCGGGATGAAGAACCCAGGGCCGATATAGCCCAACTCCGGATGCTCCCAGCGCACTAGCGCCTCCATGCCGACAATGTCCTCGGTCTTGGCATCGACCTGTGGCTGGAAGAACACGCGTAGCTCGCCATTGTGCTCGGCGTGACGCAAGCGCGATTTCAGCGCCAGGTTCTGCTGCTGCGCCTGCTCGGCACTGACTTCGTAAATCTGGAAATTGTTGCGGCCCAAGCTCTTGGCTGCGTACATCGCTTCGTCGGCGTGCTTGAGCAAGGTTTCGGCATCGTCGGCGTCGTCCGGATAGAAGCTCACACCGATCGAGGCGGTTACCTGCAGCTCGGTGCCATCGTCGATGCGTAGCGGCGCCTCCATCACTTGCACGATCTTCTCGGCAATGCGCAGCACATCTTCATTCTTGATGATGTGCCGTAGTACCACCACGAACTCATCGCCCGCGTAGCGCGCCACCGTGTCGGAAGCCCGCACACTGCTGCGCAGGCGCTGGGTCGCGGTGATCAGTACCTGGTCGCCAATGGCATGACCGAGAGTGTCATTGATCGTCTTGAAGCGGTCGAGGTCGACGAATAGCAACGCAAAGCATTCGCCGGTGCGAGTGGCTTCGCGGATGATCATATCCAGGCGATCGTTGAACAGGACGCGGTTGGGCAAGCCGGTGAGCGCATCGAGCAGGCCTTCGGCACGCCCTTGTTCGCGTGTACGCTTGAGCTCCAGCGCATGGGCGAATCGCGCCGCGGCCACGCGCAGGGTCGGCCCAATAATCTCCATCGTGCCGAACGGCCGGTGCGTGCCGGCAAGCAAGGCGCCGAGCACGTTGCGGCGTTCGTCCAACAGCGGCAGACCAGCAAAGCCGCTCAGTCCGAGTTGATCGAGCAAGGGATCGACCTCGGCCAAGCGCCGCGCGTCGGCCTGATGCAGCATCGGTTGACCGTTGAGCACCAGGCGCAACGAACTTTGCAGCCCGGGGCTTGGCCATGACTGGTTTTCGCCCCGCCATAGCTGCAAGAGTTGGGTTGGCGCGCCGATTTCTTCCGGTCGTGCCGACCATAGCGCCAGATAGTCCAGCTCCAGTGCTTCGTAGAGCAACCGCGCGGCGGCTTCCACTCCATCGTCGCCACCACCGGAATTGAACAGTCGCGCGAGCAAATCGAGCGCCGGCTCCGCACGCGCTCCGGCTCGATAGCTGCGGAATGAAAACGCCACCGCATCCCGTCCCTGGTGGCGGATCTTGCGTGCGCTGGCCTGACCGTGCTCTCCACCGTTCGAAGACAAGCGAGTGCATCGAAACCATTGGCGTGTACCCGCGTCCATCACGGCTCCGAGGTCGGCATCATCGAAGCGCAAGAGCTCGCCGATCGGCATCCGCGATAGACGCGCCAACGGTAAGCCGCTATTGCGGATCATCGCCACACTCGACTCGATGATGCGTTCGCCGTGGGGATCGACTATTACCCATTCGGCTTCGGACTCATCGAATGCGAACCGATAATCGCCCCGCTCGACCGTACCGACAGGAGGCGACACTGTAACCACAGGGGGCGCCGGTGTATGCGCCAATCGACGCCAACGGCCAATCAGCTCATGAGCGATCTGCGATGCATATAGCCAGTCGGCAATGTCGAGCGGCAACTCGCCAGGCTTCAAGCTGGCCTGCTCGGTAAGGATCAGCAGCAGGGGGGTGCGTGCGCAAGATGGCCACTGCCGCAAGATTTCTACATTCTGCTGCGTGTGCCGGGCGTCACCGTCACAGACCAGCACGGCCAGATCCAGCTTCGGCTCTTCATGCAGCAATTGGCGCGCGTGAGTCAGATCGCGCGCCGAGTAGACGACCGGATGGCGTTCTTCGTGGTCGAACACATCGAAAAGTTCACGACGTAATTCGCGCTGTGCCGCGATGACGAGAACCCCAGTGGCGGCCTTATCCATGCGCGCTGCCGTCAGAGTAGCCAACGGCCATCGCGCAAGCGTGGACGTATTTCGACGGGCGCTGCGCAGTCGATCTTGATCAAGGCATCGGCCAGGCTATCCAGCAGGCTGCGCGGTGCGTCGACAAGCACGACCCGACGCACCTGCTCCGTCGGCGAACGCGCCAGCTGGCGCAACTGGTTCACGTCCGCCGGAGCCAACGGGAGTGGCAGATGGCGGAACAGATACACACCGAAATGCATGCTCTGCTGGACGAAACGCAAGGCTTGGTTAAGGCGCTGACTGCCCGGAACACGAGCGTGCGCTTCGCGCAAGTTATCCAGTCCCGTCGTAGGCGACCATAAATAAACCGATTGCCCGGAATGTCGCACCAGTGCGCGGAATTGCTCGATCAATCCATCGCTATCGCCACCTTCGAGCGCAAGCAGGCCTCCCGACGCCGTGAGAATGCGTTCAAAAATGTCTGCGCCGGGGGGGGCGGCGGGCGTGGCAAGAGAGGTGCTCATATACGCTGCGTAAATTACCCGCTCCCGGGCCGAGCACAATAGCCGGAGGCGACATCGTGATAAATGCATTTTTCTTGAGCCGTTTTTTTTGCGGCAGCGCACAGGATTTGCAATTGGAGAGAGCCGGCAAACGTAAAGGGCTCGTTATAGAAGCGGAGGTTGGGGGGCGGGTAGCGGGGGCGCTTACGCGGCTACAGCGGCAAATCCCCGGTGCGATAGCACATGTCGCGGCCCTTCATCCTGACGGCAAGCGACCGGACTTGCGCCCCCGCTACCCATCTCCCATCTCCAGTCCTTCCTCCCTCCCCCTTCTCGCATTCGACGCTACGGGAAGGTATGGTGGGCAGATTCCAAGCCAACGTTCCTATCCCCATGTTCGAAGGATTGCGCTTTAACCACTGGAAAACGAGCCTGGACGAGAGCGGCATCGTTACCCTTTCTCTCGATCGGGCCGGTGCCCACGTCAACGCGATTTCCCGTGCCGTCCTGGACGAATTGGGTCAGATCGTCGAGCGCCTGGCGATCGAAAAGCCCGTCGGTGTCCTGATTCACTCGGCCAAGCCGTTCGGCTTCGCGGTAGGCGCGGATATCAAGGAGTTCGTGCAATACGCCCAGCACGACACTGTGCTGGAAAGCATCGAAAACGGTCAGCGCGTGTTCGAAGCCCTGGCACGCCTGCCCTGCCCGACCGTTGCAGCCATTCATGGCGCCTGCATGGGCGGCGGCACCGAACTGATCCTGGCCTGTCGCCAACGCGTGGCAGCCGACGACGAAAAGACCCGCATCGGCCTGCCCGAGGTGATGCTCGGCATCCATCCCGGCTGGGGCGGTACCGCTCGCCTGCCGCGGCTGATCGGTGCCACCGAGGCCCTACCGATCATGCTGACCGGGCGGCCGCTGTCGGCAAAGCGGGCACTGGCACTGGGCGTGGTCGACCGGTTGGCTCCGCCGGCCGAACTGCTAGCCGAGGCCCGTAGTCTTTTGCGCCGGCCTCACGCGCGCCCGTTTGCCCAGCGCGCCAAAGCCTGGGCCACCAATATATGGCCCGTGCGCCAAGCCCTGGCGCCCATGGTGATAAAACAGACCGCGGCCAAGGTGCGCAAAGAGCATTACCCGGCGCCATTCGCGGCGATCGAGGTCTGGCGCCGTGGCGGAAGCAGCATCAACCAGCGACTGAAGCTGGAGGCCAGGTCGGTCGCCAAACTGGCGCAGACCCCGACGGCTCAGAACCTGATCCGCGTGTTCTTCCTGCAGGAACGCCTGAAGTCCCAAGGTAGCGGCACCGAACACGGTATCGAACATGTGCACGTCGTCGGTGCCGGCGTGATGGGTGGCGATATCGCCGCCTGGGCGGCTTTCAAGGGCTTCACTGTCACCCTGCAAGATCGCGAGATGAAGTTCATCCAGCCAGCACTGGATCGGGCGCGCGAGCTGTACGAAAAGAAACTCAAGCAGCCCGAGAAAGTGCAAGCCGCCATGGCGCGCCTGCGCGCGGATGTCGAGGGCAACGGCGTGAAGGAAGCCGACCTGGCGATCGAGGCGATCTTCGAAAATGCCCAGGCCAAAGAAGCCCTTTACGCCGGCATCGAACCGCAATTCCAGGCCGACGAAATTCTCGCTACCAATACATCGAGCATTCCGCTCGACGAACTGCGCAAGGGGCTGGCCAAGCCACAGCACTTCCTTGGCTTGCACTTCTTCAATCCGGTGGCGCAGATGCCGCTAGTGGAAGTGGTGCGCCACGACAGCCTGGATCCAGGCTACGAGAAACGCGCACTGGCCTTCTGCAAGGCGATCGGCAAGCTGCCGGTGGCCGTCAAGGGCACGCCAGGCTTCCTGGTCAACCGCATTCTGATGCCTTATCTGCTCGAGTCGATGCGACTCTACAACGAAGGCATTCCCGGTCCGGTGTTGGATAAAGAAGCGAAGAAATTCGGCATGCCGATGGGGCCGATCGAACTGGCCGATACGGTCGGGCTGGATGTCTGCGCCTCGGTCGGCAAGGAGCTTGCGCCGTTCCTCGGGCTGGAATTGCCCGCAGGACTGGAAGACAGGCTCGAAGCTGGCAAACGTGGCAAGAAGGACGGCCAGGGGCTGTATACCTGGCATGAAGGCAAGGCGCAGAAACCTGAAGTCGATCCGGATTATGTCGTGCCGGCCGACTTGCAGGACCGCATGATTCTGCCGATGGTCAACGAAGCGGTCGCCTGCCTGGGCGATGGCGTGGTCGACGACGCCGATCTGCTAGACGCCGGCGTGATTTTCGGAACCGGCTTTGCACCGTTCCGCGGAGGCCCGATCCAGTACCTGCGCAGCGAAGGCGTAGGCATTGTGCGCGGCAAGCTCGAGCGTCTGGCTCAGCGCTACGGCGAACGCTTTGCTCCGAAGAACGGCTGGGAGCACCAGGCGCTGGCCAAGACCGGTTTCGAATTCGAAAACCTCACCCCGACCGGCGACGAGTAACCGATAAGCGGCGCGCTCAGGCGCGCCGCCTCTTTGTGCTCACCACATCAAGTCATCGGGCACGCCGTCTTCGCCAACACCGCCTGGGCTGGTCTCCACCAGCAAGGCCACGATATTCGCGTCGATATTTCGTACTTGTTCGGCAATCGCGCGCGCCACGAGAAGATAACGGCCACTTTGCTGCACCACGCCGAGTTCGCCGGCATTGAGCGCAACCAATTGCGCGGCATCGACATAGATGCGGCGAATCTTGCCGCCGTATTCGAAGTGACGCGCCTGATCGGCATCGGCTTTGTTCAAGGCCTGGCCTTGCAGGAGCTTTTCGATTTTTTGCTTGCGCTCACGCTTCAGGCGAGCCTGCTCGGCGGCCTGTTGCTCGGCGAGCTTGCGCTCGGCCGCTTCGGTCTGCTGGCGCACGGCATACGCCTTGGCCAGATCGATCTCGCCATCCTTGCGCGGCGCACCCTGCCCTTGCGGCTTGTTATGCCCTTGAGGTTTGCCGTGTGCCGGCTTGTGGCCCTTGTGTAGCCCCGGCTTGCCAGTTTGAGGCGACGCGGCACGCTTTTCTTCGCGTACCTGTTTGACGATGCCACTCTTGAGCAGCTGATCGCGCAGGGATTCGGCCATGATCTTGAACTCGTTGAAAACGCCGTATGAGGCTATGAAATCAGTAATGGGGCGGCGGCGGCTCGCTGTGCGGGTCATGGCCCTGCGAGACGCGCAGCGTCGATAACTCGCTACGCAGGTCGCGGACCAGACGCTCCAGCGCGGCCATGCGCTGCGATCGCTCCGCATCGGCGCTGACCAATGCGTTGAGCGTATCGTCGATGAAAGTGAGCTTCACTTCCAGTTCGGCCAGACGTTGCTCGAAGGTCTCTGCAGCCACTTGTCAGACCTTCAGGCTGCGGCCGCGGCCAATGCCGTAATAAGCCAGCCCGGCCTCTTCGACTTGTTGCGGCACATAGAGGTTGCGCCCATCGAAGATCGCCGGTTCGGCCAACGCTGCGCGAATGCGCGCAAAATCGGGGCTGCGGAATGCCTTCCATTCGGTAACGATCGCCAGCACGTCCGCCCCCTCGAGCGCCTGATAGGCGCTGTCGCACAGCACCAGGTCATCGCGCTCGCCGTAGACGCGGCGCGTTTCCGCGCGCGCCTCGGGATCGAAGGCCCGCACTTTGGCGCCTGCTTTCCACAGCGCTTCCATCAGGCTACGGCTGGAAGCCTCGCGCATGTCATCGGTATTGGGCTTGAACGCCAGCCCCCACAGGGCGACGGTCTTGCCGGACACGCTGCCGCCAAAGTGTTGAACGATCAGCTCGAACAACTTCAGCTTCTGATCATGGTTGACCGCCTCGACCGCGCCGAGCAGACGAGCCGGATAACCTACGCTGCGCGCGGTGCGCTCCAGTGCCTGCACATCCTTGGGAAAGCACGAACCGCCATAGCCGGCGCCCGGATAAATAAAGTGATAGCCGATGCGCGGATCCGAGCCGATGCCCTGGCGCACCAGCTCGATATCGGCACCGACGCGTTCGGCAATATTGGCGATTTCGTTCATGAAGCTGATCTTGGTCGCCAACATGGCGTTGGCGGCGTACTTGGTCAGCTCGGCCGAGCGCTCATCCATCACCACAGTGCGCTCGTGATTGCGATTGAACGGTGCGTAGAGTTTGCGCAGCACGCCGATCGCACGTTCGCTGGAGCTGCCGATGATGATGCGATCGGGACGCAGGCAGTCTTCGACCGCGTCGCCTTCCTTGAGAAATTCGGGGTTGGAGACGACGTCGAACTCCACCGTTGCGCCACGCTTGGTGAGTTCGGCAGTAACGGCCGCTCGCACACGGTCGGCGGTGCCGACCGGCACGGTGGATTTGTTCACTACGACGGCATAGCGATCCAGCCGCTCACCGATGGTGCGGGCTACACCAAGCACGTACTTGAGGTCGGCGCTACCGTCCTCGTCCGGTGGCGTACCGACGGCAATGAAGATCACCTGGCCGTGTTCGATCGCCGGCACGGGATCTGTGGTGAAGTCGAGTTGGCCGCTGGCGTGGTTGCGCTTGACGATGGGCTCCAAGCCCGGCTCGTAGATCGGGATCTCGCCACGCTTGAGGCGCTCGACCTTATCCGCATCGACATCCACGCAGACAACATGGTTGCCCATTTCGGCCAGGCAGGCACCGGTGACCAGACCGACATAACCGGTGCCGAAGATAGTGACTTTCATCGCCGAGGGGTTTCCCAGATCGCAAGACGACTGATTTTAGCAGCCGCCAGCGCGGCAGATCAGTAAAAAAGCGGGGCGCGAATCGCTTCGCGCCCCGCCCGGTTGTGCTTTTGAACTTTCGGCCAGCGTTACTTGCCGGCGCCGTCCGCACCGGCCGGGGTCGGACCGGTCTTGACGAGGGTCACGTCGAAGATGATGGTCGCGTTCGGCGGGAAGCCGTTCTGCGGCTGAGCGCCGTAGGCCTGGCTCGAAGGAATGAAGAACTTGTAGTGGCCGCCGGTCTGCATCAGCTGCAGGCCTTCACGGAAGCCCGGGATCACACCAGCCAGCGGGATCGAAGCCGGACCGCCACCTTCATGCTTGGAAGAATCGTCGAACACTTCGCCATTGACGAAGGTGCCGACATAGTTCACCTGCACGGTATCGTTCGGACCCGGACGAGCGCCCGAACCCTGGCTGATCACCTGATACTGCAGGCCCGACGCCGTGGTCTTCACGCCCGGAGCGGTCTTGTTCTTGGCGATGAAAGCGTCGCCTTCGGTCTTGTTCTTGGCGGCCACCTGGGTGTACTCGGCCTTGGCCTTGGCCTGCAGCTGAGCGACGAAAGCTTCCTTGGTGGACTTGTATTCGGCTTCGCTCATGGTCGGCTTCTGACCCGACAGGGCCGACTGGACAGCGCGAGCGACGGTAGCCGGATCGACCTCATCGCGCACGAGCGGCGGCAACGAACTGGCCAGATCCCAACCCACCACGTAGCTGGCCTTGGTCTTGTCGACCGTGCCCGCTGCGGCCGTTGCGCCCGACTTGGCGGCCTGAGCGTGAACCCCGGCGGTCATACCCAGCGCAACGGCCAGAGCGGCCGCCGTCAGCGTGGGACGCAGAAAATGCTTCATTTGAACTCCCTCGTTTGGATGTGCCGGCACACAACCGGACTGGCCTCCCCGATGGAGGCGCATCGCCCATTGTGCGGTGCCTTTCTCGTCTTAGCAACGAGCAAAGGCATGGACCGTTCAGACGCACAAAGGTTCGTGATCGCGGTCAAGAATCGTGGTTTTTTGCGACAGAATCTAGAAATGCCGGTTATCCGGCTGTTCTGTCTTGTCCAGGGTGTCGCGCAGCGCCGCCTGGAGGCGGGCATGGATCTGCACCAGCACCCGCCACAGCAGCCAGGTGAGCACCAGCCCGATCAGCACCAGGACCAGCGCCACCTCCCTGGGGGGCAGGATGGTCGAAGCGAGCGCGACCACAAGTAACGCCAGCACCGCCAGGGCCGCCATCGGCACAAGCCGGGCCAGCACGGCGCGGATCTTCACATTGTGCTGGCCGCCGACCCGCTCGGGAATGCTCAGCTCCGCCAGCAGCATGCCGAGCGCGTTGGCCTTGCGGTACGCGGCCACGATCATCGGCAGCGATAGCAGCGCGGCAACCGACCATGCCACGGTGCGCGAAACCAGCTCTCGCCGGTCGAATATCTCCCAATGGAAATAGCCGCGCCGGTACAGATAGGCCATGATCAGGAACACCGCCACGACCAGCGCCATATTGATGACGACATGCCAGACGAGGCGGCGGATCATCTTCATGATCGCCGCCCCCTGCCCCGAGAAACTGATATTGCCCATCCAGTCGGTATAGGCACCGAACACCCCGATGAAACCCTGGGGAAGACGACGTGCAAGCATGCCAGCCAGCGGATCGGAAGCGCGGATCAGATAAGGGGTGAGAAAGGTAGTGATGGCCGATACCGCAACCGCGATCGGATAAAGAAAACCGCTGGTGACCTTGAGGCTCAAACCCAAGGAAGCAATCACGAACGAAAACTCACCGATCTGCGCCAGACCCATCCCCACGCGCAACGACGTGCGTGCCTCCTTACCGGCGACGAACACGCCGAAGCTGCAAGTGATCACCTTGCCCACCACCACCGCCAGCGTGACGATGGTGATCGGCCAGGCGTACTCGACCAGCATCTTCGGATCGATCAACATACCGATGGCCACGAAGAACACCGCGCTGAACATGTCGCGCACCGGCCCGATAATGCGCTCCACGCGGCGCACGCTGGTTGCCTCGCCGACCACCGCGCCAATCATGAACGCACCTAGGGCTACGCTGTAGCCCATTTCGCTGACCAGCAGGCAAAAGCCGAAACAGAGGCCCAGCACCGCAATCAACAGCACATCGTCACGGCTGACCCGTGCGATGTAATCGACCACGCGCGGCACCAGCAGCAAGCCGACCACCATCGAGACAGCCATAAACAGTGTCAGGCGACCGATCGCCGCCATTGCCTCTCCCGCCTCGAGGTCGCCTGAGCTGGCGATACCTGTGAGCAAAGCCATCAGCACGATCGCGAGCACATCCTCGATGATCAGGATGGCAAATATCACCTGGGCAAAGCCCTCGCGCTTCAGGCTAAGGTCGCCTAGCGCCTTGAGGATGATCGTAGTCGAGGAGATCGACATCATTGCGCCCAGGAACAGCGAGTCGATCGAACTCCATTCGAAAAAGCGGCCGATCTCGTAGCCCAGCCAAAGCATCAACACAATTTCGCAGACCGCCGCGACCACGCCAGCGCCACCGACTTCACGCAGTTTCTTCAAGCTGAATTCGAGACCCAATGCAAACAGCAGCAGGATCATTCCCAACTCGGAGAGCGTTCGGATCGTGTTTTCGTCGTGGATGAAGATCAGCGAATTGGTATGAGGCCCCACGACCACGCCGGCGATGATGTATCCGAGCACCACCGGCTGACGCAGGCGCTGGAAGATCACCGTGGTCAAACCGGCGACCAGCATCACGGTGGCGAGGTCCTGGATGAATTGAAGTTCGTGCATGAGCAATCCGCGAAGGCGACGGCCCCAGCCTAACAGCCGCGGCAACTACGATGTCGAATGCGCGTGTCTCTTATGTCGTTGGTCAGAAACTACGCAAGCAAACACATCGGTCGAACGGCCTAACCTCGGGAGTGAAGTTTCTGAAAATTTTTTTGTCACGAACGCTTGACGGAATCGCCATTCGCTTCTATTCTTTCGGGCTTCCAGCGGCTGGGGCCATAGCTCAGCTGGGAGAGCGCCTGCATGGCATGCAGGAGGTCGGCGGTTCGATCCCGCCTGGCTCCACCAAATCTTCCCGGATGCAGGCCGCCGCGAGGCGGCTTTGTCGTTTCTCGGCCTGCGTGATCCGCTTGTCGCTCCCGTCCGTATCTCACGCGACGATTCGGAGCGGGTCATGATCAAGACAGCCATCGCCTACGCCGCCACGCTGGCCTGTTTCCTGGGCATCGACACGATTT
>NZ_DATCRY010000094.1:0-8904 GCF_036568765.1 Dyella sp. | reverse complement strand
GCCTCTAAAAACTTGCTTTCTGTGGGAGCGACTTTAGTCGCGACAATCGTGCCTCACCGCAAGTCCTTGTCGCGACTGAAGTCGCTCCCACAACGATAGGATCCGTTTTCGCTGTGTCCAAGTCATTGACAGGTTTTTAGACGTTCCCTGAAGTCGCTCCCACAGCACTAGCAGGCTCTTGGCGATATCCGAAATCAATCTACGTGTGCCAACAACCGCGCGCGCCAATCGATGCGTCGATCACCGATCGCGATGAACTCAGGATTGAGCAGCGAATCGCCGCGGTTGTAACGTAGCGATTCACCGCGCAGATCCAGTACCTCGCCGCCGGCTTCTTCCAGCACGCACTGCGCCGCGGCGGTGTCCCATTCGCTGGTCGGGCCGCGCCGCAGGTAGACATCCGCATCGCCACGCGCGATCACACAGAACTTGAGCGACGAGCCCAGCGGATGCGTACTGTATTCGCTACCGAGCAAGGCCTCCAGTAACGCCACACCGCCGCCGCCGTGCGAACGGCTGCCAGCCACGCGCGGCGGCTGTGCCAGCGAGCGCGTTGACATGCGCTGCCAGGCACCTTCCGGACGCATCTGCATCCAGGCCCCTTCGCCACGTCGCGCCACATACAACTCGCCGCTGACCGGCGCCAGCACCACACCGAGCACGCTACGATGCTCCTCGATCAAGGCGATATTGACGGTGAATTCGCCATTGCGCTTGACGAACTCGCGCGTGCCATCGAGCGGGTCGACCAACCAATAACGCGACCAGGTGGCCCGTTCGCTCCAGGCAGCCGTACGAGCCTCTTCCGAGACCACCGGCAAGCGCGGCTCCAATTGAGCAAGGCCCGCCGCGATCACGTCCTGCGCAGCAAGGTCCGCATCCGTGACCGGCGAGCGGTCGGCTTTTTGCGTGACGTCGAAATCGCTGCGGTAGATCTCCAGGATCGCCTCGCCGGCCGCGCGGGCGATCTCGCCCACACGCTGCAACAGCGGAGAAAGTTCGCCGCTCACGAGACGGGATGAAAGCGGCCGGCGAGATATTCCCGGGCCATAAACAGGGCAGCGATGGAGCGGCCCTCAGTGACATCCTCGCGCTCGACCAGGCGATGCAGTTCGGCCAGCTTCCACGGTACCACTTCGAGCTCTTCGGGCTCGTCGCCCTCGAGCCGTTCGGGGTAGAGATCCTGCGCCAGCACCACATGCGCCATATGGGTCATGTACGAAGGCGACAGCGAAAGGCTGTGCAACCGCGTCAACTTGCGTGCCCCATAGCCGACTTCTTCCTTGAGCTCGCGATCGGCACCTTCGACCGCGCTCTCGCCCGGATCGAGTCGGCCCTTGGGCAGGCACAGCTCGTAGCGGCCGACGCCGGCACCGTATTCGCGCACCAGCAAAACGGTCTCGTCATCCTGCATCGGCACGATGATCACCGCACCCAGCCCGCTGCCCTTGAGCCGTTCGTAGGTGCGGCGCTCGCCATTGGAAAATTCCAGGTCCAACTGCTCGACGCGCAAGAAACTGCTGTCGTGCACGTCGCGGGTGGCGTGGATGATCGGAGGTTTGCGCATCCGCCGATTGTAACCCGGCTAGGGCGTCGCCCGCTCCGCTTTGCCGCGACCGGCGAAGACCGCCCAGATCAGCAAGCCGTAGACCAGGGCGTGCAGCACCCCACCGAGCACCGTCCAGAAACCCAGCATCTGCGCCATGCCGGCCACCGACTCGCCGCTCTGCTGCATTCGGGGCAGGTAGCCGCCGTAAAGCCAGGCATTGAACAAGGTCAGCAACAACTGAATGCTGCTGGCGACGATCAGTAGCAACGCACCCTGCGGCGTGCGCTGCCAACAAACAGCCGCCACGATCAGGCCGACCACAGAGATCGCCATCGCCGGGCTGTAGCCCAACAAGACACTTAAGAAGACGGGGAGCTGGCTCACGCAGAGGTTCCTTGATCGATATGCAAGCGGGCCAGCGCCAGACGGTGCAGTGCGGGCGTGCCCGCCAGGACGCTAGTCGTTTCAAGGCTAGGGCCACGCCCGGCCAGATCGGTAAACACGCCGCCAGCCTCGCGGACGATCACCGCCAGTGCAGCCACATCCAGGATATTCACGTCCGACTCGATCACCAGATCCAGCGCGCCGCGCGCCAGCAAGTGGTAATGGCAGAAGTCGCCATAGCCGCGCACGCGGTTGGCCTGTGCCACCAATCCACCCATCGCGGTCCAGCGTGCATCGCCGGTCAGCGACTTGATATTGCCGAACGAGATCGAGGCCTGCGCCAGCTCCGTCGTATCGGCTATCTGTACGGGATCGCCCTGGAACCAGGCGCCCTTGCCCGTGCAACCCCACATCGTTTCCCCATAGACCGGAGCGCTGGACACGCCCAGCACCAGCTCGCCGCGATGCATCAGCGCAATCTGGGTCGAAAAGAACGGTGTGCGGCGCACGAAGCTTTTGGTGCCGTCGAGCGGATCGACCAGCCAGAGCCATTCCTGCGACTGGCCGTCGTGACCGAACTCCTCGCCGAAGATACTGGCGCCCGGCAGCTCCGAAGCCAGAACTTCACGGATGGCAAGTTCCGCCTCGCGATCGGCCACCGTGACCGGTGTGGCGTCGCTTTTCCATTCCACGGTCACGCCCTTGCGCCAGTAGTGCAGCAGAATATCCGCAGCGGCGGACGCCGCCTGGCGCGCAGCAGCCAGGGCGGGCTGATAATCCTTGATACTCATGACGATCCTTTCAGCAGTTTGGCTACGCCGCCGCGCTGCTCCAGGCGCAGCGTGCCGTCGAACGCAACCGGTCCCAATATCGTGAGCCAGCGCTGCAATGCTGGCTGCCGCCCCCGTGGTACCGCCTCCAGGCGGTAATGCCAGCCAAGCGTACTCAATTCGAAGCTACCAGACACCTTCAACGGCCCCTCCGGCCCGGCATCGGCCAGGCTACCGATGAGCACGCCATGGTTCGACTGCGCGTGCCAAGACAAGGTGCCCAGGGAAACCTTGCCCTGCGCTGTCTGCACCGACGCATCGCGCCATTGCCCGCTGGCCGCAAGTCGCATGGGCCATTGGTTCTGCACCAGGGCCTCAGGGATATCGACCTCCAACGTGCCCTGGGGCCGCCCCCAGGGCGTAGCGTGGGTCGTCAGGCCCAGGTCCAGGTGCAGATGCACGTCCTGCCAATGCACACTGTCGTCGCCCAGGCGCTGCATTTGCCCGCGAAAAGCCAATTGCGGACCTTCCAGTTGCAGCGATAGCGCCCCCTTGCCGAACAGGGACAGACGCGAGAGCTGCCAATCCATACGTCCGAGCAGGCGGCCATCGGTGGCTATCAGCCGGTCGGCGTGGCCATCCCATAAAGAACCGCTGACGCCATCCAACCGCAAGCCATGGAGGCGCGCCTGCAGCGATGGCACTACCCAGCGCGCAGGCAAAAACCAGAACAAGCTCACGACCGCGAGCAACACCACACCCAGCACCACCAGCCCCACGCGCCATGCTTTCAAACTGCGGCTCCTTGAAAATCGATGGTGCGGCAAGGCTTGAGCCGCCGCAGGATTCCGCCCGATCATAACCGGATGACCGACACCCCCCTCAGCAACGCCCTGCTCGCCGAGCGCGACCTTCGCCATGTCTGGCATCCCTGCACGCAGATGCACGACCACCGCACCGTGCCGATGTTGCCGATCGTGCGCGGCGAAGGCGCCTGGCTGATAGATGCCGATGGCCGCCGTTATCTGGATGGCATCAGCTCGTGGTGGACCAATCTGTTCGGCCACGCCAATCCTCGCATCGGTGCGGCATTGAAAGATCAGCTCGATCGACTCGAGCACGTCATCTTCGCCGGCTTTACCCATCCTCCGGCGATCGAACTGGCCGAGGAACTGGTGCGCGTGACGCCACCCGGTCTGGACAAGGTATTCCTGGCCGACAACGGCTCGGCGGCAATCGAAGTCGCGCTGAAAATGAGCTTTCACTACTGGCTCAATCAAGGTCGTGGCGAAAAGACGCGCTTTATCGCATTGAGCGGTAGTTACCACGGTGAGACCCTGGGAGCACTATCCGTCAGCGACGTGGCGCTATATCGCAAGACCTATGCGCCGTTGCTGCTTACACCCATCGTTGCACCGTCGCCCGACACATACGAAGGCGAGCTGGGCGAAAGCGCGGAACAGATTGCCGAGCGGCGCTTGAGTGAATTGCGCGCATTGCTTGAGCAACATGCACATGAAACCTGCGCGGTGATTGTCGAGCCGCTGGTGCAATGTGCGGGGGGCATGCGCATGTATCACCCACGGTATCTGGCCGGTCTGCGCGCCTTGTGCGATGCCTTCGACGTGCATTTCATTGCCGATGAAATCGCTGTCGGTTTCGGTCGTACCGGCACGCTGTTCGCCTGCGAACAAGCAGCGGTGACGCCCGATTTCATGTGCTTGTCCAAGGGGCTTACCGGTGGCTTTATGCCGCTATCGGCCGTGCTGACGAATAACGCCGTCTACGATGCGTTCTATGCGGAATACAGCGCAGGCAAGGCGTTTCTGCATTCGCATAGCTATACCGGCAATCCGTTAGCCTGCCGTGCGGCATTGGCGACATTGGCGATCTTCCGCGATGAGCCCGTGCTCGAGCGCAATCGCGTGTTGTCCGCGCATCTGGCTGCGCGCCTGGCGCCGCTGCGCGATCATCCGCACGTAGCCGATGTGCGCCAGACAGGTATGATCGCAGCCGTCGAACTGGTGCGGGACAAGATCACACGTGCGCCTTATCCGGCGGAAGAACGCCGTGGGTTACGTGTTTATCTGCATGGTTTGCAGCACGGCGCGCTGCTGCGGCCGCTGGGGAATATCGTGTACTTCATGCCGCCGTATGTGGTGACGACGGAAGAAATCGATCATCTGGTGGATGTGGCTATCGCGGGGATTGAGCGGGCGTTTGCGTGACGGCGCGCCCCCTCACCCCAACCCTCTCCCCCGGCAAAGCCAGGGGAGAGGGGGCAAGTTACGCAAGTGCGTCGTACTGAGGCTAGCCACAGTCAGCTCCCTCTCCCCTGGCTTTGCCGGGGGAGAGGGTTGGGGTGAGGGGGCAACCCCGCCCGAAACCGCAGCGCTAAATCAGCGCCCACCCACCGTCACACTCGAATCCAGATCCTGCAATGCCGGCCCAAGCCGCGTCTTGCCAGTACGCTGAAGATCCTCCTGCCCATAACTGCGCCCCGCCACCGGCAGGCACGCACCATCCTTCGGCTTGATCAAACTACCCGTATCGCGGATGCAGTTACGATCGCCCGGTTTAACTGCGGATTGCTTGGCCTGCGGCTGTGGCTGAGCTTGCGTGTCGGCCTGGGCGTGTACCGCACCGCCCGCCACAACCATCGCAAGCATCAGGGAAACAAAAGAAGACTTACCCATAACAACGACCTCCATTTAACGGGCGCCTGAACCACCCGAAGCCTCCTTCTCGGGAGGCAAGAACCATGCTCCTCCGTGTATAACGTGCGGGCAAGCATCTGGTTCACTGACAGCCACACGCTCTTCAGCTTCGCCGCCTCGCCTGTATCGGCTATCCTTGCGTTTTTCCAAGCAATTTCCGCTCATGCGCACCATCCGCATTCATGTCGATCAATCCCTGGCGGTCGGCGCCGAACTGCTTTTGCCAGCCCAGGCCGGCGAACACGTCGCACGCGTGCTGCGCTTGAATGCCGGCGATGAGATCGTCCTGTTCAACGGCGACGGTCACGACTACCCGGCGCGCATTGTCAGCGTCGGCAAGCGCAACGTTCAGGTAAACATCCAAGCGCAGCAAGCGCCACAGAATGAATCGCCGCTATCGCTCACCCTTGCTCAAGGCGTGGCGCGCGGAGAAAAGATGGATCTGATCGTGCAAAAGGCCACCGAGCTCGGTGTCGCGCGTATCGTGCCGCTGGTCACCGAACGTTCCGAAGTGAAACTCGATCCGGCGCGCGCGGAAAAACGCCTGGCGCATTGGCAAGCAGTCGCCGCTAGCGCTTGCGAACAAAGCGGGCGAGCGCATGTTCCCGAGATCGTTCCGGTACAAGCACTCGATGCCTGGCTATATAGCCTTGTAGATAACGACGCCTTGCGTCTCGCCCTGCTTCCGGAAGGTACGCTGCGCGCTCGCGAATTGACCTTTCCCTCCGTCGGCGGCCTGTTGGTCGTCGGCCCCGAAGGCGGGTTGGGAGAACGCGATATCAACGCATTGATCCACGCCGGGTTTGCCGGCCTCGTGCTGGGTCCGCGCATCCTGCGCACCGAAACAGCGGGCCTTGCCGCACTGGCCGCTCTGCAAGCATTGCACGGCGACCTATAGTCCTCGCATAAGGGCGCCACCGTTGTTCTCAGTGGCGGCCGATGATGCCCCGCGTTGAAACATGTTTCAACCGCGATAAAGGGGGAGAGCAAGCGCTCGCTCTCCCGTGAACCACTTCATTCAAACCAATGCAAGGGTTCTACCTGCGCTGAACGGGCGCCATCCCAAAGAGAAAGGTATCGATTTTCTGCGAGAGTTCGACAAATTTTGCCTTGCAGGCTGGATCGTAAACGTCCAACAGCTCCGCATGATTTTTCAAGCAGATATTGAAAACGGCAACGCTTCGTAGGGCCCGATCGTTGTTATCCAGTATGTCATCGGAATATTGCGCGCCTGGCTCCGGAAGCGGATTGCACAACAGCGTCTCTCTCCAGGTCGCTATATCTCGTAACGCCGGTTCGGCATGAATCCCCGAAAAACCGCACTCCAGAACCAACGGCTCAGCAAGAAAATTACCGATAGACTCTGATATCAGCTGCCACTTTGCGCTTTCCCACTCCCCGATCAGACGATTTCCGGCCATGTAGCCCCTCCTATCTTCAACGAAATGGGGCAATGGCAAATCCGCGATTGAGGCTTGAGCAACTATCGTGTCTGTTCCAAGAAAGGACCCGTCGTAAGATGGCAATGGCGGCTCGGGCGCCGATGGAGCCGCATTTCCAATCGGACCTCGAGCGAGGATTGGATCGGTTCCACGAACAGCCTGATCGTAGGACGGCAGCCCAAGCTCCGTGGCCGATGAAGCATAATTTCCAATCTCTCTCAACGTCGGCAGTCGGACATCTGAGCTGCCGGTTGTTGCCGGACCGCGCGCATCCACATCGATAGCGCGATAGCCGGTCAGTGTTGTTGGCAGTTGCGGGGCGACGCCCGCCATATAAAAGGGCATGGTATCCGTACCATTTGGAAGGGACAGACCTTGTATCCCCTTTATGCGCAGGCGACAAACATATTTCGCTCACGCAGGCATGCGACTAGCTAAACGCGCCTCCCTTGCCGTAGCCCATCGATGCGCCGAAATACCGCTCACGACCTATCCGCCAGAACCCGGGCCTTATGCCAGTCGCACAAACCATCGAATGAAGCCTCCGACGATTCGGCGGCAGTTTCCCCCAGAGCAAGACGGCAATAGACACAATTAGCGGCATCGGGATCGAGCCTGCCTGGCGGTTTGGAATATCTGGGTGCCTGCCTGGGCGGCATCGAACGTCCAACGAGAACATTGATGTCCGACCTTGATGTCTTTTTCATGCCCCCTCCGAATAACAGCATTCCCACAAGGCGAAGCAAAAAAACCACTGGCGAGAAGGTCGCTCCTGTAGGAGCGGCTTCAGCCGCGACAATAACACCTCACCGACACCGGCTTGCGATGAGATTTCACCGTCGCAACTAAAGGGAGCCACTAAAAACTCTTTCCTACTTGTCATCCCAGCGGTCGCTGGGATCCAGTGCCTTGACGCATCAACGTGTTGGAGCCGCCAGGCCGCGGCGCCCGCCGGAGGAAGTGATGAAAATTGAGGTTTTTCTAGGTTCCCGACAGCCGGTCCTACATCGCTCAGAAGTGCTCCCGCCATCGAGACGACAGCCACCTTTATCGAAACGGCCTCAGCTACTCCAGCGCCTCATCGTCAAACCCCAGGTCCCGTATAGCCCAACACAATTCAAGTGCTTCAACGCCCAGATGCTCCAGCGTACCAAACGCATGCAGCGCATCCCGCTGGTCGTACTGCTGCCACAGCATACGATGAATCAGCCGCTGCGCATTCGCCAAACGCGACTCCAACGTCAAGCAAAGCACAGATAGCCCAGGGGGTTGCACGTCCTCGGCGCGCTCACTGTCTTGAGGCGAAGCCGTGGCATAACGCAACGCATATTCAACTACATCGGTAGGAACATCGTCAGGGTTGACGAGAGTGTCGTTCATCGCGGCTCCATGCTCGGGACCGCCACCCGAAATAGGGGTGGCGGACGTGTCGGGTTGGAAAACCGGTATGTAATCGGCAAGACCCGGCAGGGCCCGAAGCCCTCCCGACACGCCCACCATAAAATTATGGCAGAGGGGCGCCGCAACGCCTACAAACGAGGCACCGTAAACGTTACGGCGCCCTTGCAGACACCGACTACATAAGCGGGTTTCCAAGCCCGGCCGCTGTTCTTTCAGCGGCGGACCGATGATGCGTATCGAGCACGCAATGTTCAACCCTTGGAGCAATTTTTCAAACTTATTCTATGGTTGGTGCATGAATAAGCGAGTAGGCATGAGTTTTTGGAATGATGGATGTTCGCGGCGAGGAAGATGTTCCACTGACGGCAACATTTGCAGCGAGAGCCTAGCTTTACGCGTGGCGACAATCGGAAGGACAATCGGGACAATCGGGCGGACAATCGGGGACATCCACTATTTGACCCACGAATTCTTCCAACATACGCCACCACTTTTAAATGTGAATCGCCCCGGGAATCGCGGAGGCTGTTTGGTTAGAGTAAAACAGCCGCGTCGGCAGCTTTGCCGAGTTGGCTGTAGTAGTTTGCCTCAGCTTCGGCCGGTGGGACATAACCGATGGATGAGTGGAGGCGTTTATGGTT
>NZ_DATCRY010000093.1:0-2319 GCF_036568765.1 Dyella sp. | reverse complement strand
GGCGCCGCCCAGCCTCGATGCCGGCGTGGCGTCCAGCCCGGGCCGGCCGATTCGGGTTGGCCTGCTCATCGATGCCTTCGCGCCCGTGGACCCCGACGTCGCCGCTACCGTGCTCGCCTCGGCCGAAGCGCTGAAGAGCCTGGGCATCACCGTCGAGCCGGTGCGCATTCCAGTGCTCGAGCAGATCAACGCGCTCGAGCTGCTCTGGAAGCTTCAGGTCATGGAAACCAAACCCGCCTTCAGGAAAGTAACGGCCGGACACGAAGACAAGATCTTCAAGCACGTTCAGGGCGTCTACGACACGCCGGACACCTCGATCGCCGATTTCGTCGACGCGGAGCAGAAAGCGGAACAGTTGCGCGACGGCTTTGCCGGGTACTTCCAGCAATACGACGCGTTGCTCTGCCCGGTCACGACAGTACCGGCGCACGCACACGACGCTGCGGAGTTCAACATCGACGGCCAGTCGGTGTCGTCGCTGCACGTCATGACCGCGACGGCGCCGCTCAATGTGACCGGGCTTCCGGGCCTGTCGCTGCGTTTCGGCACGAGCCGCGAAGGTCTGCCGGTCGGCGTGCAACTCGTCGCACCGTGGATGGCGGAGTCGACTGTTCTGCACCTCGCCTCGCTGCTCGAAGCCGTAAGCCCGGTGCGCGGACTTCATCCGGACCTGTCGGCTATCTGAGTCGAGCCAGTGATCCGTCCGGCCCCTGAATGACTTGCAACCCGGGCCGGGCGGCACACGAGCGATAAGCCCATAGGGTCACGTAACCGCCTTCGCCAATTCCAGAGATGTCGAATCCAGTCAACACCCAGCGCCGCCGACTGTTGAACAGCACCACAGCCCTCGCCGATCCAAGCTTGCTGGACTCAAGCGGTGCTACAGGTCGTCACGCTATAAACGCAACGAGCGCTGCGTGCTGGTCGGGCGAAATGAAGGTGCTTGCAGGAAACCTAATTGTCTTTATTCACTAACCGTCGTCTGGCGATGGTCTTTTTCACAGGTACTAGCATGTCAAAGCAAGCACCGCGCCGCGCGTTGATTGTCATCGACGTCCAGAATGAGTACGTCACAGGTAACTTCCGCATTGAATATCCGCCTGTCGAGTCCTCATTGCCGAATATCGGCAAGGCGATTGACGCCGCCAACGCACATGGCGTTCCGGTCGTGCTGGTGCAGCACGTCTTGCCGGCTGACGCACCGATATTCGCAAAGGATAGCGATGGCGCGAGATTGCATCCTGTCGTTGCGGACCGCCCTCACGATCACGTGGTGACAAAAGTCTTGCCAAGCGCATTCTCCGGCGCCGGCTTCGACGACTGGCTAAAGGAACACAAGATCGATACTTTGACCGTTATCGGCTACATGACGCAGAACTGCAATGACGCCACGATGCGCGAAGCGATGCACAAGGGCTATGTCGTCGAATTCTTGCCGGATGCGGCCGGCTCGCTGTCGTACAAGAACAAGGCGGGCTACGCGAGCGCCGAGGAGATGCATCGCATTATTAGCGTCATTATGGAGTCGACCTATGCGGCGACGATGTCTACCAAAGAGTGGGTGGAAAATGTGAATAGCCCAACCCCGGTTGCGTGCGACAACATCTACTCCTCGAATCTCCGTGCGCACGGGAAGGTGTGATCGTGATGCGGAGCGCCGCTTCATGGCCGTCGACCGAACTCTGAGGTTTTCTCGCGATTTACTGTTCGGAGCTGACTTTGTCCAAACCCATTTTACCGGCGGCAACGGGCCACCCGAAAGCTGTCTGGCCTTCTATTTTTGCGGGATTCTGCGCGAGTCTGATCGGCATTGGCCTGGCACGTTTTGCTTATACCCCGCTCCTTCCGGTTCTCATTCAGGCGCACTGGTTTGCGGCATCGGATGTCGTGTATCTCGGTGCCGCGAATCTGGCGGGTTACCTCGTCGGGGCTGTACTGGGCCGGCCGCTGGCTGCCGGGCTTGGCAACGTCACCGCGCTGCGCGCGATGAAGGTTCTGGTTACGCTTGCGTTTCTCGCTTGCGCATTCCCCGTCTCTACAAGCTGGTTTTTTATTTGGCGCTTGCTGTCTGGCATCGCCGGCGGAGTCATCATGGTGCTGGTCGCGGCGACCGTTCTTCCGAATGTGCCCGACGACCAGAAAGGTCTGGCGACGGGCGCGGTGTTTCTGGGGCTTGGGTGCGGCATAGCAGCATCCGGCACGATCGTCCCGTTGCTACTGAAGTTCGGTCTACGCGAGACATGGATTGGACTTGCCGCGTTGTCCGCCATCCTGACCGCGGCCAGTTGGCGCGGTTGGCCCAGGCGCGCTGTGCCGGCC
>NZ_DATCRY010000092.1:0-41210 GCF_036568765.1 Dyella sp. | reverse complement strand
CAGTTCTGCGGCAGCCTTGCCGAACAGCGTCGGGCCATATGTCTGTGGCATCGGCGGTGTGGGATATTCGGCCGAGCGTGCGCCTTCGAAGGGATTGCCGCCGGGCTGAATCGTGCCGTTGAGATTGCCGGCCTTGCCACTGGTTCCGCACAATACATCGAACTGCTGGTAGTACGGCTCGAGTTCCTCGTACGTTACGCCCCAATCCTGGACGGTCAGATCGTAATCGCTAACCGCTTTCTTGCCATAGCGTTGTTCGTTATGGCTCTTGGTCAGAAAATCCGAAGGCAGAAAGCGCCAGATCTGGCCATTCCAGTGCACGCCGCCACTGCCGACGCCTGTGCCAAGCAGGAACGAGCCAAGATGTCGCATCGGCAGTGCGGTCTGACTAGTGTTGTTGCGTATGGTCAGCGTGTCGTCGGAGACGTTCTGGAACAAGTGATGTCGCCACATGTAGCGCAGTTCATCTTGCGCAAAGCCAGTGGCAAAGTCGGTGGCCGTGTCGCGCCAGGGGCCGCGCTCCAGGGCGAGCACTTCCAACCCCGCATCCGCCAATTGCTGTCCCATGATGGCGCCGGTCCAGCCAAAGCCGACAATCACCGCATCGACAGGTTTCAAGCTCGTCGCCATGGTCAGCTCTCCCCATTCCAGCCAGCGCGCCCTTTGAAACTGACGGGCGGGAAGGGCACGGGTTCGCCATGTCGCGTTACCCATTCGCGATAGTCGTAATGCGCGCCGGGAAAGCCGATCATTTTCCAGGCGCCCATGTCCTTGTTGCCACCATAGATGGGATCGGAGAAATAGCCCTCCTTGGTGTTCTGCAGCAGCATGGCAAAGAACGTCTTTGCATCGACGCCATCTTCAAGCTGGATGGAGCCGCTCTCCATGCCCTTCAGCAGCTTGTCGCGATTGTCCTCGGACAACTTGGCGAAGTCCGCACCGTTGAAGTTTGCGTGCGTGTATTTGTCGATGGCCGCGATGGCCGCCCGGTACATTTGTGCGGGTGAGAAGCGACTTTGATATCCCTGTTCCGGCGCTCCCTTGGGCCAGGGTCCGCCCAGATAGTAATGATCTCCGCGGCCGAATGGTCCGGCCAACTGCCGATCCAGGAAGAACGGAACATTCGCTTCGACAGCGCCCGGTCCCAGTTCATCGTTCGGAATCAGGCGGCTGACCGCGGCTTCGATAAACGCGCGTTCGGCAGGCGTAAAAAACTTGAAGTCCGTGCCCGACACACCGGGCGGTTCGTCCGCCAATCCCTCGGTCCACGGAACACCGCCTTGATAAGTGCGTGGTGGTGCGCCGAGTTCACCGTCGCGGACTTTTGCACCCAATGAGCCCGCTACTCCGGCTCCGGCCGCGACAGCCGTGCTGATCAGGAAATGACGCCGACCAGAGACTGGCTTATCCATCGGACCCTCGCTTGAGCGCAAGACACCTTTTTAATATTTCTCTTGCTGCAGTGATGTCGTGGTGAAGGAGGGAGCGTGATGAGAAATATGATTTAAATCATTATTTTAATGGATTGATTTAAGGCGAATTCTCGTAATGTGAGCCGCTCTGGCATGGCTGGTGGCATTCCATGAGAGCTGTGCATTGGCGATGGGTGTGAATGGACAGCTACATTCGTTCGGCACCGAATTCCGCGTGCCCGTGCTCGACACTTTGACCTGGACAATTTCCGGGCGCCTGGATAAGTACCACGATGCCGGCAGCGCCGACATCGCCCGCACCTGGGGCACGGGCCTGGAATGGCGCCCGTTGGACGGACTGTTGCTTCGCGGCAGCTATGGCACCAACTTCAAGGCGCCGGACATGCAGGCTATCTACCTGTGCGGTTCTACGTCGCCGGTCGGCGATTACATCGATCCCTTGCAGTGTATCAATGCCATCAAACAGGGCCAGAACAACAACACCTGGTGCAACCTGGTACAGCGTCCGACCTCGCAGTACTACACTTTGTATACGAATGGCAGTCGCTTGTTGCTGCCGCAGACTGGCCACTCCTGGGCCTACGGTTTCGTGTGGCAGGTTCCCGGCATGCAGGGGCTGTCGCTATCTGCCGATTACTGGCACATGGGCGTGGACAACGCCATCCAATACCTCGACCAGAACACCGTGCTGTCGGCTGGCAGATCAATCCGGAGACCAGGCTGAAGCTCACCGTCTCCAACATCTTCGACAAGGTCGGCGCGATTCCTTACTATGCCGGCGGCTTAGACGGGGAATCGGATCGATGAACGATGCAGTCGGACCGGTGTTGAATAGGTCTCGCAAAGTCTATGGAATAATCCTCGGGACGTGTATCGTGCTGATTGCCCCTCACTTGGGCGTGCCCATGTTTCTGTATCCCGTGCTTGGGCTTGGGCTTTGCACAGCAATGCTACGTTACCAGGGACTCGGTTGGTCCGATGTTGGCTTCCGCTGGAAAACGTTCGGCATTGCCCCGTTGGTTGTCGGTGGAGCGTTAGGGCTGGCTTATGCCCTGGTGAATTACGCTGTCATCGGCCCCGTGCTTGCTCATCTGCTGACCGAACGGCCCGACTTTTCCGACTTCGCTTTCGTGCGTGCCAGCCTTTCCGGTTATCTGATGGCCCTGGGGCTGGCGTGGGTTATCGGGGGATTCTATGAAGAATTGCTGTTTCGTGGTTATCTCTACGACACGCTTCTACGTCACTTGCCAGCTTCGCGTTTGCGTTCCTTGCTTGCATTCACGGTAACCGCTCTGGTGTTCGCCGTGTACCACTGGCAGCTCGGCAGTTTCGGTGTGGTCAATGCCCTGGTGTTTGCTTTGCTTGCGGGCGCGATACGTTCGTTTTGGCCGGCTAATCTCTGGTACGTCATCGGTTTTCATGCTTGTGCCGACATGAGTGCGTTCACATTGATACGTTTCGGTTATCTATAAGCGCTAATTCCGATGTGCCTGCCTAAAAGGGCAACGCAGTTCGCCCTGGAGCCCCATCGGCTCCAGGGCTGAAATCGGTATAAGCCTGCTAAGCCTTGCTCGAGAGCCCTACCAAGCCAAGCCGAATCAGACTTTCGGCCGTGGCAACGATGGCCTCCTCGCTCGAACGCGGCGCCCAATCGAGCATGCGGCAGGCTTTCTCGCTCGTGGCATTCATATTCCTGCCGAGTAGTGTCGCTATGCCTCTCATTCCGGGGTTGCTGCGGGCGTAGAAGCGCACCAGCCAGTTGGGCAGTTCCCACCTCGGCACTTTATGAGCCGAAGCCCCCATGCGACGACGCAGAACCTTCGCCACTTCGATCAGCCACAGGCTATCGCCGGCGATTGCCAGAAACCGTTCGCCTTTGGCGTGGGGATGCGTCATGGCGCGCATATGCAAGTCCGCTACGTCCCTCACGTCGACAAAACCGCAATTCACTTTAGGACATCCTCGTTGACCATCGAGCATGTTCGTGATCATCCTTATCGAGTGCGAGTAATCCGGCCCCAATACCGGACCGAGCACGGCGGTGGGATTGACGACGGACAGTTCGAGTCCGCGCCCTTCGCGCTCGATAAATTCCCAGGCGGCGCGTTCGGAGAGGGTTTTCGACTTCTGATAGGGCCATACGTTACCAGTCAGATTGCTCCAATCCGTTTCGTCGAACGGGCGCTTCATGGAAGAGTGTCCGGCGCAAATGGCACCGAAGGCGGAAGTAAGAACTACCCGCTGCACGCCTGCATCCCGCGCAGCACGCAGAACGCGCAAGTTGCCGTCTACGGCGGGTCGGATCCAATCGTCCTCATGGGTGTGGTTGCCAGATGGCGTGGGAGAAGCGCCATGCAGCACATACGTGCAATCGGCGGCAGCATCGGCCCAGCCGAGATCCTCGCTCAAATCGGCAATGACAAAAGACAGGCGATCTCCCGGGTCGGCTCCGCCGGTCTTGAGGTTGTCCCGTACTTCCGACTCGCGGCTGGGCGAGCGGATCGTTGTCCGCACGCGGTATCCCTTCCCGAGCAGGGCGAGAATGCAGTGCTGCGCGATAAATCCTGTGCCCCCAGTGACCAATACCTGTTTTTCGTTCATGCCGATGTCCTAATTGACTGATCGTCAGGTTAGACATCGATTGCCGTACTGTGAATAATCAAAAGTACGATCTACTTGCGTGAAAGTACGGGCATGAGCGTCGATCCGTTCTCCGACATCCTCAGATTCACCAGAACCGAATCCCTGCTCACGGGCGGCTTTACGGCAGGCGGTGCTTGGGCGCTTCGTTTTCCGGCGCCGGACAAGATCAAGTTTTTTGCCGTGGTGAAAGGGCATTGCTGGGTTCATATCGAAGGTACCGCCGAACCTGTCTGCTTCGATACTGGAGATATCGGGCTGCTATCGGCAAAGCGCTCGTTCGTGCTGGCGAGCGACCTGGGCGTGGCCCCCGTGGATGCCATGAGCGTCTTTTCCGGGGCGGGGAAAGCAACCGCGCAATTAGGCGACGGCAACGACTTCGCCCACATCGGTGGGCATGTCCTGCTCGACCCGGCCAGCGGGCGGCTACTGTCGGATGTCCTGCCACCGTGGATACACGTGCCGGCCAGTTCACCGCAGGCAACAGCGTTTCGCTGGCTACTCGATAGACTGGTGGAAGAGTGCGCTACCGAGCAACCCGGTGGCCAGCTTGCATCGGCGCAACTGGCTCAGCTTCTTTTTATTCAGATACTGCGCGCTCATCTGAAAACGTCGGCCCCGAAGCCTGCCAGTTGGTTGCGGGCGCTGGGCGATCCACGTATTGCTCCGGCCCTCCGCTTGATGCATGACGATCCCGCATGCAACTGGGGGCTGGACCAGCTTGCCAGGGCATGTGCTATGTCGCGTACAACGTTTGCCCTCCATTTCAGGACGATCGCAGGCGTCGCTCCATTGACCTATCTCACACAGTGGCGCATGCACTTGGCTGAGCGCGCATTGCGCGAGGAGAAAAGTCCCATTGCCTCCATTGCCCAGAAGCTTGGGTATGCCTCGGAAAGCGCTTTCAGCAACGCATTCAAGCGGGTCACCGGCCAGGCGCCCAAAACCTTTCGATTGCCGAACGACCAGCGGTAATTATCGTTACCCGCCATTTCGACGGCGCGAGTATGTCTTCATGGCCTTTTGCGCTTCCTCATGGACCGAGATCCTACTGCGTAGAAACCTGTCAATGACTTGGACACAGCGAAAACGGATCCTATCGTTGTGGGAGCGACTTCAGTCGCGACAAGAACTTGCGATAAGGCACGATCGTCGCGACGAAAGTCGCTCTCACAGAATGCAGGTTTTTAGAGGTTCCCTTCAGTCCGATCGGCCCCTTCGTGCCACGGCGAGTTAAGAAACAGGGCATTGGCGTTCGACAGAACGCTTCTGCCTCAGCCTGTGTTGCTCGACGAGCCGGGGAAATAATCTGAATCTGACCATCGTCTCCCGAAGGGTCCCACAAAACGGGGGGACAGACAGGATCCCGACTCGTCCGGCAGACGCGACGGTGGACCGAATCGTTATTGACCCGGTCCACCATCATGCATCTTCGCCGCATCAGGTTTCGGGCGTCTTGCAAGGCCGTCTTAGTGCTCGATACCCATGCTGGCGAGGCTCGGATGCTGGTTACGGACGGGACTCATGCTTTCCAACAGGGCACCGAGATGCAGAATCGTCGACTCTGCCAGCCAGGGCGATACCAGTTGCACGCCGATCGGAAGACCATCGTGGCTTGTGCCGAAACGAAGCGAAAGGCCGGGTAGACCGGTGACACTGAGGGGAGCGGTCGCATCCATGACATGCAGAGACGAGACCGTCTGGCCGTTGATGACAAACTCGGCAGCATCGTGTGCATGTGCCGGTACCGGCGTGACCGGGCAGAGCAGCGCATCGTAGCGATGGAAGTACTGGGCGAATCCGTCTCGCATGACTTCGATCTGCTGCTCGGCGATAACGAAATCCTCGATGGCTGTATCGGGGGTATCGAAAACGCCCTGAACGTGCTTGTAGATGAGTTCCTCGTGGCCTGCGGTCGCTTCCTTGAAGGCCGGCTTGGTCTCCATGGCCTGGAGCTTCCAAAGAAGTTCAAGGGCATTGATTTGCTCGAGCACAGGGATACGCACCGGTTCTACGATAACTCCGGCACTCTTCAGCGCTTCGGCCGCTGCCTGCACCGTTGCTGCCACATCATTGTCCACCAGGCCAAAGCCAGGCTCGACAAGCCAGCCAACGCGGAGCGGTCGCTTCGGCGTGGTACCGACACCGGCATCGAGTGAGAGCGGACTCGTAGAGAATCCATCTGCGCCGTCCGGGCCTGCCAATAACGAGTAGGCAAGTGCCACATCGCGAACCGTGCGTGCCAGCGGACCGGCGTGCCAGAACCGGCGCGGCACGCGAGGCCAGATACCCGTCATGGGGATGCGTCCATGCGTTGCCTTGAGCCCGACGACGCCGGTCAATGCGGCCGGGCCACGGACGGAGATCGCGACATCGGTGGCAAGGCCGATCGGGGACATGCCCGCTGCGATGGCGGCGGACTCACCGCCACTTGAGCCGCCCGGCGTACGATCCTGGTTCCAGGGGTTCAACGTACGGCCCGAAAGCAAGTTGTCGCTTTCGATCCAGTATGAAAATTCAGGCAGATTGGTTTTTGCGAGCAGGATGGCGCCGGCTTTCTTCATGCGTGTAACGCTGGTCGCGTCGCTGTCGGGGATGCGTCCCTTGAAGATCGGCGAACCCAGCTGGGTGAGGACACCGGCGGTATCGAAAGAGTCTTTGGCCGTGAAAGGAACGCCGTGCAATGGTCCGAGCTCGTGGCCCGCCAGAACAGCGGCCTCGGCCGCCTTGGCGGCTTTCAGTGCGTTGTCGGCGACGGTAACGATGGCGTTGATGTTGGGGTTGGCCGCTTCGATGCGGTCCAGGTGCGCCTGCACGACCTCGACGGGCGAAACCTCCTTGGCGCGGATCATTTCGGCGAGCTTGGTCGCGTCTTGGTAAACAAGTCCGGAATTCATGGGTTTTCTCAACAAAGGCGAAAGGGAGGGTCAACAAGGTCGGGTGGCGCGCTCTACCTAACACTTGTTAGGGCGGAAGATACGCCCTATATTCGGGGCGAGTCAATACCTTTCGTCTCGGTCGAATTTGGCCCTGCTTACCGGTTTTGAGAGAATGACGAGGCAGGAATGCGGCCCATCTCTTCGAGGAAATGTTCGTGGAAAGCCATACAAACAAAAATTCCAAGGACACCATCGTCGATGCCGCAACGCGGATGGCGCAGGCTCATGGTTATGGCGGGCTGAACCTTCGCGCGCTGGCGGAGAATGTTGGCATCAAGGCGGCAAGCCTCTATCACCACTTTCCAAGCAAGGCCGACCTGGCGACCGCCGTAGCCAGGCGCTACTGGGAAGATGCCGCCGCAGGGCTGGAGGCACTCGCGGCACGGCTGCCGGATCCTGCCGATCGCCTGCGGAAGTATCCGGGTACGTTTCGCAAGGCACTCGAAAACGACAACCGGATTTGTTTGTGCAGCTTCATGACGGCCGAATTCGACGATCTTCCCGAGGTGGTCAAGAAAGAGGTCGAGAGTTTCACCGACGTCAATGTCGAGTGGCTGAGCCAGACACTCGTTGAGGCAGGGATTGTGGGCGCAAAAGATGCCAGCAAGCGAGCGCACGCTATTTTCGCAGCGGTCGCAGGGGCGCAATTGATGGCCCGCGGGCGCTCCGATATCAAGCTCTTCGATGTGTTGATCAAGAATTATCAGGCGGCAGGGTTGTTGCCGCCTTGAGCGTCGCCCCCGAATCTTGCTCAACCGGCTACCGGCTTTGCCGTATTGAACGCCAATTGGGCAGCGAAAGCCCGCTTGTACGCAGGACGTGCTTCGCCGCGAGCCACATACGCAGCCAAAGTGGGAAACTCATTCAAAATGCCCGATGGCTTGGTCCTGAGCAGCACCGAGACCATGACCAGGTCACCTGCGCTGAACGCACCATCCAACCACTCCGCATCGCCCAGGCGCGCCGCCAGTTGGCCCAACCGTTGGCGGACTCGATCGACGACCACCGGCAGGCGGTCCTTGGCCCAGGGGTAATCGCGCTCGGTAATCTTGGCGATGGATAAATCCAGAATCGGTGGCTCCACAGAGTTGAGCGCGGCAAACATCCAGGCGATCGCACGCGCCCTTGCGCCGGGGTTATCGGGCAACAAGCCGGCACAATGCGAGGCGATATGGAAAATGATCGCGCCCGACTCGAACAGTACGAGATCGCCTTCTTCGTAGGTGGGAATCTGGCCGAAGGGATGGGCGGCCAAATGTGCCGGTTCTTTCATCGCAGAGAATGAGACAGGGCGAACCTCGTAGGGCAGGCCCGCTTCTTCAAGCGCCCAGCGGACCCGCGTATCGCGAGCCAGCCCCATGCCGCCATCGGGCGATCGTTCGAAGGCAGTAATGGTGATGGACATGGGAATCTCCTGTCGTAGCGATTGCACAGTGTCATTTGGGAGGCGGACGTTTCTCGTCCAGTTCAACATGATGACGAACGAATTGCTGCCAAATCGACACAGCCGGCGAAGCGACTTCCGGTCCGCGCCCTGTTGCGGCTGAAGCCGGTCCCACAGAGATAGCTGCCTTTTCGCTAAGGATGGCGTTGCCGATCCCTGCTCATGGAAGGTTGTGGCGCATTTTCTTGCGCCCTTCGCTTCACGAAGATGTAGTCAGCGCAATGATCGCGAGATCCATTTCGATGATGCAGCGCAGACGAAGAATCAGCGTGCCGTAGCGGATGCCGTCGAGCCCCTTGGCATGGCCAGTCCCATCTATGCCGCCATGGTCGGCCTGGATGCGCCCACGGCGCGGTAGCGCTTCAATGCCCTATCTGACGAACAGTTTGCCAGCGCGCGCAGCGCGCTGGTGGACGATAGCCATTCGGTCATCGCCCGACGAGCATGCGCGTCGATCAACGCGATTCCAACGCCCACGCGACCACGACGGAGCTGGTTATTTACGGCGACGTCTCCTGTCGATATGAGCCTTGTCTTCGCATTCGCGCGCAATGTATCGGTCGACGCCAGTTACGGCGGCCAATTTGGTAACGGCGCCACGGATCAATCCGCGCATATGAGCTTGACTTGAGGCGGTGGCGGTCGTCGTGCTATCGATCGCATCGTGTGCCCGCAAGATATCAGGGTTCGGTTATTCGACCACGGAGTTTTCATGAGAAAGTTCATGGCAATGCAGATCCTGTCAGTCGTTCTGGCAGGCCTTTCTTTTGTTGCGGCAGCACAAGTGCCAGAGGCGAAGCCGGCGCCTTCGGCCGCGGATGTCCAGCGCATGCAATGGTTCAAAGATGCCAAGCTGGGCATTTTTATCCATTGGGGTATCTACGCCGTCGATGGCATTGACGAATCGTGGTCGTTCTTCAACGGGAAGATCGGCTACCCCGACTATATGAAACAGCTGCATGGTTTCACGGCGGCGCATTACGACCCCCAGGCTTGGGCCGACCTGATCAAGCGCAGCGGTGCGCGTTATGCAGTGCTCACCAGCCGTCATCATGACGGCGTGGCGCTGTGGAATTCCGCGCACGGCATCAATGTGGTCAAAGACACGCCGGCGGGCCGCGATCTGATAGGGCCTTTCGTGCGGGCGCTGCGCAAGGACGACTTGAAGGTAGGGCTGTATTACTCGCTGGCGGATTGGTCGTCGCCGGACTACGACGTGTTTACTCGCAAGGAGAAGCGTTATACCAACGACCCCGTACGATGGCAGCGATTCGTCAGCTATTACCAGGGCCAGTTACGTGAGCTGTCGCAGCGCTACCGCCCGGATCTGTTCTGGTTCGACGGCGACTGGGAGCACAATGCAAAGGAATGGCAGGCCAACAAGACGCGCGACATGCTGCGCAGCGACAACCCACAGGTCATACTCAATGCAAGGCTGCCGGAAAACGGCGATTATGCTACGCCCGAACAAGGCCCCCCGATCGCCCGGCCCTCGGATCGGTATTGGGAACTTTGTCTGACGACCAACGACTCGTGGGGTTACCAGCAGCGCGACCGCAATTTCAAGACACCGACGCAGGTGATCGGTCTGTTCGTCGACACGATCGGCATGGGCGGCAACCTTCTCCTCGACATCGGCGCTCGCGCCGACGGCACCTTTCCGCAGGAGCAGGTGGATATCCTCGATGCCCTCGGCCAATGGATTCATCGGTATCCCCAGGCGGTCTACGGCACCGATGCCGGTGTACCGAAGGATTACTACAACGGGCCGAGCACGCTCTCGGCCGATCAGCGCACGCTGTATTTGTTCGTCAACGGCAAACCGAATGGCCCGGTGCTTGTGAAAGGGTTGATAAACAAGGTTGTAGATGCCCGTCTGCTTGGCGGCAATACAAGTTTGAAGACACAGTTAATTGGCAACAGCGTGAATATCCCTGGGCTGCTTTACATCGACACGGCGGGGCAGGCGCTAGATCAGCACATGAGCGTGATCGCGCTCCAGTTGGATAGTCCGCTCAAGCTCTACAAGAAGCCGCTGGACGCAGCCGCGGGCAGTTGACTGTGCCGCAGTCCCAACGCCCCTTTTTGTGGGGCGCTGGGACGACGTCGGGAGCCTCGCCTTCAAGGGCCAGCGGCACCGAGCGCTGTAAAACATTCGCCAAGTGCTCTGACAACCATGAGCACCGATGCGTCCATGCCGACGCATTGTGCCGCCCATCGATCGATGGGGAAGGTCGCCAGATCGGGCTCATTGCCACCACGCCAGTTGGAGCTCTTTGCGAGGAGCTTGGTAAATATCATGTCGTCCTCACCGGCTTCCTCGATGGAATGAATATGATATTTGGTCAGGCCATCTCCATTGCCCGTCTGGAACATAAAACCATCGTTCCTGCTCGGCTTAAAGAAATAGCTGACTCCTTTGTCTCTCAGGCAGTCTTCCAGTCGGATCCACTGGGTGAGTGGAAGTGTATAAGCCATGGCTACCTCCGAAGGCGATATGCGATAGATCCGCGACGCGAGCACGATCGCTCCGCGGGTGTATCGGATGGACGCTCATTGGAGAGGAGTGTGAAGGTCGGTGCGACGTCGGCATCGACCCGTATTCACGCCATTTCCACACAAATGCATGCTAGCTTCACGCCGCTTTCGGGGGAATGCAGGCGTCTGTTTCGGTCGACCAAGAGGGGTTGAGGTGCTGCGTCGAGCACTGGTCGTCTGCTTTCGGCTTGCCACTGGATTGATTTGACTTGCTGGCTTTATGCCTGCGGGTCGGTTGCGCTTGAATGTTTCGAGCGTTTCCGTGTGGCTGCCATGTTTTCTCGCGATAAGCGCAGATCGATGATTTTCGGATGTATCTCATTCAATAATGAAAGGGGAATCTTATGCGCTTGAATAGTAATCGCCCAGGTTATTTTCTGGCATGCGGTATAACGTCGTTGATTGCCTTGTCCTACGGCGGTGCCGCTTTGGCTGCACCTGTTCATGGAAAGGCGCAAGTACGACTGACGCATGTCTTTGCGACGTTGCAGACCGGCGAGCAGGACAAGAAGCCCGAAGACGTGGCCGCGTGCCGCAAGCAGGTAGCGGCAGTAGACTCGCGGTATCTTGGTGTTACCGTCACAACACAGTATTCCATTGACGCGCAGACGCTGATCATGAGCGCGTCATCGTCGCTGCCGTCGCCTGTGGCCACCAAGCCGCTGCAGCTCACCATAAAATTGGCGCCGCTCGGTATTGCTGGCCAGTATGCTTTCGGCGCATTCCGTCCGGCGGCATTACCGAACAATTTCGTACTATTCTCGATCGGAACCGACTTCAAAGGCGCCAATTCGTCGATACTGGTTCTTAATGAAGGCAAGGATTACAACTGCCTGGTCAGCAGCGATCCCAATCCTTTCAATAGCGGGTTGGGAGAGAAATTTTCGGCTGGGCAGAAATAAGCTGCGCCGCGAGGAATGAAGCGGGAAGGCAAAAGCAGGCGTCTCCGGGAGCCTGCTTTTTTTAAGGGCAAGAGGACTGGAGTGGCAACGCCGCAAAGCATGAGATACTTATTGCGCCACCGTAGTCAGCCCAAACTTGTTGGCACGGATCTCGACTTGCGGATCGAGCGTTCGCCCGGCCGCGAGATCCGCATTGCCAGCATCCTTGTCGCCATGACGAAGTTCGGCGACGCCTAGACTATAGTGTGACCACGCAGACTGTGGCTGTTGTGCTACCAGTTTCTGGTATGCCTTGACTGAATCGGAGTAATTCCCCAGCCTCAGCTCGACCAGGCCAAGACCATTGAGAGAGAGCGGTTTTTCGCCGTCCCGCTTAATCGCCTTCTTGCAATCCTTGAGCGCTTCATTGAGCGCCTGATTACTAAGGGCGCGTGCCCAGCAACGCTCGGCTAGGGCATGGCCAAGCATAGCGTCATCGTCATGTAAGCGTATCCAATCGTCCAGCATAGGAAGCGCGTCCGCAGGTCGATCCAGCCTGATATAGAAGCTCGCCACAGCGTGTTGCAAGATTGTCCCCGCAGGGGCCAATAAACTGGCAGCCGCAACATCCGAAGCGGCTCCCGCGCGATCTTTAAGAGCGAAGCGAATCTGAGCCCGCATGAGTAGCGCAGTGGCATCCTTGGGATTCAATTCGAGCGCTTTGTCCAGATCGGCAAGCTCCTCGTTCGGCTGCCTCGCGATCTCATGTGCCTTGGCTCGCGCGGCATAATAGCCAGCCCTGTCGGGTGCCATGCGAATCGCTTCGTCGAAATCGGTCAGTGCCGCGGCAGTCTCGTCGCGAGACAAGTGCGCCTGGCCAAGCAGATAATAGTCGTTCGCGGTCCTGGGCTTGCTCTCGTCTTCGCCGGGCTTTGTATCGATATCGGTCTTGTCGCTGTCGACGGGTGCCGAGGCATAGGTAAATATACGCCCGCCGTTGTAAGTGAAATAGGCCTTCTTCTTGCTGTTGGCAATAAACATATGATGGGCAAGGACGAAGTCCACACCCAGAATCATATCGGTGTCGTCGGCCACTTTCCCATCGATGACGACCATCTGGCTGTGTTGGATCGTTTCCGTGCCAACAGAAAAAGAGTCGACATTCACGATCCAGGATTTGAGCGTTTTCTCGCCGATGCCGGTGCTGTTGCCTACTACTTTGACCGTAGGAGCGTTGAGGTCGATGCCTGCTTTCTCGGCTGCCTTGCGCCCCAATATGGTAGATACGGCCCCTGTGTCGAGCAGGGCGCGCAGCTCTTTTCCATGTATCGTTACCTTCATGAAGGTGCGCCGATCGTGTTCGCGAGTCGGTTCGATATCAGCGACATTGTATCGGCCATCTTTCGACCAGTAGGCGAGCGATGCCTTTTCGCAGTTATCTGCTTTGAGCAGCACTACCTTGCCATGCGCGAGATCGAGCTCCAGATCGGCGACATCGAGGAGATTGGCGCCAAGCAGTCCACGTCCTGCATCCGTGCCGCCGACGATAAAAGCGACGTTGTCGATAGTGGTGCCAAGAATGCCAAATCGCTTGACGCGGGTTTGCTGGACGCTGGCGCTACCGCCAATGCCACTAATACGATACCCCCATGGCATCGGCTCTAACTCAAGTCCCAGCGCTGAAGCATTAGCGTTTGACATGAAATTGAAGAATGCCCCGGTGTCCAGAATGAAGCGCGTGCTTACCCCATTGATTTTCACCAACGTCGTGGCACGGTCACCGACCATATTCACCTGAAGGGTTCCGTACTCCCTTAGCTTGCAATCATCGGCTACGGCTCGGCCCGCGAGCAAAGCGCCCAGGATCAGGCAGCAAAAACGCAGACACTTCATGATTCTCCCCCGTGTATAACTATCGAGCCATTGCGGCTGCGAAGCCGGAGGAATTATAGCTATCGGGAAGTGAGTGTGTTGGCGCAAAAAATTGCGCATCGATGTGAAATTCCACCGCCGATGTAAGGCAGCTGGCTATGAAGGGAACGGTGCGATTGCTGTCGAATTGCAGCGGCGCACTTTATTTTCGTCTGAGTTCATGCGTGGAATAGGAGTGGGGAGAGAAGCCATTGAGTATGTGGTGCGCTAATCCATGCTGTCGCCCATGACGACTTGCCGGGACGAAGATAATGCGGACATGCGCGACCGAGCGACTTAAGGTGATCCGTTAACTGATTGAACTGTAAGTATTTTTTAATATTGACATGCCAATGTGAGCCGGTCTCGATTAGCTGATGATTTGATTTATGAGACCGATTGACCATTATCTCATCGAGCTAGAAGGCTACACTGGGGTCGAGTCGTTTGGATTATCTCTCGACCCTCGACATTGGAGCCTTCAAAATCACGAAGGAACAGCCCGAATTAGCAGCTGGCAAGGAACCACAAGGACATCCATCCATGAGCGATCAACTGGAAGCGGAGCGCAAGCTGTTTGAGGTCGAGGCATCGCGCCTCGATTACAACTTGTATCAAGTCGGCGGCGGATACGAAGACGAATTTACTCAGGATGCCTGGACAATTTGGCGTGCTGCCCGCTTGCTGCCTGCTGTGGCGCCTGCCTTATCGCAGGACCTTGCAGGGGATTTGAGCGATCCTGCTCTGCCGAGTGTGCCAGCGGAGGTATTGGCCGAACTCGAACGACTCCAGGCGATCATCAACACCCCGCAGTCCGACGATTTCATCCGTGCGGTAAGCATCGAGTCCGAACATCAGCGACAACGCTGGGGTGTCGAGCATGATGCGAAGAAAACGCCAGCCGATTGGTTCTGGCTGATCGGGTACCTGGCCGGGAAGGCCTTGCATGCACACGCCGCAGGTAATGCGGAAAAGGCCGAGCACCATGTCATCACCACGGCTGCTGCGTGCGCAAATTGGCATCTTGCGATGTTTGGCAAGACAGGCATGCGACCAGGAATCGATACCGATACGCTCATCGCCGAGCATCGCAATGGAAATGCTTACGCTTAAAGGCCCCGTGCCTTCAAAGAGATCGCGACTGCTACGAGTTTTCGACAAGCCGCCATTACTGCTCGGTCGAAAACTCGTAGACGATCAGGTTGCGGTACTCGTGCCCAGGTTCCAGTCGCGCACTGCCGAATGACGGCTGATTGGGCGTGTCCGGGTAAAGCTCCGGCTCAAGCGCAAAGGCGTCGCCCTGGCGATATGCGTGGCCACTTGTGCCGACTGAGGTGCCATCGAGAAAGTTGCCCGAGTAGAACTGCAGTCCTGGCTGCGTCGTCTTCAAGGTGAGCACGCGGCCGGAGGCCGGGTCCGATACCCTTGCCGCCAGTCGCGGCTCGGAAGCCACGGCTCGACTGATCACCCAGTTGTGATCGTAGCCCCGGCCGTTAACCAGTTGGAGTTCGCTGCCGGTGCGAATATCTCGACCGATCGGCTTACCTTTTCGAAAATCGAATACCGTGCCCGCAACGCTCCGTATTTCGCCAGTCGGAATCGAGGTCGCATCGATCGGCAGGTAGCTGTCGGCAAAAATCGTGAGCTTTTGATCCATCACGCTGCCGGAACCTTCGCCAGATAGATTCCAGTAAGCGTGGTTGGTCAGATTGACGATGGTGGTGCGATCCGTCGTTGCGCGATAGTCGATGGATAAGCGGTTGTCGGCGTCCAGCGTATAGGTTGCCTTGACGGTGAGTTTGCCTGGGAAGCCCATGTCGCCATCGGGGCTCACATGCGTCAATGTAACGCTGGCGCTATTGGCGTCGTGCTTGACTTCGCCGATGGTCCAAACTGCCTTGTCGAAGCCTGTCGTACCGCCATGCAGGGCGTTGGGGGTGTCGTTGACCGGCACATCGTAAGCGTGCCCATCCAGGACGAAGTGGCCCTTGGCAATACGATTCGCATAACGTCCGACGCTGGCGCCAAAATACTGCGGCTTCTTGATGTAGCTGTCGAGAGACGCATAGCCTAGTGTGATATTGGCAAATTTGCCGTGGCGGTCCGGTACCGACAACGATTGCAGGGTTGCGCCGAACGAAAGGATGCGCGCAGTTACACCATGTGCATTGGTGAGAACGACAGCGTCCACGCGAGAACCGTCGGGCATCGTGCCGAACATCTCACGCTTGGCATCGACGGCAGCGTGAGCGCTTGCAGCTGCCACCAAGAGGCACAGCATCGAACTTATCCGACCAGGGCATCGCATCACTCTTTGCCTCTCTTAGCTGTGTCAGGGAAAGCACATCCAACCATATTGTAGGATTATGGCGCAAGCGTGGATTTTAGGGCCCTCATACCCATGGCGGCTTACGAAGAGGTAGGCTCGGCCCTTTGTGACCGTCAGTCCGACAATCCAACCGGGGAATTCGATGCGCAAGAAGCAATGGGCAGGGTGGCTCTGGGTCGGCGTGGCGGTCGCGTTGTTTCCTGCGCAAACAGCTTTTGCGGCCACGCCGCCTTCCGCAGAACCTGTCATTCAGATCGAGGATGTCGAGCGGTTCTATCGACTCTATGACGTTACTAGAGGGCATCCTACGGCCGATCAGCTACAGCATGATTACCTCGACGCAGGCACGGATGGCCTGCATGAGTTGGCCAAGGTCAGAAACGTCACTGGCGCCTCCATCGAGGCAAACCTGGTCAAGCACCCGGAGGTTTATTCGGATGCCAAACGCTGCACCGGGGCGCTACCGCGCGTGCGACAGCGGCTCAAAGCGTCATTGCTGAGATTCGGCGAGCTGTATAACGACGCGCGTTTCCCGCCAGTCACCATCGCCATTGGCCGAGGTAAGCCGGTAGGCGTCGGGAGTCCGGTCTCGGGTGTCCAGATCGGCCTTGAGGCCCTTTGTGCCACTAACTGGCTGAATCCCAACGTCGAAGATCGATTCGTCTACGTGATTTCTCACGAATACGTACACGTTCAGCAGGTGCGAGAACTGGTCGACGATGAAAATCCCACCGTATTGGAGATGTCCTTGATAGAGGGCGCCGCTGAATTCGTGGATGAGCTCATTTCCGGCGACGTATCGTATTCGCAGCTCAGAGCCGTAACAAAAGGGCATGAGAAAGAGATCGAAACGGCCTTTCAGGCGGATATGCAAAAGCGCGACCTATCTCATTGGCTTTACAACAGTACTTCGGAAAAGCCTGGCGATCTGGGCTATTGGGTCGGCTACCGCATCGTCAAAGCCTATTATCTGAAGGCGACCGACAAGCGCCAGGCGTTGCGTGACATTATCGGCATGAAGGATCCGAATGCATTCCTGGTCGCGAGTGGCTGGCACCCGGGTATGAAATTCTCTAGGCACGAGGGCAGGGTGCATAAATCATGAGCGCCTACATTCAAGATGACGACCTGGCGCACCTCACCACTCACGGCGTTCCCTCGTTTCCCACGCCAGCCACAAGCGGGTATGCCAGCAACGAAAACGCTCGTATCTGGTATGCCAGCTTTGGTGCGGGCCCTCCGGTTATCCTGTTGCACGGCGGTCTTGGTAACGCGGGCAACTGGGGGTATCAGGTTCCCGCATTGGTCGAGGCGGGCTACACGGCGATCGCAATCGACAGTCGGGGCCAAGGACGTTCGACGCGCGATGCAAGACCTTACAGCTACGAGCTCATGGCCTCCGATACCCGCGCCGTGATGGATGCGCTTGGCATTGCCAAGGCCCGCTTCGTCGGTTGGAGCGATGGTGCCGATATTGCCCTTGTCCTGTCACGCCAAACGCCAGATCGCTCCGCCGGCGTGTTCTTCTTCGCCTGCAATGTCGACAGCACGGGCACAAAGCCCTTCCAGTCCTCGATCGCGATCGAGCGTATCTATAGTCACCACGTCAAGGACTACGAGGCGCTTTCACCCGTGGTGGGTGGCTTTGAGGCCATGCGCGACGATTTAGGTGTAATGCAGGCCGGCCAGCCCAATTATGGCCCTGAACAGCTGAGGGAGATCGCCGTTCCGGTGTGGAGCGTCCTGGGTGAGCACGATGAGTTCATTGAGCGCGAACACGCCGAATATATCGCCCGCAGCATCCCTGGCGCTCGGTTCGTCTTGCTGCCCGATGTCAGCCACTTCGCGCCATTGCAGCGCCCGGAAGCTTTCAATCGTGTGATGCTGGAATTTCTGCGGCAGCTCGCGCCGGCTGCGGGAGTCGATCAGAATCGGCGATAGTTCGAATGGGCGCGATCGGAGTAACGTCGCCTGGTTTTTTGCGTGCAGGGCCGTCCACTCTCCCGTAGCCAAGGGAGAGGGGCGGTCTGCGCAAGTGCTAAGCACCGGGGCCTGCCACACCCGGCTCCCTTTCGCCTGGTTCTGCCGGGGGCGGCCCCGCAAGATTCGTCACAAGCAATGATTACGGAACCAGCACCCAGCTGACCTGCTGCACATTCGGCGGTGGGGGCAACTGCGTCCCCTTCGCCGAATAGCCGTATGCGTAGATCGCGCTGTCTTGCATGGAGAACGAGTGCATCGGAAGGGCCTTGCAGACGACATCGTGCGACGGCAGTACTCCGGTGTGGAGATATCCGAACTCCGCAGCAGTTACGCAAGCATTGTTGTCGAAGATCGCGCCATGCGTTACGGCATTGTCGATGAACACCATCGGTGTCGCGCCGCCGTTCCACAGGCGGTTCACCAGGGCTTCCGCGTACGGCGTGGACGGATCGAATTCCCCCTGGACCATCAGGCCACGTACCTTTGTGCGCAGCTCAAACACCGGATCGATAGCCGGTGCCCATGGCCATCCCTGGCACTGGTCCACCAGAGTGGTCTCACCGACCGCCCAGTATCTGCGGGTATCGGCGATCTTGCGGGATGCGCTGCGCCGGTCCGTCGAGCCGGAATCGTTGCACTGTAAAGCCGCGCTCATCGGGTTGAAGCTGGGTAGCACGCGCAGGTCGGCATAAGTCGCTCCGGCCATCTGCTCAGCCGTCGCGATATGCGCCGGATCGCCATCCAGGGCGTTGGACATCGCGCTCAACGAGGGCGCCACCAGCAGGTCCCAGAAGATCCACATCCCCGTACCGTCCAGCGCCCCGAGGGCCTGGTCGGGCGTGACGCTACCCATGCGATGGTGCGAGGTAGCCTGGTAGATCCGCTGGAACGTCGTCAGCACCTGCTGCGGCGTCGTCCCCATGTGGAACTGATCGTTATGTCGCGCAATAAACGGAATGAAGGCCTGCTGCACGTTCAACTGATCCATCGACATCCGTAGCAGTGCCTGCTGCTGCCAATCCAGGTGCGACCAGTTCATATTGCTGTCGAGCACCACGCGCTCGAACTTGTCCGGGAACATGCGACTGGCATACGCCATCAGGCCTGTGCCGCTGGAGACGGCAAACAGGTCCGCATGGGAAAAACCCAGGATGCTACGCACTAGATTAAGGTCGCGCACGTGGTTGGGCGTGTTGATGCCCTTGAGGAAAGCCGCGTTCTGCTTCAGGCAGGCGCTCATCGAGCGATTCCACCAATCCTGTTGCGCCTGCATGCTGGCCGGGGTTGGATTGCGGCTATCGCCATCCATGAAGTTCTCGGCGCCACTGCGTGCGGCATAGTTGCAACTGACCTGGGTGCCCATGCCGTCGCTGACACCTCGCAGATCGACGCCGATCACCAGATGGTCGACCTGCAGCTGCGGCTGCCGTTGCTCGAACATCTCCGCCATCGATGCGCTGGAGTTATCCGGGCCGCCGCCGTTCAACAGCAGCAATCGGCTATAGGCCGGCGAATGAAGCGGCCTGGAAATGCCGATGGTTATGTCGCCCTGATCCGGGTCGGCCCAGTCGTTGGGTACCGTGATCAGCGCGCACTGGATGGTGCTTCCATCGGTGAACAGCGACGGCGGGCAACTGCGCCAGTTCACCGATTGACGGTAATACTTGGCATAAGCTGGATCGCCGCTGTGATCGTCGATGTCGTGGGCGCTGGCCAAGCCCGAGGCCGAGCATATCGCGCAACCGAGTACCACGGCCAGCTTGCGCACAGACAACGTAAGAAGCTTCATTCAGATGCACCTCGATCGCTAGTGGCGCGCGAAGCGCAGCCAGAAACAGTGCGCAGACGAGTGCACCTTGCCGGACCGTCGCCCGGCGTCGTCCGATACACTCGACTGCGCGGCCCCTGCCGGTCCCCGATAGTGGGCTGCCGAGGCGCGACCTTCCCTGATCGACGCCCCGTCAGCCGTGGCATGATCATCTTCAGGCCAGCCGGGATCGTAAATGACCGGTCGCGGACTTTTTCGATGTGACCACTTCGAACCGCCCCCGGGGGGCGATGGATGGCGAGCAGGGTGCAAAACGACGAGCCGATGTATGTCCAGTTCGCCGAGTCGATCCGACGGGATATCGATTCGGGACGTTTCCAGGTGGGGGCGCGCCTGCCCGGAACCCGATCGATGTCTGTTGCCCTGGGAGTCTCCCGCACGGTCGTATTGATGGCGTATAGCCTGCTGGAAAGCGAGGGCTACCTGGAATCGCGCGCGGGCAGCGGGGCTTACGTGTGTGCGCGTCGCTCTGGCGTATCCGCGGGCAAAGCACCCTCGGAGGAGCGGGTGGACGCGATCAAAGTCCCGCGCTTGTCCCGCCTGGCGAAGCGGGCCGTGCGGCCTGCTTTACCTGAGGCGCCAATGCTTGCGCCCGAAGGGGAGGCGATCGATCTTGCGCAACCTCGTGTGAAATCCGACTATCGCAGCCTCAAGGCATGGATGCAGAATTTGACGACGTTGCTGCGTCGCCGCGATGCACCCGATTTTCCCGAGCTGCAAGGTGCCGTCGATCTGCGCAAAGCCGTGGCCAGTTATTTGAGCATCGAGCGGGCGATCGAGGTCGATCCGGACGACATCCTGATCGTCAGTGGCGCCCAGCAGGCGCGCGACCTCATCGCCCGTGTCCTGCTCGACGAAGGCGACGGCGTGGGCGTGGAAGAGCCGTGCCACTGGAGTGTGCGCCATACCTATGAGGCTTTGGGGGCGCGCATCGTGCCTTGCCAGGTGGATCCGCATGGCATGGACATCAATCGCCATGCGACGGCACTGGACGGTATACGGCTGATTAATGTCGCGCCGTCCTTTCAGTTTCCTACCGGCGCGGTCATGCCGGAGGAGCGGCGCAGGGCTCTCCTGAGATGGGCTTACGCGCACGATGCGTGCCTGGTAGAGGACGATTTCGATTGCGAACACCGCTTCGGCACGCGCGCTTGCCCCTCGTTGTGGTCGCTGGACCGCCACGGCCGCGTTATCCACGTCAGCAGCTTTGCGCGTTCCCTGTTTCCGGCCCTGCAATTGGGCTACATGCTGGTGCCACGCCAATTGCGAGAGCAATTTCTTGCGGTCAAGTGGCTGGCCGATCGCGGCAGCATCTCGATGCAGCAGCACGTGCTTGCCATGTGCATCCTCAGCGGCCAGTACCTGCGCGATCTGCGACGCATCGCACATCGCCTGGCTCCTCGGCACCGTGCCTTGCACGATGCACTGCAGCAGCCCCTCGGCAACGCGATGCAGGTGATCGGTACGGTAGCGGGAGGATCGCTCTTCCTGCACTTGCCTCAACTGCCACGCAGCGCCACTGGAGCATTGCTGGCGGAGGCCTTGGCGCACGGCGTGCTTATCCGTTCTGCCGAACGCTTCCATCGAACGCCACCCAATCATGTCACGCTGGTACTCAGCTATGCAGGGGTATCGGAGGCAAATCTCAAGCGGGCAGGGGCACGTATTGCCGAAGCGTATCGAGCAGTGGAAAGGCGCTTGTCTGCCGCCCGATTTGAGGAAACATGTGTAACGGAGCCGAGCTTGACGGCGGTTTGATCTCGGGCTGTCCATGACGCTCTGTGCAAGTCGAACCCGGCCGCAAGGCAGCCGTCGTTACCCATCTGGCGCTGGCGGCAAGCAACAGTGAAGGGAATATCAGGCGGGGCTTGGCGTCTTCAGAACTCCGCTTGAGCTCGCGGATCTGCGAATTGAAGCTTCCCGCCCCCTGCGAAAGTCGTAGACTGTCCTTCCCGAGAATTCTTTCCTGGCCGTGTCCATCCAACGGAGCGCATCGTCAAACTGGCTGGAGCTTCGCCGTGACGAGGAAAGCGGCATCGAAAGCCTGCGCGCCCATTTCCAGGGGCATGCCTACGATGCCCATGCGCACGATGAACTTCTGGTCGGAGTGACGCTGCACGGTGTGCAGCGGTTTCGATGCCGACGCGCAATGCATACCAGCACGAAGGGCCGGATCATGGTGATCGAGCCTGGCGCGGTTCATGATGGGCACGCACCCGAGGAAGCTGGATTTACCTATGCGATGCTTTACATTCCCCGGTCATGGATGGAGAGCGAACCGGATGCAGGGGGCGCATCCCCGCTATCCAGTCTATCCGGGTGGTTCCGCGATACGCTGGGGGTCGATGAGCGCCTGCGCAAAGCCATTCTCCGCGCGTTCGCAGCCGTGCATGGCAAGGAGGGACGGCTTGCGCGCGATCTGAGCGTGGAGGCCTTGCTGCGAGCCCTCAAAGGCAAGCTTGCTGACGATGAATCAATGAGCCACAAGACCGCGCGTGCACCGGCCGTAGAGCAGGTCCGCGACTTTATTCACGCCAACCTCGCCATGGATATCGGCTTGGCCGATCTGGTTCGTCACACGGGCATGGATCGATTTCGCCTCAACCGAATGTTTACTGCGGCCATTGGCCAATCCCCTCACGCTTATCTGGTCAATGTTCGGCTGAGGGAGGCTCGCCGGCGCCTGGCCGCCGGCGAAGCGCCTGCCGACGTAGCGGCGACAGTCGGGTTTGCCGACCAGAGTCATCTGGGTCGCTGGTTCCGGCGGGCTTACGGTCTTGGCCCCGGCGCTTACCAGCAAGCCTGCACAAACGTTCTATAACGGGACAGTGCGTCGATCGATCATCTGGCCTTTCATTTACTTCGGATCTGCCATGTTCGATACCAAAGTGGCCCTGGTCGTCCGCAACGATCTGCCGACCTGGCAAAAACTGAACGTCACTGCCTTTCTCGCCACAGGCATTGCAGCCGCAGCCCCCGAGGCGATCGGGAAGCCATATATGGATGCATCCGGCACGCGCTACGGCAGCATGCTCGTGCAACCGATAGTAGTCTTTGGAGCGGATGTTGAAGAGCTGCGCCATGCGCGCCAAAAAGCGATCGAGCGCAGCATGCTGGTCATTCCGTACGTCGAGGCTATGTTCCGCACCGGAAATGACGAGGCCAACCGCCAGGCTTTCCTCGTTGAAGCCGTCGATTCAATGAATCTGGTGGGTATCGGCATTCGCGGTCCGAAGAATGGCGTCGACAAAGTGCTCAAAGGATTCGAGCTTCACGCCTGAGTGCACCCCATCATGATGGGATGCACTCGGCCTGAAACTACGGCTTGTGGACCGCGCGCATCACCTTCGATCCATTTGCCTCGACACCGATAAGACAAAGCGTATTGTCGAGCACCGCGGTAGATGGTCCATCGTAGAGGTCGAGCCCTATGTTAAACGGAGCGGCCGGCTCGAATTCGAAGCCATTGACGGAAGCGGCGTGGAAGATGGCATTGCCTCTGGCATCTCGATAGAAAAGGTGAAGCTTGGCGCCGTAGCCGACAGCGATAGGCGATGCGCTGGTCTCAGTATTCGAGACATGGAAAGGCGTCGCCCCCATCCATGTTTCGCCGTCATTGGAAAAAGCATGCATGATGCCGCGGTTGTGGCCATTATCGCCGCCGTCCTTGTAGAACAGATGGTAGCGCCCACCATAAGCGACAATACCCGGGCGTGGCGCACGCGATGTATGTCCTGTGTTTCCATGCTTCCAGCCACCGGTAAACTTGGAATACATGATGCCGTCGCCCTGGTAGTTCCTGTAGACGAGCACGAAACTGTCGTCCAATGAGGCTACCGACGCTCCCGACCTGTCCTCCGTCGCCCAGCCGATGTTGTACGGCGTATCCCAGGTCTCCCCATCGGTGGTGCGTATATGCAGGATCTCGCCACGTCCGTGGCGATAAAAGACATGCATCTGTCCCCAAAAGACGATGGAGCACGAGGGCCGCCCCCGGCTGTCGCCGACATTGGTCTGATGGGCAACATCCCAATGAATACCGTCCGATGACCGAACGTGCTTGATGCGGCCACTGCCCAGTTCACCGTAAAAGCAGTGGAACTGGTTCTTGAAGGTGCAAATGGTGGGCTGGATCCACTCATTGGCATTGACTCCTGTGGCCCCAATCTGAAACTGCATAAGGGTTTCCATGCGGCGCCCCTGATTGCTCTATAGATGATGGATGCAAATACGCGCGTTCTTCGGCAAACGGCGTGCTTCTGCACTAGTGAATGGTTCCCAGTCCTAGCAGGCAGCGATTATTAATCAGTCACGGCGGACGCCGCGTGGCGCGTTTGTGCTACAGCGGGCGCTCCGGCCAGCGGCCATGACAGGACGATCAAGTGGACTGCCGCCTCCCCCAGAACTCAACCCAGGCGGCCTGTCGTCGCTGCAACTTCGAAAGCCTTGCAATTTGTCTTATATGAGACTATTATCCTGGAAAAGCGGACATGAGGCCCTTATGAGTGCAAGCAGGAAAGGTCGTAAAGACGCATTGCGATGCAACTTCACCTCGTTGCGCCAAGCTGCGCGACACGTCTCGCGCTTCTACGATGCTCACCTGGCGGCGACTGGGTTAGGGACAAACCAGTACACGATTCTGGCCAACCTGGTGTTGCATGGCCCCATGACCATGAGCGAAATGACGTCCTTGCTGATACTCGACCGCGCGACCCTGGGGCATAACCTGCGACCATTGGAACGGGACGGGCTGCTGACAATTACGATAGGGAAGATCGATCGACGCGAGCGCGAAGTCCGATTGACGGACAAAGGGCTGCGACTCGAGGCTGAGGCTCGTCCCCATTGGGAGCTGGCTCAAGCCTTGTTCGAGCGCGAGTTCGGCGAAAACAACGCGCTCGCGATGCGACAGACGATGTATCGAATCGCACGACTGGGTTTGGTCGGACCTGACGGAAAACTGGCAGTTTCGTGAACGCGCTCGAACGACGCGGCATGCCAAATATGGGCATATAAGACAAAACATCGCAACGGCTGTTCCTTTATCACGGAATGGCGTTGTCGCTGAGGGCAAAGCGTTGAACGTGTTGTCTGGCAAACCGATCAGGGAGGCTCAAGTGGTTGAACGCAAAGATGTCGAATTTGTCGGCGAAGGCGAAATAAAGCTAGGGGCGTGGCTATACATGCCAACTCGCGGCAATGGCCCGCTCCCGGCTATCACCATGGCACATGGGTATGCCGGCACACGGTTGCACGGCCTCGACCGTTTCGCTCGGCGGTTCGCGGAAAATGGTTTTATCGTATTAGTGCACGATCATCGCGGGTTTGGGGCCAGTGAAGGCCTGCCGCGGCAGGACGTCGATCCGTGGAGGCAGATTGCCGACTGGCGACGCGCCATCAGTTATCTGGAGAGTCTGGACGAAGTCGATTCTCGTCGAATCGGCTTGTGGGGAACGAGCTACGCAGGAGGGCATGCGCTCGTTCTTGGCGCAACGGACCGGCGCATCAAGTGTGTAGTGTCCCAAGTGCCGACCATCAGTGGTTTCGAACAAGGTTTGCGGCGCATCGCACCGGATGCTGTGGCAGCTGTCGAGGAGGCGTTCGCCGAGGACGAGCGCGCGCAACTGCGTGGTGAGCAGCCCATTCGCCAAGCGGTGGTCAGCTTGGATCCGGCGACATCTGCCGCCTACAGGACGCAGGAGGCGGCGGCTTTCTACTTGCAACTGGACGCTCAGACCGCTTGGGGAAATCACGTCACACTGAGGTCGGCGCGCGCAGCACGCATGTACGAGCCTGGTATATGGGTCGCGCGCGTTTCTCCCACACCTTTGCTCATGATCGTGGCGTTAAACGACACAATCACTGTCACGGATCTTGCGCTTGCTGCTTATGAGCGCGCCCTGCAACCCAAAAAGCTCGTTACGATCCAAGGCGGGCATTTCGACCCTTATCTATCGCAGTTCAGTAGCGCGAGTACAGCGGCGCTTGGATGGTTTGAAGAACATCTCGCACAACATTGAGAGGGCTCCATGAACCGTTTGACTTTCGACATAGTGGACGACATAGCAACCATTACGCTGAAGCATCCTCCGCAAAACCGCGTCGATGACAGAATGGTGGACGAGCTCAATGAAGCCGTCGAAGCCATAGAGAATCTTGGCGCGCGCGCCGTCCTGTTGCAGGCAGATGGTGACAATTTCTGTTTTGGCGGCGACATCCAGCTATGGCCAGATAATCCAGTAAGCCAGCTCAGAGCCCGCTTCGAACGATACTTGGCTGTATTCAACCGGTTTGAGCGGCTTCCGATGCCTGTTGTGGCTGCTGTCCAAGGTATTTGTCTTGGAGGGGGTTTTGAGCTGGCGCTGCGTGCAGATGTGATCTTTGCGGGTGCCGACGCGACCTTCGGGCATCCGGAACAGACCCTGGGGATAGTGACTCTTCTCGGCGGCATCTACCGAGTGGCTGAGCGAGCAGGGCGTGCGCGAGCGTCGGAGTGGGCCCTGAACTCGAAGCCTGTCTCGGCCAGTGAGATGAGGCAGAGCGGTGTGGTCAATCGAGTTATCGCCGAAGGCGATCTGCATCGTGAGGCAAGGGAGTTTGTTCGAAGTCTCGCGCGTGGGCCAACGCGAGCCTACGCGGCGCATAAAGCGTTGCTACGCGCATGGTCTATTGGAGGCATAGCTGCCGCCGACGAGGTCATGCTCGACATAGCAATGCCTTTGTTCGATACGGACGATGTCCGAGCAGGCATCAAGTCGGCGGTCGATGCCCTTCGTGCAGGCAAGCCTCGTCCCGCACTCCATTTTACCGGACAGTAATGACCGAGGAACCTCTATGAAAGAACGCACCATTACCGATGCGGATATTAAAGAGATCCGCGCATTGTTTCTTCGCCAGGCGGCAGCCGAATCGGCACACGATATCGACGGCATGGCTGCCGTGCTGGCCAACACGGAGCCTGGGCAGCCCGATTCGGTAAATTTTGTCGCGCGCGCCTATCGATTCTGGGGACGTGAAGCAGTACTCGACCATTTCCGGACCGTATTTGCCGGCACCTGGCGTTTCGAGCCCGAGGTGGACGAAATCAAGGTGTTTCCGATCAGCGCGGATGCCGCCCATATCTTCGCGCCTACGCATGTTACGGCTGGCCCTGCGGGAGGCGATGAGACGACTTTCCGTTTCCTGGTTAATGAATTTGCTGCACGGACACGCGATGGATGGAGGATCACGTCGATCGTGCCAGTTCCCGCGCAATGACATGTTTTTTTTCATGCGGTCGCCGGGCACCCATTGACCGAAGGGAGTCTCGAAAAACTGACTCTTCTGTGGGAGCCACTAAAGGGAGCCTCTAAAAATCCTCTCCTGCTCGTCATCCCGGCGAACGCCGGGATCCAGTGTGCTGTGCCACAACGTGCTGGAGGCGCTGTGCCCCGGCGTTCCCGAGGCGACGATGAAAACTGAAACAACCAAGAGTACGGTGGCAAGCATCACTTCGCTGGTCAGGAAATCCAGGCTCTGCGACAAAGGCTGCGTCCCACGAGACACGGCGAACAAGGTCAAGCCGGCGCTCGGCGGATGAACGGTACGCAACATCCCCATGGCGGTCACTGCGATCGCCATGGCCATCGCACTGGCAAAGACCATGGATGAGATCAGATGTGGCGTGAGCAACCCGATGGCTGTAGCAACCGCGTTTGCTATAAGCACGGTCCGCGGTCGCGCGAGACTACTCTTGGGCATGGTCAACATAAGCAATGCCGAAGCGCCCATCGGAGCGAGCAAGGGCGCGGTGCCCGGATGCTTTCCCAGAACCAGCGAGGGAACGAACCCTATGGCTGCAATACCGATAAACAGCGCAGCGGCAATCCAGTACAGGCAAAAGTTCCTTTTAGCGTCATGAATGCATTCGATAGACATGGTCGAGCCTCGGTCATCGTGGGCGATCGATCAGACGAACGAAGTGACATCGATCGGTGTGTCGTTAATGCGATTGAAGACGTTGGTGAAGGTCGTCACTGCAATCGCCAGACTGATGTCCAGCAGGTTCGCATCGGTATAACCGGCTGAGCGAATGTCGGCCACAGCCTCTTCGTCGACCGCACCCTGCGTGGTTACAACAGTGCGAACAAAGCGAACCAGGTTATCCAGTTTGTGGTTGCCTGTCGGTTGTCCGCTGCGAATGGCTTCCAGTGCGACGGGTGAAACACCGGCAAGCAGCGACAACAACCCATGGGCGATCGTGCAGTAATCGCAACGCGCCGCTTCGCTCACAACAAGTTTCACGATTTCCAGCTCATGCTTTCGTAGCGAACTGGAGGTCAGGACACCATCGGCTTGCAAAACAGCCTTCAGCGCCGCGGGATTGAGATGCCCGACAGCCGCGTAGCAATCCGGCACGGAACCGGTGGATTCCCGGATCTGCTCGAAAATGGCAGCGGCAGCGCCGGTTGCCGACTCGAGCTTTGGGGTGTTGATGCGCTGCATGACTGCATTCCTTGGGTTCAGGTGGTGGTGGCACTTTACGCAGCGATGGCGAGCCCGTTAATGTTGTAAAGTCTTCCTTTTATGCTCGAAAGTATCAACGGGGTAGTCCATGTCTCCACCGCTCGATTGGCTGAGCCGACTGCTGGAAATCATGCCGGTACGTGGGCAGCTCGATCTGCGTTGCCAATACGGGGCGCCTTGGCGGATCGATCAGGGAGCCTTTCCAGGCGGCGAAATGGCCTACCACATTGTTCTGGCTGGCTCGGCGTCCTTAGTCGATCCCCATGGAGGGGAGCCGGAAATCCTCGGGGCCGGTGACATTCTGCTGCTGGCGAACGGCGACGCGCATACCCTGCACGATGGCGGTGGAGCTCGCCCCAGGCGTGCAACGAACCGCGTTGCCGCCAACGTCGTATTCAGCGAGAACACCGGCAAAGGCAATCGCCTGGATATGCTATGCGGGCGGTTTGCGCTGTCGCCGGCGCATGCGCGCCTTCTGCGCCGCTATCTTCCAGCACGCCTTATTGTGCGCACGGGCGTCGCTTCGACAGCGCCGACCGACCAGACAAGCGGTGTGGCACTGCACGGGCTCATGGCACTCATGCAGGCGGAGACGACGGCCGATTTTCTAGGTGGCCGCGCGATGCTCGATGCTTTGTCGACCGCCTTGTTTGCCCTGACACTGCGGTTTGCCAGCGAGTCAAAAGAGGCTCCCGCCGGATTGCTGGCCTTGGCGGGATATCCGCGACTCGCCCCTGCGCTGGATGCCATGTTTCACAACCCGGGTTATCCGTGGACGCTTCCGCTGCTTGCGGCGAAGTGCAACATGTCGCGAGCGACGTTCGTCCGCCTGTTCCAGGAGAAACTCGGTGTATCGGCCAGCGATCTGCTTACCGATATTCGCATGACACTATCGGCGAACGAGCTAAGGTCGACGACAGCCTCCACGGGCGCCATTGCCGAAGCGGTGGGCTATCAATCCGAAGCCGCGTTCCAGAGGGCTTTCAAACTGCATATGGGCGTGACTCCGGCGCGCTGGCGAAAGCAGGCCGAAGCCACGGAAGAGGTCTGAATTCTTTGAACGAAGGCTACGGAGAGCGTTGCGGCGCCTTCGTGGGCCGCTTATTTAACCGCTGGAAAATCGATGTCCGTATCGTTGATGCGATTGAACACATTAGTAAACACGGTCGTCGCAATAGCCAGGCTGATGTCCACCAATTGCGCGTCGGTGTAGCCGGCATCCTTGATCGCCGTAAACTCCTCCTCGTCGATCGTTCCCGATGTCTTCGTCAATATGCGGACAAAGTGCGCCAGCGCATCACGCTTGGCATCGCCAGTCGCGCCGCCCAAGCGCAACTGAGCCAGCGCGTCCGGCTTGAGTCCGGCCATCTTACCGAGCAGGCTGTGAGCGGCAACGCAATAGTCGCAACCGGCGACAGCGCTGACGACCAGCTTGATGGTTTCCTGATCCTGCTTGGCGAGGGTGCCGTGAGCCAGGACGCCGTCGGCAGCGAGGATGGCCCGCAGTGCCGCAGGGTTCAAAGCGCCGATGGCAGCGAAGGTGTTGGGAACGCCGCCTGCGGCTTTGCGGATCTGCTCGAATACTTCAGCGGTGGCACCCGTAGCAGCATCGACGGGTGGGGTAAAAATGCGTGACATAAGTAACTCCGTGTGTGTGTTGAGGTGGAGTCACTTTAGTTGCGGAAGGCGATCCTTTTAATGCTCAAAAATTGTCATTTCATGCCAATTCGTCTCAAGCGGCGCATCGGAGTCGTTGCGTCGCTCGATGTGAGTGCACATCAATCGCGGGAGAGTGCCTGCTCGAGGGCGTCAAGAAAAGCCTTTACGCGCGACGGCGTATAACGTCGTGTCGGCGTGACTGCCCAAATGGAAAGCTGCTCAGTAGCTGCGTCTTCCAACGTAAGCTCCACCAGTTGCCCCGAGGCCAGGTGTTGTCGCACATCCCAATGCCCGAGCATGGCGATGCCCGATCCACTTAAAGCGATGGCCCGAACCGCCTCCACGCTTGCCGTGGTAAAGCGTCCCGACAGCGACACCCGGTGGAGTTCCCCGTCGATCACAAAAGGCCACCTGCCTACTGGGGTAAGCAGGATGCAGTCGTGCTGATCCAGATCTGCCAGCCGGCGAGGTATGCCACGTTCGGCGAGATAGTCCGGTGCGACCACGCTTATGGAAACTACCTGTTTCCCGATAGCACCGTCGTCATTCAACATCCCGCGACCAAGCGCTACATGGACGAGAATTTCGAGGACGATCGCCAGTTCATGCTCGGGTTGATGGGTAAAGGAAAAGGCATCGAACGCGTGCAGTCACGCTCTGCCGATATCACTGTGCCGGACATGATCAGCGTCGACCTTGGCGGACGCGTCGTGGAAATCCGTCATTTCGGGTTTGCGCAGACACCCGGCGATCTCGTCATCTGGGCACCTGACGCGAAGGTGTTGTGGGTAGGCAACATGATCCAGGCACCGTCACCGGCCTTGCCGTGGCTTCTGGAGGGGCGGCATAAGGAAACGATGGCAACGCTCGCTCGTGTGCGCGACTTCCTGCCAGAAGACGCTACGATCATCCCCGGGCACGGCCGGCCGATGCGTCCGGCGGATATCGAATTTCCGCTTCGCTATCTTCGCGAACTCGATAGCGCTGTCCAGGCGGCGATCCAGGAAGGTCGATCGGTAGAAGATACGTTGAAGGCTGTCGAGATGGCGGACTATGACGAATACAGCCTGTTCGATTGGGCGCACCATCAGGTCAATGTGCCCGCAGCTTATAGTCATCTGCAAAGCGCTGACAGCGAAGTGAAGTAGTGAAGCCCGGTCATCGCAGCTAGAGAGAGCATCGATGCCGCGTACTTGCGCAGAACGGCTCCCTCTCCTCCGTCTTTGCCGGGGAGAGCAATAATTAATCGGTGTGCACCGTGAACTGGTCGGCTTCGACCGATTTCCTCAGGTGCGAGCGTGGCTCGATCGCGCACTCGCACGCCCGGCGGTGCAACATGGGTTGCTGTTTACTGCGGCCGACAGAGGGGCCACGATGGAAACCGAAGTTTTTTAGAGGTTCCCCAAAGTCGCTCCCACAGAGATGGCGTCCGTCTTCACAAGTCCTGTCCAGCTTGGAACCACTACTTCCCCGCAGTTGGCCGCTTGTAGGGAATGAATGGACCAAGGCTCACGAAACTCTTCGGAAAGTGCCCCGTCCGGTCGAGCATACGCACGATATCCATCTTGCACAGTTGGGTGGTGTATGTCTTCGTCAGCAAGATATCGTCGCTGTTCAATGAACTGGCACCGCCCCTGGGGTAATTGACGTAGATCGTCGTCCCGAAGTCGTACACGATGGCCGTGCGGTCATACACCCGGGTACCTTGGGCCTGAGGCAGGTTGATGCAATCCACAGGCGGTCCGGCCACCCGGCCCTCCAGCCTCTTGGCCAGTTCGGCGGCAGGCGCGTCTTTGTCGGCAGCCAGGGCTTGACCGGAAACGGCAAGGGTCATGGCACTCAGGGCCAGGACTTTAATTAGGGCAGGCATGGCAGTCTCTCCCGGCGGTGGATATGTATTTATGTTATGCCGATCCTTATCTTTCGGAAGCCTGATCCATGGCAGCGGTTACCCGCTGTTAGGCCATAAGCCTGACTAATCGGTCGTAAAATATTGTCGTCAGGGGACGCAAGGTCCAGTCACGCGCCCATCGTGCCTGTCGAGTCGACCTCGTCCTTGACGGCTCCAGCCGGCGAAGCATCCAACCGCTTTAAGCGGCCAAGCATTTCCAGCGCTGCAGTACCTGCCATCCACCATCGGAACATTGACAGGCCCATCCAGAGAGAGAGGGCAATGGGAAATGCAAACACGATGCGCTGCTCCCTTCGGCTTTTCCTGAGATAGTCGTCCAAGCCCTTATGCGTCAACCAGGAGCAGGCTGTCGGAACCTCATTCCTGGGAATGCCCGTGTTCGCACTGATGGGTACGTATCCTGCCACGCAATCGGCAGAAGAAAAATTCGAGCGCATCGGGCGGGAAATCCGGTGCTCAGTCAAAACCATCCATGTCCCGCTTCCTCCTTTGACGGAAGCAAAAACCCCTGGCTGTACGGTCAACACAATAAAGAGCACCGCTATATATGCGCACGCAGCGATGGCGACGAATTTCAGGGTCTGACTCAGGCGGCTGGGCAACTTGTTTTCCGGCTTCAAGCGAAGTTCGACGCGGTCAAAGTAGGGGCCGCATTGTCGAATCGCACCGATCTCCTCGTCATTGGCTTCGCACCATTCGATCAATGCGTGAGCATGCGATCTTGTCCTGGCCCTCATGCCGGTCATCAGGCGGAACTGCATCAGCGCCCCTCGGCGCTTGAGATAGTCCTGGATGACGGCATCATCGTGCCGTTGCTTTCCGAAGAGGAAAAGCCACAGGCGTGACAGCAGCATATGCAGAGATCCGCTTCGGAGGCATAGCCAGACAACGGCAGATCCAAGCAGGAAGGGGGCAATAACCACCTTCCAGGGATCGACCACGTCGTTAATCAGGCTCAAAAAATCCGGCGAGTCCATGGCTTGCCTCCCGACAAGGTTGTCATCGATAACGTTGTTTGTACGTACCGGCGAAACGCACGTGACGGTCCCGCCTGTCGTGCAGGCAGAGGAGGGCTCGGGATGACGAACCGCACTTGCCTTTCGCTCGCCATGCTCCTTATGGTGCAAACCGTTACGCGCCACCTTTACAACCGACACAGAGCAGGCCATGAATCTTCTATCGCTTCGTAAGTCGACGGTGTTTTGTGCCCTGGTGCTTGCAGGAGCGTCGTTGCAGCCTGCCGCTTCGCAAAGCGCTCCTGCATCCGCTCAAGCTGCAGCGAGCGCGGCCGGAGCGCCAGCTGCGCGTCCCTCGGATGTGTCTTCGGAGAGCGCCATCATCCAAGCCGTCTACGACGTCATTTCAGGCCCCAAAGGGCAGCAGCGCGACTGGAATCGCATGCGTTCGCTGTTCGTGCCAGGCGCACGCCTGATTTCCGCGCACACAGGGTCGGACGGCCTCACCACGGCACATGTGATGAGCGTGGAGGATTACATTCGACTGGGCGAGCCTTTGCTGAAAAAGGATGGCTTCTTCGAGCGCGAGGCACATCGCACTGAGGATCGTTTCGGCAACATTGCCCAGGTGTTCAGCACCTACGAATCGCGCCATGAGGTCAATGCCAAGCCGTTCCAGCGTGGCATCAACAGCTTCCAGTTGCTGTTCGACGGCCACCGCTGGTGGGTGGTGACGATCTACTGGCAGGGGGAGCGCCCCGGCCTGTCCATTCCGAAGGAGTACGGCGGCTGATCGAGCCAGAGGGTCAGTGAAATTTCTCGCCATGCGCTAGCATGTCGATAATCAGCTTTATCCGCTCGACCCTGGTCGCCCGGCGCCTGGCTGTCTGCAACGAGTAGGCAATCGAAGACAGGTGGGCCTTCAATGGCGCACGTGTCGTGTGCGCGATCGAGAACCTCAACCATTCGGCACAACGGTTGCGGGCTGTGTTTGGCAGCCATTTTCCGCTGGCCAGCCCGAACGATTTCCCGTCCCTGCCGCACCGGGCATTCGCCGGTTAGCGGACTCGTCAGGGACAGTAATTATGCGCACGAGTACACAAAGGCACTTCGCCATGCGGGGCTGCCCATGCCCTGAAGTTCTTCGGATTGTCTGCCCCACCGCGCGGTTGTGAAGGCCTGGTTCGGATTTGCTGCACGTTGCCATGATCGCCAATGGTCACCATGGGTTGTCTGCCCGGAGGTGTGCTGATGACTCGCTTGAAGGCCCAGCGTCCGACTATCACCACCGTTCTGTACGCCCTTATCGGCGCGTGGCTGTTTATTGGCGGAGTCTGGTTGGTCATTTTGGGCGGTTCGTTTTACTACGTGCTGGCAGGTGCAGGCACTTTATGGACCGCCTGCTTGCTCTGGAAGCGTCGGCGCGCGGCGTTGGCGGTATATGGCGCTACTTGGCTGGGTACGGTGATCTGGGCGGGTTTCGAGAGCGGCTTTCGCATCTGGTATTGGGAGCCGCGGGTATTGCTGCCGACGCTCATGTTGCTCTGGTTGTGGATGCCGCCTGTCCGTTTGAAGCTGGGCGATCTGAAAAAGGGCAGCCCTGTGAGGCACGCTACCTTTGTCTTGTTGCTTGTTGCCATGGCTGCGACCGGTTCGATGCTCGCGGGAGCGACAGCATTGTCCACGCCGATGCCAGATTCCACGGCATCCGCGGCAACCAGCGACGATGCTGCTGCGGCACCGGGCGACTGGGTGTATTACGGCCGGACACCACGCGGCGAACGCTTTACCCCGTTGAGCCAGATCACGCCAGCCAATGTGGCGCAGCTGTCACCAGCGTGGACCTATAGAACGGGCGATTTGCCTTATCCCAACGATACAAAGAACGATCATGAATTCAACTTCGAGGTCACGCCCATCAAAGTGGGCGACGGCCTTTATCTGTGCACACCGCACAGCCATGTCATTGCACTGGACCCGGTGACCGGCAAGGCCAGATGGACCTTCGACCCGCATGCGGACACCAGCGAGAACGCCTACGTGAACTGCCGTGGCGTGTCGTATTACGAAGCACCTCCGGGCACCGATTGTCCCAGGCGTATCATCGCTCCCGTCGCCGATGCACGCCTGGTTGCCTTGAACGCCGAAACGGGCAAGCCGTGCGAAGGATTTGGCGATCATGGCTTCGTGTCGCTAACCCAATACCTGGGGCCGATCGGCAAGGGCTTTCACTTTGTCAGCTCGCCACCGCTGGTCGTCAAGGATCGCATCATCCTGGGTGGCTGGATCTACGATGGGCAATCGGAAAATGAACCTTCCGGTGCCGTGCGTGCCTTCGACCCCGTCACAGGGACTTTGATATGGGCATGGGACGTGGGTGCACCGGGCGAGGTGGCGCATCCTCAACAAGGAGACGTCTTGACGCGCGGTACACCCAACGCATGGGGTGTCTACACCGCGGATGTCGGCCTGGGTCTGGTGTATCTGCCTACCGGCAATGCGGTGCCCGACTATTACGGCGCGCATCGCCGGTCCTTTGACGAAAAGTATTCGAGCAGCACGGTGGCTCTGGATATCGAAACCGGACAGCCGCGGTGGCATTTTCAAACCACACATCATGACTTGTGGGACATGGATGTGCCTATTGGCCCATCTCTCGTGGATCTTCCGGATGGGGCGGGGCGAACCGTGCCGGCTCTGATCCAGACCACCAAGCGTGGAGAAGTATTTTTACTGGACCGGCGCGATGGACATCCCTTGGCCGCCGTAACCGAAAAGCCGGCTCCGCAAGGCGGCTTGCCGGGGGATCACGTGGCGCCGACCCAGCCGTATTCGACGGGCATGCCGTCGTTTGCGCCGCCGCCTATTCGGGAGCGCGATATGTGGGGCGCCACCATGCTGGATCAACTGGTGTGCCGTATCCAGTTGCGCAGCATGCGCTATGACGGGGCGTTGACACCGATAACTACGCAAAAGACCCTGGTTTATCCAGCGTTCGATGGGATCATCGATTGGCATGGTGGTTCGATCGATCCGCTTCGCCATTTGCTTGTGGTCAATACCAGCTTCATTCCTTTTGTCGCGCAATCATTTCCGCGTGAGAAGCCGGAGGACAGCGGCGATGTTCCCAAGTGGAACGGACAAGGCAATCCGCCGCATGCCAAGGATTTTGCATGGAATCCGCAATACGGCACTCCCTATGCCACCAAGGTGACGCCCTGGTTGAATCCGCTGGGTGTTCCCTGCAAAGCACCGCCATGGGGTCAGCTGGCAGCAGTCGATCTGGTTACTCGAAAAATCGTCTGGCAGCACGACGTCGGTACCACGCGGGACACGGGTCCGTTTGGCTTGCATTTCAATGTGCCCTTGCCAACGGGCATCTTCAATATCGGCGGCAACATCATCACCCGTAGCGGCCTCATTTTCATGGGGGCGACCGCGGACGATTATTTGCGCGCTTTCGACGAACGCACAGGCCAGGAGATATGGCGCACGCGTCTGCCGGCCGGTGGGCAGGCCACCCCAATGAGCTACGAAGGAGCGGATGGACGGCAATATGTCGTCATCGCGGCGGGAGGCCACGGCGGCTTGAAGACGCGATCGGGCGATTACGTCGTGGCGTACGCCTTGCCTACATCTCCCGCCAAGGGCCGATAGCCTAGAGTTAGTGCTAGCGCGCTGCTCCCGACTCTCTGCAAGCTTTTTTCCAGAGGCTCCGCAGGGTTATTTCAATAGGCTGCTACACCGGCGGCTGGATCCAGCAACAAGAATAAAAAAGGAGGCCTGGCGGCCTCCCTTTATGCAGCGTATAACTCATTCAATCGCATCAACCTTTGCGTGGAAGGTTCAACGCGCGAATCGTATCTTCCCTGAGCAAATAGACCGAAACCACCAGCAGAACAAGATCCTTCAAAAGGAAGGCCGCATTCATCGCCATCGCAGGAAATCCACCGGCACCCGCATCCCAGCCTTCGGGAACGAACGGAAGGATCGTCAGCGTAGAGATAAAGGTGGCGATGGAGCCGATGGCACCCAACACGCCCAATCTCTTGTTCCAGAAACCCAACAGCAACAGCGTGCCAAACGTCCATTCGGCGGTACCGAGCAGGATGGCGGTGCCGCGAATGCCCAAGACCGGAATCGTCCAGAAGATGAGCGGTCCGTGCTCGATCAGCGGCGCCAATGCCGTGATCTCCGATTGAAACCACTTGTCGTATCCGAACCACGCAAAGATGACGACCATCGCGGCGCGAAGCAGGTGGTAGTCGAAGTCTTTCTTGAGAAGACCGGATTTGGCGACGAGCTGGAGGAGGGCGTTCATGAGTTTTCCTTCATAAGATAGGTCGGTAGGTGGCGCGCCGTACGAATCTGGCCACGAAGGCGGTGTCATGTCCGCTCGGGTCGATCTGGCGACGGGGCTACTTTACGAAGGAGGGTAGAGATTATTAATGTTAAATAATCTTAGCAATATGCTCAAAAGTATCAATCGCGAGTGCGGCATAAGCCGGCAGAATTGCACTCACCCGATCGCGTACAGCCTACCGGCTCGGCTACGCGCAGGGTGCAAAGACCTGCCGTAAGCAGGCTGGCGCCGCCGAGGCCCAGCGCCCAGATCGGCTGATTATGGAAGAGCAGTCGCAACAGCAACCCGAGTACGCTGGCGGCAAGCAACTGCGGGATCACGATAAAAAAATTGAAGATACCCATGTAGACGCCCATCTTGGCCGTCGGCAGGGTGTCCGATAGCAGTGCGTAAGGCAGGGACAAAATCGAAACCCAGGCAAAGCCGACACCGACCATCGACGCGAGCAGCCAGTGGGGATCGCGGATATACAGGAACGACAGCAAGCCGGCTCCACCGAGGCACAAGTTCATGACATGGCTGATGCGCAGGCCCCACCGGCGCACCATGAGCGGGATAACCATGGCGGCTAGCGCGCCAAACCCGTTGTACGCGGCGAACAGCACGCCGACCCAGTTGGCGCCCTCGTTGTAAGCGGATGAGCCGGTATCGGCGGTAGCGTAAATCGTCTGCGTCACTCCAGCGGTGGTATAGATCCACATCGCGAACATCGCGAACCAGGAGAACAGCTGCACCCCGGCCAAGCGCCGCATCGAGATGGGCATGCCATAGAGATCGCCCATCACTTCGCGCAACATCCCATGGCTGCGGGTGCGGCTCAGCCAGGTGAGCAGCAGGCCGAACACGATCAGGCCGCCGGCGAGCAGGTAAACCTCTTTTTCCAATGCAAAGTGCCTGATCGCGAACCATATCGCGATACCGGTCAGCAGCAGTAGCAGGCCCGGTCGCCACGCGCCTGATGCATCCACCGCCGGCCGGTCCGCCACGTTGTCGTCGAACGATTGCAGCTGCAAAGGGGGGTACTCGCGCGTCGTCACGATGGTCCAGCACACCGTGCCCAGCAAGACCGCGCCGCCGCCGTAGAACGCGTACTTGACGGTATCGGGGATGCCTCCGTTCGCCGTCACGTTGGTCACGCCGAACTGCGCCAGGATCCACGGCAACATCGAGGCGACCACGGCACCGGCGCCGATGAAGAAGCTTTGCATCGCATAACCGGCAGGTCGTTGCCGCGTAGGCAGTTGGTCGCCGACCAGGGCGCGGAATGGCTCCATCGCCACGTTGATCGATGCATCCAGGATCCACAGCAGGCCTGCGGCCACCCACAACGCCGGCGCGTTCGGCATCCACAGGAGCGCCAGCGAGGCGAGCACCGCTCCAACCAGAAAGTACGGCCGGCGCCGACCCAGGCGGTTCCAGGTGCGGTCCGAATAGTGACCGATGATCGGTTGCACGATCAGCCCTGTCAGCGGGGCGGCGATCCACAAGGCAGGGATGTCGTTTACGTCCGCGCCCAGTGTCTGGAAGATCCGGCTGACGTTTGCGTTCTGCAGTGCAAAGCCGAAATGGAGGCCAAGAAAGCCGAAGCACATATTCCAGATCTGCCAGAACGACAGTGTGGATTTCTGTGTCATCGGTGCCTGCGCCTGGTTATAGGTCATGTCGTGCCGTGCGGCCTCGTTCGCTGGCGGCATGCTTAGTACGAGCGCAGCATGAGGGCTGCGCTATGGTCGTTCAGTGTCATGGGGCTCCTCCAGCCACAGTTATGTCATGGTGTGGCGCGTCCCGCATGCTGCAAGTGCAGCATCGGCTCCTGTTGCAGGAGATGGCTTCGCATGAGGGAGGGATCGCAGTGCGACAGCCGGCGCCTGCGCAGGGAGATGCCGCACAGCCGATCGTCCTTGTAAAGCGAAGGGCTCTAGCGGCATAGTCAATCGATAGTGTGATGACCGTGGAGAATCCATGCGGGTACGCCTCGAAGACGTGGCGCGCGCAGCGGGCGTATCGCCCAAGACAGTGTCGCGCGTACTCAATGATGAGGCCAACGTGACCGACGCCACGCGGGAGCGCGTGCGCGCTGCCATGGAGGCGATGGACTATCGCCCGCACCCGTCGGCGCGCAGCCTGGCGGGCAATCGCTCGTTCCTGGTGGCGATGCTGTATGACAACAACGACAACCCGGCCTCGACCTATCTGGCCGAGATCCAGGACGGCGTACTCGAAGCCTGCGACGCGCACCGCTATAGCATGATGGTTCGCCCGCTGCGCATGCGTGACGGCGATTTCATTCGTCGCTTGGATGCATTGATTTCCGACCATCACCCCGATGGCGTCGTGCTGACGCCGCCGATCACCGACTATACGCCGCTGCTCAAGCGTCTGCGCGAGCGCAACGTGCCATATGCCAGCGTGTCGCCGTTGCGGCACGGCAAAACCATCGGCGTCATGATGGACGAGCAGCGGGCTGCGCGAGCGATCACGGAGCACCTGCTGGAGCTGGGCCACCGGCGGATCGCTCACGTCATTGGCATCGCCAATCATGGTGCCAGCCGCTGGCGACTGGCCGGCTATCGTGAGGCAATGGTTGCCGCTGGCATACCGGAGGATCCGGCGTTGGTGGTGCAGGGCGCTTTCACTTTCGGCTCCGGCGTGGAAGCGGCTCGGCAGTTGTTTTCGCTGGCCGAGCGACCGACAGCGGTGTTCGCTGCCAACGACGACATGGCCACCGGCGTCATGTGGGCAGCCGGTGAGTACGGCCTGAAAGTGCCGCACGACTTGTCGGTCTGCGGCTTCGACGATACTCCATTGTCACGACAGCTGTGGCCGGCGCTCACCACGATCCAGCAACCCAGTCGCGAGATGGGCAGGCTCGCAGCGGAGCAACTGCTCAGCATGTTGCGCGGTCACGGTCCGGCCAAACTGGTGCAGGTGCCTTTCTCCCTGCAGATCCGCGGCTCGACGGCTGCCGCCCCCTGATATCCCTTGCTCGGCCGAACGCGTCGGCGCCATGTTGCGAAGCAAATTGACAGCGCTGTCATTTCTGCCACCATGCAGCCCAGACGCGCGCCGCCGGTGCGCCAATCAGGGGCTTTGTCGTGCCATTGCTGCAGCTGTCGAGTCGGTTCCTGCGAAGCGTTTCCATAGCCCCGTTGTTTGCCAGCGCGCTGCTGACGATCGTTCCCGCTATCGCTGGCGATGCGACCGTCGTGCACCCGGAGCAGTGGCCGAAGGGCAACTCGCCGCTGCCGACCGATCCGGCGATCGAGTCCCGGATCCAGGCTTTGCTCGCGAAAATGTCGGTGGCAGACAAGGTCGCGCAAATGATCCAGGCCGACATCAAGGACGTAACGCCGGACGATGTGCGCGAGTACCGCCTGGGCTCGATCCTCGCCGGCGGAAACTCCAAGCCGGCCGGGCAGCCGTACCCTGTGGCGTCGCAATGGCAGGCATTGTCCGACGCGTTTTACCGCGCTTCGATGGATACCTCGAAGGGAGGGGTAGCGATCCCGGTGCTGTTTGGCATCGACGCTGTGCACGGCCATAACAACCTCGTCGGCAGCACACTTTTTCCGCAGAACTCCGCACTGGGCGCGACACGCGATCCACAACTGATCCACGATATCGGAGAGGTCACCGCGCAAGAACTGCGTGCCAGCGGCATCGGCTGGACATTCGCGCCGACACTCACGGTGCCGCAGGATGTGCGTTGGGGTCGTTCCTATGAAGGGTATTCGCAGAACCCAGCGCTGGTAGCGCAATACGCCGCCGCCGTGATCGGTGGACTGGAAGGCCGGCCGGGGACTCCGCAGTTCCTGGACAGTAAGCACGTAATCGCCACCGCCAAGCATTTCGTTGGCGATGGTGGCACCCGCGACGGCAAGGACCAGGG
>NZ_DATCRY010000091.1:0-25762 GCF_036568765.1 Dyella sp. | reverse complement strand
GTGCGGCCACGATGCGATCGCGGTACTTCTTCGAATCGCGGAACTTGAGCGGGTCATTAGGCTCCATGCTCGCCCATAGCTCCTGCGCGCTGCCTTCGTCGAGGAGCGCGTTCAAGCGCACACGGGCTTCGATGGTGTGGTGATGGCCGCACTTCGGACAGACCATCAGGTTCCGTTCCAGCTCCGGCCGGTACAGCACCGCGCCGCAACCGCCGCACTTCTCCCATACGCCTTCGGGAACCTTGCCCTTGCCACCGGCGGAGTTCTGCGCGCGTTCGCGCGGAGTCATGAGTTTTTGCAACCAATTCATCGCCACACCTCAAACGTTCCGGGCCGAAACGACCCGGAAGCCGTCTCAGCGTGCATCGAGCGCCGTGCGGATCGGGTGCAGGACATCCCGCACGCGGGCGGCAATCTCCTCGGCCGTGGCGGCGCCGTTCAATCGATCGACCAGCGCGCTGCCAATAACCACCGCATCGGCGAAACCGGCAATGTCCTTGGCGCTTTGTGCATCGCGCACGCCAAAGCCCACCGCCACCGGCGTTCTGGCGCGGCTCCGGATATCCGCCACGCGGGCAGCGATATCGCGGGTACTCAAACGGCTCGCGCCGGTAATGCCGGCAAACGACACATAGTACAGGAAACCCTCGGCCGACCCGCACAGCTTTGCCATACGCTCGGGTGCGGTGGTCGGCGCGGCCAGCAGAATCTGCTGCAAGCCCGCATCGCGCAAGGGTTTGAGCACGGCGGACTCTTCCAGCGGACAGTCGACTACCAGCACTCCGTCGACGCCAGCTGCCAGGGCTTCGTCCGCAAACCGCGCATAGCCGTGGATCTCGATCGGGTTGAGGTAACCCATCAGCACAACCGGCGTGGCCTGGTCGCGCTGGCGAAACGTACGTACCCAACCGAGCACGTCGGCCAGACCGACGCCCTTGGCGATGGCCCGCTCGCTGGCATGCTGGATCACCGGGCCGTCGGCCATCGGATCGGAAAAAGGCACGCCTAGTTCGATTACGTCGGCGCCGGCATCCACGAGCGCATGCATCAGCGCCACCGAGTGCTCCGGAGCCGGATCGCCGGCAGTCACGAACGGGATCATGCCGGTGCGGCCGGCTTGCCGCAGGGCCGCGAAACGGTCGTCGATGCGACTCATACCTGGACTCCTTCACGGGCGGCGATGGTATGCACGTCCTTGTCGCCACGACCGGACAGGTTGCAGAGGACGATCTGGTCCGGACGCATCTCACGCGCCAGCTTCATCGCTTGTGCGACCGCGTGGCTCGATTCGAGTGCCGCCAGGATGCCTTCGGTGCGCGCCAGCAAATGAAACGCCTCGAGTGCCTCGTCGTCGGTCACGCCGACATACTCGGCGCGACCGGCATCCTTGAGGAAGGCATGCTCGGGACCGACACCGGGGTAATCCAGGCCCGCCGATACGGAGTGGGTTTCGATGATCTGGCCGTCGTCGTCGCAAAGCACATAGGTGCGATTGCCGTGCAGCACGCCCGGCCGGCCGGCCGCCAGCGAAGCGGCGTGATGACCTGTGGCAATGCCCTCGCCTGCTGCCTCCGCGCCGACAATGCGTACATCGCGATCGTTGAGAAAGGCGTGAAACAGCCCGATCGCATTCGAGCCGCCGCCAACGCAGGCGGTGAGCGCATCGGGCAGGCGACCGTACTGCTCCAGCATCTGCGCACGCGCCTCGCGGCCGACGATCGCATTGAAGTCGCGCACCATCAACGGATACGGATGCGGGCCGGCAACGGTGCCGATAATGTAGAACGTATCGGCCACATTAGTGACCCAGTCGCGCATCGCTTCGTTGAGCGCATCCTTGAGCGTCTTCGAACCGGAGGTCACCGGCACCACGTCGGCACCGAGCAGCTTCATGCGGTAGACGTTGATCTTCTGGCGTTCGATATCCACCGCGCCCATGTAAACAACGCACTTGAGGCCCAGCCGTGCGGCCACGGTGGCACTGGCCACACCATGCTGGCCCGCGCCGGTCTCGGCGATGATGCGCGGCTTGCCCATCCGCTTGGCGACCAGCGCCTGACCGACGGTATTGTTTATCTTGTGCGCACCGGTGTGGTTAAGGTCCTCGCGCTTGAGCAGGATGCGCGCGCCGCCGACATGCCGGGACAAGCGCTCAGCGTGGTAGATCGGGCTGGGCCTGCCAACGTAGTGCTTCAGATCGTGATCGAGCTCGGCGAGGAACTCCGGATCTTCGCGCAAGCGCAGGTAGGCCTCAGTCAGCTCCGCCAGGGGCGCCATCAATGTCTCGGCGACGTACTGGCCGCCGAAATCACCGAAACGCCCATGTTCGTCAGGCCAGCGTTGAAAATCGTCGATCGGGGGCATGCTTTGATCCTGTGCAAAAAACTCCCAGCCTTCCGCCGGGTGGCGCGCTATTAGATCGCGATTTGCAAGGCCATGAAAAGCGATAAGATAGCCCAGACCTGTTAGAAAAACTCACATATGGATCGTAACCTGCCACCGCTGAATGCACTGCGTGCCTTCGAGGCGACCGCACGCTTGCAGAGCGTCAGCCGCGCCGCCGCCGAGCTGCATGTGACCCATGGCGCTGTCAGCCGGCAGTTGCAGACGCTCGAAGCCGCCTTGGGTCAGCCTTTGCTGACCCGCCAAGGGCGCGGTATCGCACTGACCGTCGCGGGCGAACGCCTGCGCGATAGCGCCGTCGCGCTGTTCGAGTCGTTGCGAAGGGATTGGGCGGCCCTGCGCCAGGTTCGCGCCGACGCCCCCTTTGTGCTCGGCTGTCCCAGCAGCCTGCTGGCACGCTGGGTGATCCCGCGTCTCGATCGCCTTGGCCATGCCCTGCCCGGTCTGACGCTGCACCTATCGGCACAGGAAGAGCCCTTCGCGGCGAACCTGGAGGGGCTCGATGCGGCACTGATGCTGGCTGGCCCACCCTTTTCGCCTACCTGGCGTGTACACGAACTTGCACCGGAGCGAATCGGGCCTGTGCTCAGCCCACGCTATGCCGGCTATGCACGGCTCAAAGACCGGCCCGGCAGCGCTTTGCTCGACGAATCGCTGCTAGGAACGGCCTCTCGTCCACAAGCCTGGCCCGCCTGGGCCCACGCGGTTGGGCTCGACGCAAAAACGCTCCAGGCCGGCCAGGACTTCGCCCATCTTTACTACCTGCTGGAAGCGGCGATTGCCGGGCTGGGCGTAGCTATCGCCCCGGAACCGCTGGTCGCCGAAGATCTCGCCAGCGGCCGACTTGTCGCACCTTGGGGATTTGTGCCGACGTCGGCAAGCTGGATCCTGGCACTCCCACCGCGCACGAGCGACCGTCGCGGCGACGCGCTGATCGCGTGGTTGCGAGGCGAGCTCAAAACTCAGAGGTAACGACGAATCGCTTCCAGCAGGCGAATCGATTGCTCGGTATCCAGCTCGCCCAGCCAACCGCGTCGTTCCGGCGGGATATGCGCACCCGGATCGTCCGCACCGAACACGTAATGATCGAACAGCACTCGCCAGGCTTCGCGCTCGGCCTCCGGCAACGACCGGTACAACAGGATCGCGTGCAGCAGGCCACCGATGCGGGTCTGCGGTACCAAGCCTTGTCCGTGGCTCTGCTTCCACCAGTAATTGACCAAAGCGTTGAGCTTGTTCAACGAAGCGACGTGATGCCACCACATCGGCGGGATGTAGATGGCATCGCCCGGCTCAAGGTCGGCGACAACAGCATGCTCGAGCGCGGTGCGCAGACGCGGGTAACGCGGATCGTCCAGGCGATCCAGGCGCGCCACGCTGATGGCGGCCCCCGTAGGTGCGTAGTCGAGCGGGCCGATATACAGATTGCCGATTTGCTCGGGCGGAAACAGCGTGAATCGTCGCACGCCGCAAACCACGCAGGCGATGTTGTGGTATTCGTCGAAATGCGCGGGCGTGGTCACCCGATTGCCGATCCAGATACGCGGTTCGATGCGCGGTCCAAGGAACGGCACAGTGTGCTGTTCGAGGAATCCTGGCAAGCAAGCGGCAATCGGTGCGCTCTGCATCGCCACGCCAGGCGCTCCGCGCTCGTCCAGTTGCAAGAGCTTGCTCAGCCCCTGCGATACGGATGCACGTTGATGGCTGAAGTTGAATTGCGTACCGTCGGCTCCATAGCCGATTACCCCTTCCTCAGCCGCTGGCATCACCAGCGCATCGACCGGCGTCCCATTGTCGAAACCGGCGAGCATCGTGGCGAAGGCCTTATCCGATTGCCGCGCCGCCGCGACGACCGGCCATTCGGCGACCAGGCCGCGAATCACGAGCGGACGCGACTGCGCGACGATACGATCGAGTGCATCGCTCTGACCAGCGAAGGGGAATTCTTCCATCGTTGCGGGCATAAGCGGTCCGGCGGTGAGCAACGCCTGATGCTAGCGCGCGGCAACGCGCTCAGCCATCGGCATCGCGTACGGCACGGATGAAACGTTCCAGCTTCTGCGCATCCTTGACCCCCGGCGCTGACTCGACGCCGCTGGCAACATCGACTGCCCACGGTCGGGCAATACGAATAGCCTCGCCGACGTTCTCTGGCGTAAGGCCTCCGGCCAGAATCAATGGCTGAGGAAACTGGCGCGGCATGGTGCTCCAATCGAAGCGCTTGCCGCTGCCGCCAGCTTCACCGAGTCCATGGCCATCGAGCAGCAAGGCCGCTGCTCGCGGATATTCGCCGAGGTGCGTGAGCCCCGCCTTGCCCTGACCCATCGCAATGCCCTTGAGGAAGGGGCGACCGAACTGCGTACACCAGCCTTCCGGCTCACTGCCGTGGAACTGCAGGTAGTTCGGCCGCAAAGCCTCGCTGACCGAAGCCACGTCTGCAGCGCTATCGTCCATGAACAAGGCCACGACCTGAACAAAGGGCGGCAACACGTCGACGATCGCCTGCGCCTGTTCCAGCGTAACGCGACGCTTGCTGCGCGCGGTAAAGATCACGCCGATCGCATCGGCGCCCAGCCGAGCGGCCAACAAGGCATCTTCCGGGCGCGTCATGCCGCAACACTTGATACGGGTTCTCACAGGCTAACCTCCGCCGGCAAGCCCCAATGCGCCTCGTAGCGCGGTCCAAGAAATGTCAGCCCGGACGAAGGGGCCGTCGGTCCGGCTACTTCGCGATCGCGGCCGGCAAGCAGTTCGGCCATCCACGTCTCTGGCTGTTCGCCGCGGCCGATCGGCAGCAACGAGCCGACGATGTTGCGCACCATATGGTGCAGGAATGCATTGGCCTCGATATCCATGATCACCTGCTCGTCCTCGCGATAAAGCCTAATGCCGATCAGCTCGCGCCGCGCGTGCGCCGCCTGACACGACACCGCGCGAAACGCACTGAAATCGTGCTCGCCGAGCAAAGCTTGCGCCGCCCGATGCATACGCTCCGCATCCAACGGGTGGCGCTCCCAGGTGACGTAGCGCGCATCCAATGCCGGGCGTACCGCACGATTCAAAATACGATAGCGATAGCGCCGGCTGCGTGCTGAGAACCGTGCATGGAAATCGTCCGGAACTTCCTGTGCCCACAGCACAGCTACGGAAGTGGGCAAGTTGGAGCATGCGCCCAGCACCCAACCTCTAAGATCGCGCCGCACCTCGGTGTCGAAATGCGCGACCTGGCAGCGACCGTGCACGCCCGCATCGGTACGGCCCGCGCAGGTTACGTCGACCGGATGCGCGGCCACGAACCCGAGCGCGCGCTCCAGCGCGCCTTGCACGGTCGCGCCGTGGCTCAGGCGTTGCCAGCCGGAGAAATCGGTGCCGTCGTATTCGACGCCCAGGGCGATGCGCATGAAGGAGACTGACCGGAAAAACGAATAGGTTAGCGTGATTTGGAACCGGGTGCTTGCGGAGAGAAGCTGGAAGGGAGGGCCCCGCGAGGAGCCAGACGATCTTTATCGAGATCGGCAGGACGAGGCGAGCGCCCTCCTTCCTTACGGCCAGAAACCGTAGCGCCGCGGTTACGATGCGCTTCCTGCAAATAAAAACGCCGGCTCAAGGCCGGCGTTTTTATTTGGTCCAGGCAAAACTCAATGCAGATCGTCGAGCAAACGCTGCGCCGTATCCTTCTGCATCTGGCTGCCCTCATGCAGGACTTCTTCCAGCATGGCGCGAGCGCCATCGGGATCGCCCATGTCCAGATACGCCCTGGCCAGGTCAAGCTTGGTATCGATCGGGTCGTCGCTGAAGGTACCCAGTTCTTGCGGAACGTGCTGATTGTGCGAGAACTCATCATGGTCGTGCATACGCTCCGACTCGTCGAGCAAGGCATCGTCGTCGGCAAATTCCCAGCTGCTGTGCGCGGTCTCGACCTGCGGTGCCGTTTCCGTCTGCGGCACTTCGTGCGGCTCGTGAGCTACCGGCGGGGCGATCGGATGCGGCGTCAGGTTGAAGTCGAAATGATATTCGCTGACCTTCTGTGCGGCTGGCGGCACCGGTGCCGCAGCCGGCGAGGAGCCGCTTGCGTACTGGTCGAGATCGAAATGATGCAAGGCAGCGCGTTCGTCGCCACGCAGGCCCTCGTTATCGCCACGGGGGGCGAACAGCGGATGGTTCGGCACCAAGTCCTCGCCCATGTGCACGACATCCTGCCATTCCGGCTGCTGCGGATCGGAAATATGCGCGTGCATGGCTTCGGCGGCCGCTTCGAAATGCTCCACGTCGCGGCGGCTGTAGTACAGGCTGACCAGCTCCAGATGCAGGCCGATATCGTCGGGATGCTCAGCCAGTTGATCGAGCAGTTCTTCCTGATCCAGATCCTCGCTCCCGAGCGGCGGCGCGGCGCCGAAGCGATCGGCAAGCGACGAGGCTGCAGGTGCGAGCGGCGCCGGCGCAGCCTTGCGACGACGAAGCAGCCCCAGCAATGCCAGCAGTACCAGGACACCGGCACCGGCCGCCCAGGCGATCGGCTGCATGAACCAGGGAGTTTCTTCCGCCGGCGGCGGCGCGACCACGCGCGGCTTGGGCTTGACGACCGGTTGGGATGGTGCTGTCGGCTGGCTGGCGACCGGCCGCGCGCTTGCCGCAGCGGACGAGGCATTACCGGCAGGCGTCGTCGCGGCAAGGTGCGTGCTGGCGGCGGCCGCGGGGGCCGGTACCGCCGTCGCCGGCTTGGCCGGCTGCGACGGGGTCGCAGTGACCACGGTCTTGCTTTCGTCGACAGGCGCCTTGGCGGGCGCGGGTGCCTGCGCGGCAGGCATGCCAGCCGCCTTGCGGGCATCGGCGAGCTTATGTTGCAGCTCGGCGATTTCGTTGTCTTTCAGTGCGAGCAGACGCTCGTTCTTGCTGTTGATGTCTTCCAGGTCTTTCAGGCGCGACTTCAGGTCATTGCCCTGCTGCTGCAAGGAAGCAAGCTGCTCCTGGCTGCGCTGCAGGTCCTGATGCATCGCGGCGACTTCCGCCTTGTTGCCCTTGGCGCCTCCCTGCCCCCCGTCCTTGGCAGGAACCAGTGCAAGGCGATCGCCGCCGCCATTCTTGGCCGGCGAGCTGGAAGCATCGGCACGCGTGCCCGCATCGGCCACATTGGTCGGCGTCCGCGCGGCGCCTGCGCGCCAGTCGCTATTTTGACGCCGCACTTCGGCCAAAGCCGCTGCGGCGGCGACCGCTTCTGCCTCGTCTTTGCCGGGCACACGCAGCACGGCGCCGGTTTTGAGCGCGTTGACGTTGTCGCGATAGAAAGCGTCTGGATTGGCCTGCTTGTAGGCCAGTAGCATCTGGTTGATGTCCACACCGGCCGGCAACGATTGCTTGGCGATGCCGGACAGCGTCTGCCCGCGCTGAACCGTAATCTGTCCGTTTGCGGCCGCTGCCGGGCTGGCGCTTGGGCTGGGAGGGGCACGCCTGGCTGGCGCCGGCGCGGCAGCAGGTGCAGCAGGTGCGGCAGGTGCGGCGGCCGGTGCCGGCGCATGATGCGCGCGCGGTGCGGCCGGTGCAGCCGCCGGCTGTGCAACGGCTGCGCCGGCGGGCGGATCGAGCAGTACGGCAAACTCGCGCACACTCTTGCTACTGCCGGTGTTCAATTCCACCAACAGATCGAGATACGGATCGTTCACTGGCGCGCTGCTGGTGACGCGAACGATTTTCTGGCCGCCGCTGGCATCGATGACCGCAAATTGCAGCAACACCGTCGGCGCAGCCACGCCTGCGCGCGAGAAGTCCTCGGCCGAAGCCAGCCGTGCGGTCAGGCGATCGAGTTCGCCGGGATGGTCCGGCTTGATCGGGATTTCCGCTACCAGGGGCTGGCCGAGGGCGGATTTGATCTGGATCTGTCCCAGTTCCAGCGCTGCGGCCTGGCTGCTGCCCAAAGCAAGCGCCAGCCATACCGACAGCTTCAACGAACGATTCATCGCTTGGTTCCCCCGAACGGCCCCGTGACCTTTTATAGCCAGCCTCGCAGGCTGGCGGCATGACGAACGTGGCGCCACTTTAGTTAGATACAGATCAATCAACAATAGCTTTGGTCAATATTTACAACACATTGCTGCGTAAAGTTCTTGCTTGCCCTCAATGTGAGCCCCCGCTTTGGCTCGCCTGGGCTGCCTTTAGCTGCCGACGCAAATCCTCGATCGTCTGGTCCTGCTGCTGGCCGCGCTGCTGGGCGGCGCGGCTCTTGGCCTCCTCGGCGGCCACATCCTGCTGCAGCTTATGAACCTGGGCATCCTGCTGATCGACCTTTCGGTCGACCGCGGCCTTGCGCGCCGCGGCTTGCTCGGTCGGCGGCTCGCCCGCTACCGCCAAGGCGGCGATCAGGCTGCAGGCGAACAGAGCAGCAACGGCGCGGCGGTTCATTACAGGTAATCCTCGATCAAGAGTTCGGCGATCTGCACGGCATTGAGCGCCGCGCCCTTACGGATGTTGTCGGCAACGATCCACATATTCAGGCCGTTGTCGTGGGAAATATCCTCACGGATACGACCCACAAAGACCGGGTCCTGCCCAGCCGCATCGCCTACCGGCGTCGGATAACCGCCCGGCTTGCGCTCGTCGCGTACGACCACGCCGTCGGCATGCTCCAGCAGCGCGCGCGCCTGTTCGGCGGTGATCTTGTCCCGGGTTTCGATATGCACGGCTTCGGCATGTCCGTAGAACACCGGCACCCGCACGGCGGTCGGGTTCACCTGGATCGAATCGTCTTCCAGAATCTTGCGCGTTTCCCACACCATCTTCATCTCTTCCTTGGTGTAGCCGTTTTCCTGGAAGTCGTCGATATGCGGGATCACATTGAAGGCGATCTGCTTGGGAAACTTGTTGGTTTCCACGTCCTGGAAGGCCAGCAGGGCCGCGGTCTGCCTGCCCAGTTCCTCCATACCCGAGCGACCGGCGCCGGAAACGGATTGATAGGTTGCCACGTTGATACGTTCGATGCCGACGCTGCGGTGGATCGGTGCCAAGGCGACCAGCATCTGCATGGTCGAACAGTTGGGGTTCGCGATGATGCCGCGCGTGGTGTACTGCGCGATGGCATGAGGATTGACCTCGCTCACCACCAGTGGGATATCGTCCTGATAGCGGAATTCGGAGGTGTTATCGATCACCACCGCACCAGCCTCGGCCGCGCGTGGCGCATGCACCCGGCTGACGGAGCCGCCCGCGGAGAAGAAAGCGATGTCCACGCCATCGAAATCGTAGTCGGCGAGGTTTTTCACCACAATCGATTTGCCGCCAAAGGTGATGCGCTCGCCGGCCGAGCGCTCGCTCGCCAACGGAACCAGTTCGCTGATCGGGAAATCGCGCTCGGCCAGGATCGCCAGCAACGCTTCGCCTACGGCGCCTGTCGCGCCGACCATCGCCACCTTGTAGCTGCTCTTCTTGCTCATGTTCCGTTATCGGTTGAGGGTGTGGAAAGCCGCCATCACGGCTTCGACGTCCGCAACAGCGGAAATCTAGCCTGGATGGCGGGTAAAACAACAGACAGCACGCCTGCGCGTGAATGTCGTCACGCTTTATTGTCGACCGATGCCGCTCCGGACCAGCGGGACATCACCTCGGGGTTGAGTGGTGTCGGCGGTTGCCCCGCCAATTTGCCCAAGCCCAGCGCAGCCAGCACATTGTCCGCCGCCAGCCGCGCCATCGCTCGCCGAGTATCTTCGCTGGCGCTGGCAATATGCGGGCTGAGCACGGCATTGTCCAAGGCAAGCAGGTCCGGATGGACGGCAGGCTCGCCTTCGAACACGTCCAACGCCGCCGCGGCCAATGTCTTGTCGCGCAATGCCCGGGCCAGCGCCGCGTCGTCGACGATGCCTCCACGCGCTACGTTGACCAGCACCGCGCTCGGCTTCATCAGTGCCAGCTCCGGCGCACCGATCGCATGGCGGTTGGCGGCGGTAAACGGCAACACCAGAACCAGATGATCGACGCGACGCAGGAGCTCGTGCTTCTCGACCCATTGGGCGCGGCATTCGCGCTCGACCGGGTCGGGCAGTCGCGAGCGGTTGTGATAAAGCACGTGCATATCGAAACCGCAAGCGCGCCGGGCGATGGCCTGACCGATCCGGCCCATGCCCAGAATGCCCAAGGTCTTGCCGTGGAGGTCCACACCGAGCCAGTCGTCGAAGCGCATCGTGCTGGTCCAGTGCCCCGCGCGCAGCCAACGCTCGGCCGCGCTGACACGGCGTGCAGCCGCCAGCATCAGCGCCCAGGCATAGTCGGCCACGCTTTCGTTGAGTACATCGGGCGTATTGGTGGCCAGCACGCCTGCGGCGGTCATGGCCGGCAGGTCGAAATTATTGAACCCGACGCCGAGGTTCGCGACGACTTTCAGCCGGGTGTTGCCTGCCAGCACGCCGGCATCCACACGCTCGGACAGGCCTACGATGGCACCATCGACATCGGCCAGTTTCGCCCGCATTTGATCGGCACTACGGGTGCCTTCCACCGTCTCGGCCGCCACCTCGACATGATCGGCCAGATGCGCCAGTACATCGGGAAATAACGGACGCGAGACCCAGACCTTCTTCTTGCTCATGGTTTGCTCGATGACTCTGCTCAGGCCAACCGCGGCGACACCGGCCTCACGTCGTCGCATTGCGCGCGGTGCCGCAAGGCGTGGTCGATCAGCACAAGGGCCGCCATCGCCTCGACGATGGGTGTAGCGCGGATCCCGACACAGGGGTCATGGCGCCCTTTGGTAACCACCTCGACCGGCTCGCCAGCCAGGTTGATGCTGCGCCCGGGCACCAGGATGCTGGAGGTTGGCTTGAATGCCGCCGAGGCGCATATCGCCTGGCCGGTACTGATGCCACCGAGGATGCCGCCGGCATGGTTGCTGGCGAAACCCGCGGGGGTCATTTCGTCGCGATGCTCACTGCCGTGCTGGGCGACCGCGGCGAAACCATCGCCGATCTCTACGCCCTTGACCGCATTGATCGACATCAGCGCGGCTGCCAGGTCGCCGTCCAGCTTGCCGTAGATCGGCTCGCCCCAACCGGGCGGTACGCCCTCGGCCACTACGTTGACGCGCGCACCGACCGAATCGCCGGACTTGCGCAGCGCGTCCATGTATTTCTCCAGCTCGGGTACCTGGGCGGCATCGGGCCAGAAGAACGGGTTGCGCTCCACCTCGTCCCAATCGAATGTACGAGGCATTACTTCGCCCAACTGCGCCAGGTAACCGCGCACCCGAATGCCCTGCCGGGCCAGCCACGCTTTGGCGACTACGCCCGCGGCCACTCGCATGGTGGTCTCTCGCGCCGAGGAGCGGCCGCCACCGCGCGGGTCGCGAATCCCGTACTTGTGCCAATAGGTGTAGTCGGCATGCCCGGGACGGAAGGTCTGCGCGATGTCGCCATAGTCCTTGCTGCGCTGATCGGTATTGCGGATCAGCAAGCCGATTGGCGTTCCGGTGGTCAGGCCCTCGTAGACGCCGGAAAGAATCTCGATGTCGTCGGCCTCGCGGCGCTGCGAAGTATGGCGACTACGACCGGTGGCACGGCGATCGAGATCGGCACGGAAGATCTCGGCCGACAGCGGCAAGCCGGGTGGGCAGCCGTCGATCACGCAGCCAATGGCCGGACCGTGGCTTTCGCCGAATGTTGTGACGGTAAAGAGCTTGCCGAAGGAGTTGCTGGACACGGGGCAAAAGACTTGCGCGGGAAAACCTTGTCGAGCTTAGCGCGAATCGGCCGCTTCCGCCCATTCGCGCGCCAGCATGGCAAAGATCACGTCATCCACCCATTCACCGCGCAGCAGGTAGGCCTCGCGAAAATGGGCCTCCTGGCGCATACCCAGGCGTGCCAGCAAAGCCAGGCTGCCGGCATTGCGCGGATCGACCGAGGCAACCACCCGACGCACGCCGCAGTCCCCAAATAGCCATCCAAACACAGCGCGCATCGCTTCCAGCGCCAACCCGCGCCCTTGCCAGGCCGGATCGAGGCTGATGCCGAATTCCGCGGCAGCCAGAGGGTCGACTGGCAGGCATACGCCGATATCGCCGATCAGGCGTCCATCCTCGCTCAGCCGGATGGCCCGCTGGCGCCAACCGGATGCGTCGGCCGCCCATGGCGCCTGCTCTTGGATGAAGACCTTGGCCGCATCGAGCGTGGCGGGAAACCACCCTTGGTAGCGGACAACCTCCGGCGCGGCGCGATAGGCAAAGAAGGCCGCCGCGTCGTCGGCACGCAGGTCGTCGATATGCAGCCGCGGTGTCGCCAGAAGCAAGAGTCAGCCCGCCCTGGCGCGTGCGGCGGCGCGAATCGCATCGGCATGCGCGATCAGATCGCGACGCTCCAGTGCGAAAACCCCCATGGCACCGACCTTGAACTCGATCCACACGAAGGGCACCTGCGGCAGTAACGCGGCCAGCGCGTGCTCGCTCTCGCCCACTTCAACGATCAGCAGGCCGTCCTCGGTAAGGTAATCGGCCGCCTGGTCGAGCATACGTACGCAGATATCCAGGCCATCCTGACCCGAGGTCAGGCCCAACTTGGGTTCGTGGCCGTATTCGCCTGGCAGCGCGGCATACTCGTCTTCGGTGACATAGGGCGGATTGGAGACGATCAGGTCATAGCGGCGCCCGGCCAGCCCGTCGAACAGGTCCGACTTGACCGCCTCGACACGATCTTCCACGTGCTGGAAGGCAATATTCTCCCGTGCCAACGACAGGGCATCGTCGCTGATATCGACGATATCGACCTGCCAGCTCGGGTTGTATTCGGCCATCGCGATGCCAATGCACCCTGAACCGGTGCATAGATCCAGCGCGCGCTCGACCGGACGGTGGTCCAGCCAGGGCTGGAAGCCGGACTCGATCAATTCGGCGATCGGCGATCGTGGCACCAAGGCGCGGCGATCGCTTTTGAACTTCATCCCCGCGAACCAGGTTTCCCCGACCAGGTACGCCACCGGCAGGCGCTCGGTAACACGGCGCTCGATCAGCGCCAGCACACGCTCGCGCTCCTCACCCGTGAGCTTGCCCGCGCCATACGCCGGGGGAATATCCGGCGGCAAATGCAGGCTGGCCAGCACCAGATGAGTGGCCTCGTCGATCGGGTTGTCGTGGCTGTGACCGAAGGTCAGCCCGGCCGCAGAAAAGCGGCTGGCGCCGTAGCGGATGAAATCGATGATGGAGGCGAGTTCGGCGGTCACGGGCGTGGGGACATGAAATAGGGCCGCAAAGTATAGCGGCCTGGGGAGAGACCGGGGATTTCAGGGCGCAGGCAAGCTCCTGAAACGCTCATCCCTCTCGCCCGCCAGCACGCAATCCCCCATACTCCCGCGATGACCTTCAACGTTCTCCTGCAATACATCCTTCCGCACCGATTCCTCTCGCGGATCGTCTACTGGGCCACCCGATGGACCTTCGCGCCCTGGAAGAATTTCCTGATCGCCAAGATCGTGCGCAGCTACGACGTCGACATGACCGAGGCCGCGCAGCCCGATGCCCTGGCATACCAGCATTTCAATGCCTTCTTCACCCGCAAGCTGCGTCCCGATGCACGTCAGGCCGATAGCGACGCGCGCAGCGTGCTGTCACCGGCAGACGGACGGATCAGCCAGGCTGGCGCCATTGTCGAAGGACGGATTTTCCAGGCCAAAGGCCAGAGCTATACCGCGGCCGAACTGCTCGGCAATACGGCGTCGGCAGAGCCCTACCGCAACGGTAGCTTCGCCACGATCTATCTCTCCCCTCGCGACTATCATCGGGTCCATATGCCTTTAGCCGGGCGGCTGATGGAAACCGTGCATGTGCCCGGGCGCATCTTCAGTGTGGCGCCATTCGCGGTCGAGGCGATCCCGCGCCTGTTCGCCCGCAATGAACGCCTGGTCTGCCATTTCGAAGGGGAGCACGGGCCGTTCGTCGTAGTGATGGTCGGCGCCATTCTGGTGTCCAGCGTGGCCACGGTCTGGGACGGCCTGGTGATTCCGCCCTATGCCCCCGGCATTCGCCGTAAATCCTTTGCCGACCAACACGTTGTGCTCGAGCGCTTCGCCGAGATGGCGCGCTTCAATATGGGCTCTACCGTGATCGTGCTCTTCCCGAAGGATGTGGCAAAGCTGGATGCATGGCAGCCGCAGCAACAGCTGCGCGTCGGCCAGCGTCTGGGCGCGCTTGCCGGCTGAGCCGGGCATCCTCACAAAAAAGTGACATTTTTCGTCGTTTTGTGACCTTTTTGGCGCACCGGCTCCGCCAAGCCCGTTAATCTCCCTGGCGAAGACCCCGGGGGACACAGGGCATCGAGGGTCTCACGCACAGGTCACTGCGAGGACACTTCATGCGTATCGTTACCCGCTTCATCGCGATGAATCGCGCGCGGCAGCTTGCCCGGCAATTCCGCGACATCGAACGTTGTGTACGTGCAATCCCTGCACGCAGCCGCGGCCGGCTGGGCACCATGGCATTACGCGAAATCGGCCAGGCATCGCGATCGGATTTCCCGCACCTCTATGGCACATCGCCGGAAGAGCGCTACCTGCCCTGGGGCCAGGGCACCGACATCGGCTATGCGCGTGCCCGCTCGGACAATGCCGAGGTCTCCATGCGCGGTGTGGCCTTATGGCTAGCCGTGGCCTACCACGAGACCAAGGATTCGCCCCACCCCAACCTGCAGGCCCAACATCGCCAGCTGGTCCGCGTGCTGCGGGAATTGAAGGAGGCCCATAGCAGGTCGGATGCGACCGAGGAATGGATGACGTCGACAGCGGTAGCTTAGCGTGTCAAGGTCGCTTGCTGCGCTCGCTGTGAGGTCGGCGGCTGCGCGGCCTGTAAGGGGTTAGGAGAAAAGAGCCGGAGCCCGCCAATGCGCGGGCTTTGCTTTTTCCTCTCACTTCTCACCGCACCGAAGGCACGGCCTCACAGGCATGCAGCGCTGCCCTCGCCGCCTACCGACAAACCGGCAACTTCAGCGTCTGCCCCACCTTCAAATGGTGATGCTTCAGGCCATTACTACGGGCGATATCTTCCACGTCAGCGCAATCGACCTTGCGCGCGATGCTCACGAGGGTATCGCCACGGCGAACGGTGTAGCTGCGCGTACGCGTCGGCGACGGCGCGCTACGCGGCGTAGCCGCGGCTGCCATGGAGGGTGTCACGACCGGCACGATCGCGGTATGCAGATCGTTGGCCAGGATCGGCCACGGGCCATCGACGCAGCGTGCCGCATAAGCCTTCTCCAGCGGCTTGGGTACCTCCAGGCGCACGCCTGCCGGCTGTGCCGCCTGGGGATCCAGACGCGGATTCAGGTTACGCAAGGTACGGAACCAACCGTCGTTCATGCCGCCTGCCGAACCGAGGCAAACGGTCAGCTCGGTCAGCGATGCCGAGCGCTTCAGCACAATGTTGCCTGGCGCACCGTCCACCTTGGGGAAACGCAGGTTGTAGCTTTCCGGATGCAGGAACAGCCATGCTGCTGCCAGGACGGCCGGAACGTATTCACGGGTCTCTTGCGACAACTGATTGTAGATCTTCGGATCGTAGAAGCTCACCGAAGGATCGTCCCCGACCATGCGGCGCATGCGCCCTTCGCCGCCGTTGTAGGCGGCCAACGTCATTTCCAGATTATTGTTGAAGATCTTCAGCTGTTCGTCCATGTACTCGGCATTGGCGCGCGCAGACGCCGCCGGATCGAACCGGGTGTCGAAGCCGTCGTCGTTGCTCAGGCCGAAGCGCATGCCGGTGGCATACATGAACTGCAACGGGCCCGCCGCACCGGAGCGCGATACTGCGTGGACCTTGCCGCCGGACTCCTTGGCCATGATGCCGAACAGCAAGGCCTCGGGCAGATCGGCCTTCTGGTATTCGGGCCACATGCGATAGCGCATGAATTGATAGTTGACGTAGGCATCCATCAAATTCGGCCGCCACTGGGTCAGCCACATTTCCAGCGCGGCTTTCACCGGGCCGTTCATGGCGATCAGTTCGGACAGCTTCTGGCCACGCAGCAACGTAACGCTGCGCTGGGCCTCGGGCAAGCTGGCCGCCCCTGTCTTGCCATCGGCGCCGCCTTCGGGCTGCTGCTCGCCCAGCACGTCATTGTCGTCACCAGCGAAGAAGCTGCCGTCTTTCAGGCGCAGCAGGCGGTCATACACGGAAAAGACGCGTTGCGGATCGCAACCGGGCGTGCTGCCGCAATGCAGTGAAATATCCTTCATCTGGTCCAGGGCGGTGTTCAGGCTTTGCTCCGACGCCGGCGCATCGCCTGCGCGCGCCTGCTGCAAGGCGGTTTCATACCCTTTGCTGGCCTGATCGAGCTGACCGTAAAGCGTATTGAGCTGCGGCGAGGGAGCGGGCTTCGGCGCGGCCGCACCGGCGCACGCGGTCAATGCGGCCACCGCGACAGCAAGCGGCAGCGTGCGGAAAAGAAGGGAGGAAACAGCTACCGGCATGTATGGCTTCACCAGGCGATCAAAGCGCCAACCATACCCTTCACATCGTCCGGACTCAACGAAAGCGAAGGACGAGGGACGAGTAGCGAGGGCGCACATCCCAACGCCGAGGCGGACGTGAACGAAGGAGCGACAGCAAGGGCATGCACCTGCGCTGGCCGCGTGTTCACCTGTGCGCCCTCGCTACTCGCTACTCGCCCCTCGCTCTACAATCAGCCAGCCCAAAGAACGGACGCACCGCCATGACTGACATCCTGATCGGCCGTAACGACCACGCCAGCGTCAATCTCGACGCTCACTATGGCAACCGGCACGGCATGATTGCCGGCGCTACCGGCACCGGCAAATCGGTTTCGCTGATGGTGCTGGCAGAAGGCTTCTCCCGTCTTGGCGTCCCTTGTTTCCTGGCCGACGCCAAAGGCGATCTGGCAGGGTTGTCGATGGCCGCAGGCCCCGCTGGGGACAAGCTCAAGGCACGCCTGGACAAGCTCGGCCTCACCGACTGGCAACCCCAGGCCAATCCGGTGATCTTCTGGGACATCTACGGCAAGCTCGGCCACCCGGTACGCGCGACGATCAGCGAGATGGGGCCGACTCTACTCGGTCGTGTGCTTGAGCTGAACGACACGCAAGAAGGCGTGCTCGAAGTGATCTTCAAGGTAGCCGACGATCAGGGCTGGTTGCTGCTGGACCTGGACGACCTGCGTGCCTTGCTCGGCTTCGCCGCCGAGAACGCCAAGGATATTTCCAGTCACTACGGCCTGATCGGTACCCAGAGCATCGCAGCAATCCAGCGCGCCCTGCTGAAGCTGGAGCAGGACGGTGCCGACGGTTTTTTCGGCGAGCCAGCCTTGGAACTTGCCGACCTGATGCGCCAGGACATGAACGGCCGCGGTGTGATCAATGTGCTGGCCGCCGATCGATTGATCCTGAAACCGAAGCTCTACTCCACTTTCCTGTTATGGCTGCTTTCGGAATTGTTCGAGCAACTGCCCGAAGTCGGCGATCTCGACCAACCCAAGATGGTGTTCTTTTTTGACGAAGCGCATCTGCTATTCGATGACGCTCCGCCGGCGCTCATGCAACGTGTGGAGCAAGTGGTCCGCCTGATCCGCTCCAAGGGCGTGGGCGTGTATTTCTGCTCCCAGAATCCCGATGACGTGCCCGGCAATATCCTTGGCCAGTTGGGCAATCGTGTGCAGCATGCGCTGCGCGCCTTCACTCCACGCGACCAGAAAGCGGTCAAGGCAGCGGCCGATACGTTCGTCGCCAATCCGAAGATCGACGTGGTCAAGGCCATCGCACAGCTCGCGGTGGGCGAAGCGCTGGCCTCGACACTGCGCGAAAGCGGCATTCCCACGCCGGTCGAACAAGTGCTGGTGACGTCGCCCACCTCGCGCATCGGCGCAATCACCGACGCCGAGCGCAGTGCGGTGCGACAGCGCTCGCCAGTGGGTACCAAGTACGACACCCCGGTCAACCGGGAATCGGCTGCGGAAATGCTAGCCAAACGCGCGGGCGAAAAAGCCGAAGAAGCTCAATCCGCGGTAAAGAAAGCGCCGGCCGGTGCCGCGACGGACAATTCGGCCTGGGGTGGCGTCATTCGCGACGCCCTGCTCGGCAACGGTCGCCGCCAGGGCATGCTCGAGGCGATGGCTAAATCCGCGAGCCGCACCGTCGGTACGCGTATCGGTCAGCAGATCGTGCGTGGCGTATTGGGAAGTATCTTCGGCGGCAAGCGCTAAACTGCGCTCGATCGCAGTCACCCATGAACGAACCAGGAAACACGATGCAAGGAAGCAAGACACCGCACCTCGGAACGATCGCCATGACGGGCATCGCCGCATTCGTGCTCACGTCATTGTTCGCGCAGTTTCTGCGCTCCGATCTGAACTGGGCACGGGTGCCCAACAGCTTCTATCTGATCGGACCCTACGGCGAAATGGTGCAAGCGGGCTATGTGGCGATGTCGGTCGCCTTGATCCTGCTGGCCGTGGGAGGTTATGTCGCACTCTCGGCTCCAGCGCGGAGTGCAGCGCCTGCTTTGCTTTTTGTCGCAGGCGGCGCAGCCTTAACCGTCACTGCGATGGCGCACACCGACGTCATGGGCCGGCCACCGACGCTGCAAGGCTATGTCCATGGTATAGCGGCGCAGACGGCATTCCTGAGCACTACGGTCGCGATGATGCTGCAAGCGTGGCGGCTGCGCGGCGATCCAAACTGGCGACGCTGGTTCAAACCGGCTTTCAGTTACGCTGCCGTCTGCTTCCTGCTGATGTGGGTCCAGGCGTTCTGGCGCGAGTTGCCGCGCGGCGCCAGCCAGAAGCTGTTGATCGTGCTGATCGCCGGCTGGCTGATGCTGGCGGCCTACCGCTTGTATCGCGGCCCCGATAGCATGCGCCCCCTTTGACGAACCCATTGCCCGTCCTATGAGCCGCTGGCGCCCACCCTCCCCCAGTTCCACCGCGATTATCACGCGCGAAGGCTTCGAGAAGCTCAAGGCCGAACTCGATCATCTGTGGCACACGTTGCGCCCCGAAGTAGTCAAGGCACTGGCCGCCGCGGCAGCCGAGGGCGACCGTTCGGAAAACGCCGAATACACTTATCGAAAGAAGCAACTCGGTGAAATCGATCGTCGCGTGCGCTACTTAAGCAAGCGCATTCCGATCCTGAAAGTCGCCGAAGGCACTCCGGCCGATCGCGAAACCGTATTTTTTGGCGCAACGATCGAACTGGAAAATGCCACTAGCGGCGACACATTACGTTATCGCATCGTCGGTCCCGATGAGACCGATGCCAAGCTCGGTTGGATCAGCGTCGATTCGCCGATGGCACGCGCAGTGATGAAAAAGAAACTGGACGACGAATTCGAAGCGGAACTGCCAGGCGGGCGGACACGTTTCGTCGTGGTAGGAATCGAGTATCGAAGTGGCGACTGAGGCCGCTCGCTGCCACGCACGAGCGACCTCACAGACGCCGACCTCGAACCTTACTTGCCCTGAGGTGCCGGACCGCCATCCTGGGGCGGCGCCATCAGCGCCTGCAGCTGCGCCTGGTGCGATTCGTAGAACGCCACATTCGCCTGATTGATCTTCGACTGATCGACATATTTGGCCGTTTCCGGATCGGATTTGGCCTGCGAGGCAATCGCCGCGTTCATCAGCGCGAGGTTCGCCAGCATGAAATCGCGTGGCGTGAAACCGTGCTTCTTGATCAGGGGCTCGATGCGATTGTCCGCTTTCAGCGCCTGCTGAGTCAGATCGTCGAGGTTATGCACTTGCGCGGCATTGGGCGGCGACTGCGGATGGATGCCTTGCGCGCGCGCTTCCTTGGTCGCGGCGATCAGACGATTGAACACATCGTCATTCAGGTTGTAATTCTTGATCGCCTGCTGATCGGCCTCCGGCAACGACGGGCCCTGCTGCGCAAACGCCCCGAAGGAAATCAGCATGGCAACCGCCAGCAACCATGCGGAAAGACCGCGGCGGAGCGGTCGCGCTCCGAGGGCAAGGAACTTCATTTCAGGTATCTCCCAATGGAATTGTTGGCGGAAAAGCGCTCCGCCAGGCACGCCACGGTAACCTAGCACCGAAAGTTTGAACAGCAACCGGCCCTCATGCGGATTTCACGCTGCAATGGCGGCGGCGCAAGCATCGTGTCCTGGTAGAGTTTAATTTTTGTGAGTCGAAACTTCCGGGAACCTTGCCATGCCCACAGTCTGGTCGACGGGCTTGAACGTTGTGCGCCGCACCGCAGCGGGGTTCAGCGATGACGAACTGATGACGCGTGCCGCCGCCCTGGCCTTTTATTCCGCTCTTTCCTTCGCGCCGCTATTGGTGCTGCTGCTCTGGATCGTCGCCTCGCTGCGCCCGGAGTGGCAAACGGCACTCATCGACAACTTGAACGGCATGGTCGGACCGCGCGCAGCCGATGCGGTCAAACTGGTCATCGACCATGCCAAGCAAAAGCCCGGCGTAGGCAGTTGGGCCGGACTCATCGGCCTTGCTGTCACGCTTGTGGGTGCCTCGGCGGTGTTCGCTCAATTGCAGGGCGCCATCAATCGCGTGTGGAACCTGCGGCCGCATCCGGGTCAAGCCGTCCTGGGCTGGCTGCGCTCGCGATTGCATGCGGTCGGACTGCTACTGTCGCTGGCATTCCTGTTAGTCATCTCTTTCAGCGCAAGCGCAATGATCGCCGCCTTCGTGCGCAGCGGAACCATTGTCTGGCAAGGCGTAGAGACGCTGATTTCACTGTCGATTTTCAGCTTCGTCTTCGCAGCGATCTTCAAGGTGTTGCCGGATGCGATTATCGCTTGGCGAGACGCACTGTTCGGTGCGGCGTTGACCGCCGTGCTGTTCGCGATCGGCAAGTTCGCCATCGGCATTTATTTATCCAAATCCAATGTCGGCGGACCGTACGGGCCGGCCGGCAGTATCGTCGTGTTGCTGGTGTGGGTGTATTACTCCGGGCTGATCCTGCTGCTCGGCGCCGAGTTGACGCAAGCAGTCGCCGAAGCGCGTGGACATCCGATCCTGCCGCGGCCGTATGCGCGAAGTACCGGCAACAATGGCTAGAAATATAAGCTGGAATGACAATCGGGAGGGCTTTTTCTGAAGTTCCCTACGGACGCAGGCCCGCCAGCGTCTGGCGATATTGCGTCTCGACCTGACGTAGCCGTGCCTCGCGCGCTTCTTCGCTGACCCAGCGTCCGTTCTTCGCCTGCTGGCGCAACAAGGTGTATTCCATATCGACGAACGGCTTCAACACGCGGCCGTCGGCAGCGTTGAAACCGGCCAGGTCGGGTACTTGGGCCAACTTGACGCGTTCTTCGGCCGCCGTCGCATCGCTCCCCTTTCCGTAACCACGCATAAAAGCCACCAGGCGCGAACGCAACGGCTCAGCCATATCCCGCCTTACTACCAGCACTCCGCAAGGGATCGAGGTCGAGCGCCAGATCACCTTCAACTGTGCAGCCTCGCGTGGAAAGTTACGCCGGAACAAATCGAGGTCCGGGTTGTTGGACGTCGATATATCCGCCTCGCCATTGGCTACGGCCAGCATGTTGTTCTGATGATTACCAACGTGCACGCTGGCAAAAAAAGTATCGGAGTTGAGCCCGCGCGGTGCGAATACTTCGGCCTCCGGCGCCACATAGCCGGTAACGGACAATGGCTCCCCACGCGCGTAGCGCCAGCGGCCGGCTTGGGCAAGCATGTCGCCCAGACCGCGAATCGGCCCATCGGTGCGCACCACCAACATACCGACATTGCCCTTGGCTCCATCGGTGCGCACGAACTGCGCCACCACACCCATATGCTGATGCAGCACCGCCTCGATCGCCAGGCGACCCGACAGAAAGGCGATATCCACACGCTGATCGGCGATTGCCGAAGACAGTCCCGCATAACTGCTGACGGAAATCGTAGTAACCGGTGTGCCGAGCCGACCGGCCAAGTCATCCAGCAAGGGCTGCCATTGCTTGCGCGATTCGGCGGCGCTGCCTATCGGCAGAATGCCGAAGTGAATGGACGGTTCGTTTGGCTGTACGGGCGGCGCCTCGGTTGCCACCACACTGAAAGGCACCGCCAACAAGACGCAAGCGCCTAGCGCGAGCCATCCTGCGACGCGCGCTTGCGAACGACGCAGCCACGAGATCGCCTTGCCCATGTATCCCCGTTTGCCGATGGCCCCACCCCGGTAAGGCTATATAGCCCTATCGCCCGGTTCAGGGCAATGCTCCAGGCGCTCGGGCTCCGGATAACTGCGACCGGGCCGTTTGGGCTGGTAGCATTCCGCGGTCAGGTGAAACGTTTCCAAAGCATTGGCGGGCAGCCAACCGGGAATGCCCGAGAGCGGCAACGGCCGCAATTGGAGCGGGTCGCGCAACAATCGCCCCTCGGCGATCCCCTCGGCGCAAGCCGCAAGGACATCGTTCATATCCTGAGCACCGCCGACGGCAAACGACATGGCCTTGCCGACCAATAGCTTGCCCGGCGTCAGGGCGTGTTCGAGCAGAGCATGCCCGAACACCCTGACTTCGAGGCGGCCATCGCGCCAAGCCTCGCGGTGACGCCAGAACAAGCCGTGCCAGTCATGCGTATCCCAGAGGGCCTGCAAAGCTTGGTCGCGCACCGCGACGATGACCCCCGCCTCATCGAAATGCGTCGCCGCATATTGCGGCCGCGAGCGCGCCTTGCTACCCATCGTGGCGATCTCAGCTACCTGCAAGGCGTTGAGCGCACGCTTGATCGCCGGATAGCGCAACCAGATCAGCGCATTGAACAGATCGTGCCAATTGGCTTCGCGAGTGGCTATCGTGCCGTGCTCGGCAATGCGTTGCTCATAATGCATGCCGTCGGCGAGTAGCTCACGTGTCTGCGCGGCGAAGCGCTCGTGTACCGTAGCCGGCCACGCAGCGTTCAACGCATCGAGCGAAGGCCAGGATGCCTCGGCCAACCACGGCAGAAACGACTGCCAGTCGGCCAGCGGCGGCACCGCGAATACCGACCTGTCTACCGCTTCGCGCGCCGGAGCCGTATAGCGCATCCCGCCGCTCGCAAGCGCTCAACCAGCCAGGCGTGCGTGCAGGTCGTGATCGTCCGCGTCATGCACGACGACATCGACGAACTGCCCGGCCTTGAGGCTCTGGCCATCGGCAATATGCACAACTCCGTCGATTTCCGGCGCATCGGCAGCCGAGCGTGCCACGGCACCGTTTGCGTTCGCCTCATCGACCAGCACTTTGATGGTGCGACCGATCTTGCGCTGCAACTTCGCTGCGGAAATTTCCGCCTGTACCGCCATGAATTGCTCCAGGCGATCTTCCTTCAACTCCTCCGAGACCGGGTTGGGGAGTTCGTTCGCCTTGGCACCATCCACCGGCGAATAGGCAAAGGCACCCACGCGGTCGAGCTCGGCCTCACGCAGGAAGTCGAGCAGTTCCTCGAACTCCGCGTCGGTCTCGCCAGGAAACCCGACGATGAAGGTGCTGCGGATGGTCAGATCGGGTACCTGCTTGCGCCAGTTGCGAATGCGCTCGAGCGTCTTGTCGATATTGCCCGGGCGCTTCATCAGCTTGAGGATGCGCGGACTGGCGTGCTGAAACGGGATATCCAGGTACGGCAGAAGCTTGCCTTCGGCCATCAAGGGCATCGCTTCATCGACGTGCGGATACGGGTAAACGTAATGCAAACGCGTCCATACGCCCAGTTCGGATAGACCCTCGCACAACTCGGTCATGCATGTGCGGTAATGCTTGTCGCGCCACTGGCGCTCGGCATATTTGATATCCACACCGTAGGCGCTGGTGTCTTGCGAGATCACCAGCAATTCCTTCACGCCGCCCTTGACCAGCCGCTCGGCCTCGACCAGCACTTCATCCACCGGGCGCGATACCAGATCGCCGCGCATCGATGGGATGATGCAGAAGCTGCAACGGTGATTGCAGCCTTCGGAAATTTTCAAGTATGCGTAGTGCTTCGGAGTCAGCTTTACGCCGGTATCCGGAATAATATCCAGCAGAGGATTACGCTTCGGGGGCAACGCCGAATGCACGGCGTTCATCACGCTGGCATAGTCCTGCGGGCCGGTGATCGCGAGCACATCGGGATACGCATCGCGGATCAACTCCGAGCGCTTGCCCAGGCACCCGGTGACAATCACTTTACCGTTCTCGTGCAAAGCCTCGCCGATGGCATCGAGCGATTCCTGCACGGCCGCGTCGATAAAGCCGCAGGTGTTGACCACCACCGCATCGGCCGCGCCGTAACTCGGAACGATCTCGTAACCCTCGACCTTCAACTGGGTGAGGATGCGTTCGGAATCGACGAGGGCCTTCGGGCAACCGAGGCTGACAAAACCGATTTTCTGGCTGGGCTGGGACATGGCAGGCTGGCACGGTACGGACGGCAATCGGCCATTATAGCCGGTGACCCGCCACTGCGCCGCGATCCCCTGGCTCCGGAATGTTGACTCGGTTTGAATGAAGAACGGCTTATTTTACCGCGCCGTGGCTTCAGCAGCGCTCGTTTGCCGGACATAGGGAGACCGAAATGAACGTGCATGCTTGGCGGCATCATGTCCTGTGGCTCGATTCAGCTCCGGCAACGTGGCGAAGACTTGGGCGTATCGGGGGGATGCTGCTTGCCAGCCTGGCCTGGGGGCTCTCCCCGCCATCGCAAGCGCAGAACTCCGACCTGCTCGGCAGCAGTCACGGTGGACACTACTGGTTCGACTACTGCCAGGGGCAACCGGACACGACCCTGCTCCCGCCCGATCCGCGTTCGCGGGTCAGCCCGACGACCGACAAAGCGGTCGCTTTCAATATTGCCTGGCATTCGTGCATGGGCAGACAACCGGCCACCTGTGGCGAGTTGAGGTCGGCAGCGAGCCTCGGCGCCCAGATCCTGCAAGGCAACGGTGCAGCCGGCGCAGGGACGCAATTCAGCAGCGGCCAGGCTTACAGCCCCTGGACAATTTCCGCCCTGCAATACAACTTGCTGTGGCTCAGATGGGGCTTGCTCATTCCGCCGGCCAACTTCGATCAGCTAGTCGCCGAACGCTACGGCACACCACTGAGTTCTGTTCGCAATCCCTATCCGTTGCTTGGCGAGGACCCGAATCAGACCGATGGCGGCTCCGGCCAGCTACCTGCCGCTTTCACGCAGACGCACAATCCCGACGGCTCCTGGAGCAGCAATATCGCGATCACCTGTGCGGCGTGTCATGGGGGACAAATCGGGACCGCCGACGACGGGCCGGGCCTGGGACAGCTGCTGGGCCGCAACGGCCTGACCGACCTGGATGTGCTGCTGACCGAGTGGGGCGGTGGAGATACCGGCTTTTATCTGTTCGGTCTCAATCGCGTACGCGGCAGCGGCGACATCACCAATTTTCAGATGTTCGGCCTGTTGACGCTGTATGACCCGCATAC
>NZ_DATCRY010000090.1:0-6929 GCF_036568765.1 Dyella sp. | reverse complement strand
CGCCTGGCGACGCATGCTTTGAACAACTTCCATGTTCCACGTATCCGCAGCCACTTCCTGACCAATGTCGACGGTCAGGCTGCTGCCGACCTGATGCGTGAGCTCGATCCCAAGCGGACCTTGGTCATTGTCGTGTCCAAGACCTTTACCACGCAGGAAACCCTGCTCAACGGCCAGGTGCTGCGCGACTGGATTGTGCGTGCTTACGATGGCGACGCGCGCGCGACGATGCGTCATTTCCTCGCGGTCAGTGCCAACGTCAAGGAAGCGGAGAAGTGGGGCATCGGCGCATCGCATGTTTATCCGATGTGGGATTTCGTCGGTGGCCGCCTGTCGGTCTGGTCGGCGGTGGGGCTGTCGCTGGCGATGGCAGTGGGCATGGAGCATTTCCGTGCCTTCCTCGCCGGCGCCGCCGAAGTCGACGACCATTTCCGCAGCGCGCCCTGGCACAAGAACATGCCCGTGCTGCTGGCGCTGGTCGAATACTGGAATCGCAACGTGCAAGGTCACGCCAGTCGCGCGGTAATTCCGTATGCCGACCTGCTCGGCGACTTGCCTTCGTACCTGCAACAGCTGGAAATGGAAAGCCTGGGCAAGCATGTCACGCCATCTGGCGCAGCAGTCGAGGGCGTTACCGTTCCCGTGGTGTGGGGTAGCGTGGGCACCAATGCGCAGCATGCGTATTTCCAGGCACTACATCAGGGTACTGACGTGGTGCCGCTGGATTTCATTGGCGTGGTCAAGCCGGGACATACCCTGCGTGCCAGCAACGATGCCTTATTGTCCAATCTGCTGGCGCAAGCTGCCGCGCTGGCTCTTGGCAAGACGTTCGACGAAGCCCTGGCCGAAGCGAAGGACGGCGATGAGGCTTCGCGTCGGGCGCTGGCCGCACAGCGCACCTTCGATGGCGACCGTCCGAGTACGGTATTCCTGCTCGATCAACTGACGCCGCATTCGCTCGGCGCATTGATCGCATTGTACGAACACAAGGTGTTCATGCTCGGTCACCTGTGGGGCGTCAATGCCTTCGACCAGTGGGGCGTGGAGTTGGGCAAGGCCATTGCACGACAGATTCTGCCGGCATTGAACGGCGGCGCCGATGAATTGGCTACGTTCGATTCGTCGACTCGGGCGCTGATCGCAGCGATTCAGGAGAGGCGGGAAGGGTGAGGTTGAGTGAAGGAGGGGCGAGCTGTCGTTACGGTGGCTCGCCTCTCATCCCTCCTGCATGCCTGGCCAACGCCCACATCACGTGCTCACGCACCATCTCCGACGGATAGTCAGCGCGTGCTTTCAGCGCAGCAACGACGTCTTCCGACCGCGGCGCATTCCCCAGCGCTACCGCGATATTCCGTAGCCATCCTTCGAATCCGGTGCGCCGGATCGCCATGCCTTCGGTGCGCTTGAGAAACTCCTCTTCGCTCCAGCCGAACAGCTCGATCAGGCGCGCGCCGTCGAGGCTGTGGCGCGGCGCGAAGTCCGGCTCAGTGGCATCCTGCGCGAACTTGTTCCAGGGGCAGATCAACTGGCAGTCGTCGCAGCCGAAAATGCGGTTGCCCATGGGAGCGCGCAGTTCCTCGGGAATACTGCCCTTCAATTCGATGGTCAGATACGAAATGCAGCGGCGCGCGTCCAGCCGGTAAGGCGCGACGATCGCCTGCGTCGGGCAGATATCGATGCATCGGCGGCAACTGCCGCAGTGCGCGCTGGCGGGTGTATCGACCGGCAATGGAAGACCGATATACAGCTCGCCGAGAAAGAAATACGAGCCAGCGCGCCGGTTGATCAGCACGGTGTGCTTGCCGATCCAGCCCAACCCGGCATTGCGCGCCAGCGCTTTCTCCAATACCGGTGCGGAGTCGACGTAGGCGCGGTAACCGAATTCACCGATGCGTTCGCGGATGCGTTCCGCCAGTCGTTGCAGGCGATTTCGCATCACCTTGTGATAATCGCGGCCCAGGGCATAGCGCGCCACATAGCCGGCATCGGCGTCACCGAGCACGTCCCAGGCGTTGCGGGTGCCGGGCGGGACGTAGTCCATACGCACGGAAATCACCCGGATCGTCCCCGGCTCTAGTTCTTGCGGGCGGCTGCGCTTGCTGCCGTGGCGCGCCATGTAGTCCATCTCGCCATGATGGCCGTCGTCGAGCCAGCGCTTGAGGTGTCCTTCATCCTCGCCCAGCGAGGTATCGGCTATGCCGACATCGGCAAATCCCAGCTCGCGCGCCCAGTGTTTGATATCGCGCGCCAGCGCGGCGTAGTCAGGGGTGGCGGGAGAGCAGGGCATGTAGCCATTTTCGCACGTGGCGCTTGCCTCGCGCCGCGTCGCTCCTACAATCGCCAGGATGACTTCGCAAACGCATCGCCACGCGCTGTACACCGTCGAGCAAGTGCGCGCGCTGGACAGCCGCGTGATCGACGAACTGGGCATTCCCGGCAATGAACTGATGCGCCGCGCGGCGTGGTCCGCGTTGTCGAGCCTGCGTCGGCACTGGCCATCGGCTCGCCGTATCGTCGTCTACGCCGGACCAGGCAACAACGGCGGGGACGGCTTCTTGCTCGCAGCCCTGGCGCATGAAGCCGGCATGCAGGCCGAGGTCTTCGCTATCGGTGGGCCTTCGCAGGGCGATGCCGCGCAGGCACGTGCGGCTTGCATCGGCGCCCAGGTACCTGTGGTCGACGACGATACGCCCCCGCTGGTAAAGGAGGCGGATGTCATTGTCGATGCGCTTTACGGCACGGGGTTGCGGCGCCCCCCGCAAGGAGGCGTTGCCGCGCTGATCGAGCGCATCAACGCAAGCGGCATACCCGTGCTGGCCCTGGACGTTCCCAGCGGCCTGGACGCCGATACCGGGCAATGCCCGGGTGCGGCGATTCGCGCCAGCGTGACCGTGAGTTTCATTGCCGCCAAACGTGGCCTGCATACGGGCAAGGCGGTCGCCCACGTCGGCCAGCTCGAACTCGATGCGCTGGGCTTGCCCGATGCGCTTTGGGCCAGCATGCCGCCGTTCGCGAGCGTGCTGACCCCGCACGGCTTGCCGCCGCGACCGCGCGACGCGCACAAGGGCAACAACGGCCATGTGCTGGCGATCGGTGGCGATCGCGGTACGGCTGGCGCTATTCGTCTGTGCGGCGAAGCTGCGCTACGTGCCGGGGCAGGTCTGGTCAGCGTCGCTACTCAGGCCGAGAACATCGTGGCCTTGAACAGTGGCAGGCCGGAACTGATGGCGCATGCCGTTGACGGCCCGCAGACGCTCGAGCCGCTGTTGCAGAAGGCCGGCGTACTGGCGGTGGGACCGGGTCTGGGGCAGGCCGCATGGGGGCATGCCTTATGGCTGACTGCTCTCGATGCGGGCAAGCCGTTAGTTCTGGACGCCGATGGTTTGAATCTGCTGACTAAGGAGCCGCGGCGTTTCGATGCGCAGACGGTGATCACTCCGCATCCAGGTGAGGCTTCGCGCTTGCTCGCGGTTTCCACCCAGGCGATCGAGGCCGATCGCTATGCCGCGGTCGCCGAGTTGGCTCGCCGCTACAACGTCGTTGCGGTGCTCAAGGGGGCCGGCAGCCTGATGGCGGCCCCCGACGGCCGCTTGGCGGTCTGCCCCTGGGGCAACCCGGGCATGGCGACAGGCGGCATGGGCGATGTACTGACCGGCGTGATCGCAGCCTTGCTGGCCCAGGGCCTGTCTGCATGGGAGGCTGCTTGCCTGGGGGTGGGGCTGCACGCTCGCGCGGGCGATGCCGCGGTGGCAGGCGATGGCGAGCGAGGCCTGCTGGCCAGCGATCTGCTGGTGCCGCTGCGCCGGCTGCTCAACGAGCAAATCGCATGAGGACGACCGAGCTGCTCAGCTTGCCCGACGAAGCCGCTACGTCTGCCTTGGCAAGGCGGCTGGCGGCATCGTTGCAGGATGGGCTGGTGATCTACCTGCACGGGGATCTGGGTGCCGGCAAGACGAGCTTCGCTCGCGCTTTCCTGCAAGCGCTGGGCGTGGGCGAGCGTGTAAAGAGTCCAACCTACAGCTTGATGGAATCCTATCGCCTGCCTGCCCGCATCGCGTGGCATCTGGATCTTTATCGCATCGCCGATCCGGGCGAGCTGGAGTGGTTGGGGCTGGATGCCTTGGCCGATCCGTCGGCCCTCGTGCTTGTCGAGTGGCCGGAGCGTGGCGAGGGGGCTCTGCCTGCTCCCGATCTGCGTGTGGACCTGGCGTATGAGGGATTAGGGCGCAAGGCGGCGTTCAGCGCGCTATCGTCGCGCGGCGAAGCCGTGCTGGCGCGATTGAGCGATTCTCTTGCGGGGCTCATTTTATAATTAATTGTTTTCAAAGATATTTTTAATTGATAGGTTGTGCTTTGGCTTACGCCTGAAACCTGGACGGCAACTGACGAAAAGCTTGCAGGTTACGGAAATTCAAAAGAAAAACCCCTTGTAATCGCCAAAGCGCTGCGCTTCAATAACGCACCATGAGGGGAAACCGCGCCACCGTCTGTCGTCTTCTTGCTTGCCTTGCCTTGCTGGCAGGGGCATGTGCCGGTACGGCGGGCGCTGCCGACGTCAAATCGGCCCGCGTCTGGGCCGGCCCGGAATACACCCGACTCGTGCTGGACCTGTCCGGCCCGGTGAGCTACCGGGTCAACCAGGATGGCGGTCAGCTCAGTGTCGTGCTGCCTGCCAGTACGCTGGCAGGCGGCTTTTCCGCGCCGAGGGGACAGGGCCTCTACAAGGGTCTTCAGCTGCAGCGACAGGGCGATCGGGTGCTGATCTTCGCCAAGATCGATCCCGCCAGCCGCAACAAGAATTTCTTGCTCGCGCCTTCCGCCGACAGCAACAGCTATCGCCTGGTGGTCGATCTCTACCCCGGCAAGGGCGGCCAGGGCAGCAAGCCCGTCGAACAAGTGGCGGCCGCTACAGACAACAACGACGATAACAGCGACGACGATATGTCACCGGCCGTTGCCGTCGCCGCCGCGCCAGCCAAGGCAGGCGCCCGTAACAGCATCAAGAGCACGCAGAGCGGCATGGCCTCGACGCGGCAGGCCGCCGCATTGTTGAACGGTAGCCGCAAAGTGGTGATTGCCATCGATGCCGGCCACGGCGGTAAGGATCCGGGCTCGCACGGCCCGGGCGGCACGCTGGAGAAGAACGTGACGCTGGCGGTTGCGCGCGAACTGGCTGCGCAGATCAACCGTCAACCGGGTATGAAGGCCGTTCTGACGCGCGACGGCGACTATTTCATCCCGTTGGTGCAGCGCTACAAGATTGCGCGCGAAAACAATGCGGACATGTTCGTTTCGATCCACGCCGATGCCTATACCAGTTCCGACGCGCGGGGCTCCTCGGTTTGGGTGCTGTCGCCGCGCGGCAAGACCAACGAAGCGGCGCGCTGGTTGGCCGATCGCGAAAACCGCGCCGACCTGATCGGCGGCGTTTCGCTCGATGACAAGGACGACAGTCTTGCCGCCGTACTGCTCGACTTGCAGCAGGGCTATGCAATGCAGGCAAGCGAGTCGATCGCGGGTAATGTACTTAAGGCGCTGAGTGCACTCGGCCCAACGCATCGCGGTTATGTCGAGCGCGCCAACTTCGTCGTGCTACGCTCGCCCGATGTGCCCTCGATCCTGGTCGAGACGGCGTTCATCAGCAATCCGGTGGAGGAACGCAAACTTCGCGATCCCAGCCACCAGACGCGCTTGGCCGAGGCGGTCATGGGCGGCGTGAGGAACTATTTCGAAGCCACGCCGCCGCCAGGCAGCTGGTTTGCTGCGCAGGCGGCGCGTCGCGCCGGCATACAAGTGGCGTCCAGCGACGGCGCCGATGCGGGGGATGACGATAATGCGCCGGCTCCCTCGCCGAAGAGCGCGGGCGCAAAGAGCGCGAGCGCCACGGTGGCCAAGGCGGCGGACGAGGATGTACGCGATCTGCATCGGGTAGCGCGCGGCGAAAGCTTGCGCAGTATCGCCAGACAGTACGGCGTCAGCGTCAGCGCCCTGAAAAGCGCCAACCGTCTCAGCGGCGATGCGTCGGTACGCACCGGCATGGTACTGGCCATTCCTTCCAGCTGAATCTAGCTCGGATCGGCCCCAAGGCTCTAAGCTTAGCGGATGGCTTCCATACGTCCGCTTCCCCCCGACCTCATTAACCAGATTGCCGCCGGCGAGGTTATCGAACGCCCCTCGTCCGTGGTCAAGGAACTGGTGGAAAACAGCCTCGATGCCGGCGCCACGCGCATCGAAGTGGATATCGAACAGGGCGGCCAACGGCTGATCCGCGTGCGCGATGACGGCGGTGGCATTCCCGAAGCGGAGTTGCCGTTGGCGGTCGCCTCCCATGCCACCAGCAAGATCGGCAGCTTCGACGATCTGGAGCACGTCGCCAGTATGGGGTTTCGTGGCGAAGCGCTGGCCTCCGTGTCTTCCGTCTCGCGGTTCGCGCTGACTTCTCGCGTGCGCGGTGCCGATAACGCATTTCGCATCGAAGTCGACGGAGGCAAGTTGCAGGCGGCGCGGCCGGCGCAGCATCCGCAGGGCAGCAGTGTCGAAGTGCGCGATTTGTTCTACAACGTGCCGGCACGGCGCAAATTTCTCCGCGCCGAGCGCACCGAATTCGCGCATATCGACGATTTGCTCAAGTCGTTGGCGCTGGCCCGCACGGGCGTCGAATTCCGCCTGAACCACAACGGTAAGCCCGTACGCATCCTCAAGCCCGCGCGCGACGAGGATGCTGCCTTGCAGCGCGTGGCCGAAGTCATGGGCGAAGCGTTTCCCGGGCAGAGCCTGCGTATCGATCATGCGGCCGCCGGCATGCATCTTTCCGGCTGGGTCGGCCTCCCGACGGCATCGCGCTCCCAGGCCGATTCGCAGTACTTTTTCGTCAACGGTCGCCTGGTGCGCGATCGTGTCGTGGCACATGCGGTGCGCCAGGCTTATGC
>NZ_DATCRY010000089.1:0-2139 GCF_036568765.1 Dyella sp. | reverse complement strand
GCTGGATACTGCGGATACGTAAATCGTCGGTGTGGCTGCTCATGGAAACGTCCTTGGGTAGGGTTCCAGAGGCGGCCAACAAAAAACCGCCAGTGGATGCTGGCGGTTTGGTCTGGGATGCTTTTCGGTCTTTACTTGAAGATGCGCTCCCACGCCGCCGCCTTTGGCTTCGGATAGCCGTAAAACCAGAAATACAAAGCGGCGGAGGGGCGAGTCATGGGGGTAAGTGATAACACAAGCGGCGCCGCCTGCAAAGCGTGTCGTCAGGCCGGCTGCGCAAGGAATTGCGGCCGGCGCCGCACAGCGATCGCCAGGAACGCAGCCACCACGCCCAAGCCACCTGCAATCACGAACGATTCCAGATAGTTGCCCGTCTGCACGCGCAGAAACCCAGCCAGGAAGGCGGCAGTAGCCGCCCCGGCCTGATGTCCCGCCGCGACCCATCCGAAAACCACCGGCGCATCGCGATCGCCAAATACTTCGGCGGCGAGCTTGAGCGTCGGCGGTACCGTGGCGATCCAATCCAGGCCGTAGAACACGCCGAACAGTGCCAGGCTATGCAACGAGAAATCCGAATACGGCAGCCATATCAGCGAGGCACCGCGCAGGCCGTAGTACACGAACAACAATTTGCGCGGATCGAAACGATCGGTCAGCCAGCCTGAAAGCGTGGTGCCGATCAGATCGCAGAAACCCATCATCGCCAGCAACCCGGCGGCACGTACTTCGGGGATGCCGTGGTCGCCGCACATCGCGATGAAATGCGTGCCGATCAGCCCATTGGTGGTCAATCCGCAAATGAAGAATGTGCCGAAAAGCAGCCAGAACGTGCGATTGCGCGAGGCCTTGGACAGCGTGCCCAGCGCGGTCGTCAGCAGGTTGCGCCGCGGCGGATCCTGGACTGAATGTCCGGGATCGGCACCGTAGGGCACGAGCCCCGCATCCGATGGACGCTCCGGCAGCAACCACGCCACCAGGGGTATCAGGGCGGCACATGCCACCGATACCGTCCATACCACCGGGCGCCAGCCACCGTGTTCGGCAATCGCTGCCAGCGCCGGCAGGAAGGCAAGCGTGCCGGTCGCCGTACTGGCCGTCAGCAGACCGAGCATCAGTCCGCGATGCTTGACGAACCAGCGATTGACCACGGTTGCGCCCAGGACGATGGCTACACAACCTGAGCCGATACCTGAAAACACGCCCCATGTGAGCACCAGCTGCCAAGGCTGCGTCATCCAGTTACTCATGGCGATGGATACGGCCATCAGCGTCAGCGCCGCGATCAAGGTACGCCGGATTCCCACGGCCTGCATGAGTGCCGCCGCGAACGGTCCCATTAGCCCATAAAGAAAGATGCCTACCGCCGCTGCCAGCGAGATGCTGTCGCGGCTCCAGCCAAAGGCATGGCCCAGCGGCAGGATCAATACCCCCGGCGCGGCACGTACGCCCGCCGCCGCCAGCAGGGCCAGGAAGATCACGCCAGCGACGACAAAAGCGTAGCGCTGGCCCCAGGGGCGACGACGGATTATAGTCATGTTACCGATCGGTACGGAGTAATGGCCGCATCATACGTACCGATCGGTAACATCGTCAACGCCCGGTAGATCGCATGACCGACAAATCGCCTCCCTCGAAATCCGCCGAACCCAAGCTTCGCGCCGCCGAGCGCATCCGCCGTACGGCGCATGAGCTCTTCTATCGCGAGGGCATCCGCGCGGTGGGCGTCGACGAGATCGTCACCCGGGCCGGGGTCACCAAGCCGAGCCTTTACCGGAGCTATGCCTCCAAGGACGAATTGGCTGCCGAATACTTGCGCGACTACGAAGCGGCGTTCTGGGAGCGTTTCGACGGCGAAGCGCAGGTGCATCCCGGCGATACACGGGCGCAGCTGCTCGGTTATATGCGCGGGCTATCCACTCGCGCGACCAAGCGCGATTATCGCGGTTGCGGCCTGACCAACGCGGCGGTGGAATATCCGCACTCGGATCATCCCGCACGGAAGGTCGCTCAGACGCATAAGCGCAAGTTGCGTACGCGACTGGTGGAAATGACCACGGCCATGGGCGCGCGTCGGCCCGATGTGCTTGCCGATGGCTTGCTGCTCTTGCTCGAAGGCGCTTATGCCTCCGGCCTTATGTT
>NZ_DATCRY010000088.1:0-7142 GCF_036568765.1 Dyella sp. | reverse complement strand
CCGCCGATATGATCGGGGTGATGGTGCGTCAGCAGGATCGCGCACAGCGTGAGCTGGCGTTCGGCCAGCGCGCTTTCGACCGGCGCTGCTTCGCCGGGATCGACAACGATGGCGTGCCCGGCATCGTTGTAGAGCAGCCAGATGTAATTATCGGCTAGCGCCGGTAACGGTACGACGTGCAAGGAATACCCCACTGCGGTTTCGTATCGACTGACGCAGGCTAAAAGGCTTGCGTGAGACAGCCGACTATAATTGCGCGCCCCAACGGGCTCGTTAGTACTTCGTTAAGTCGTCGGTGGGCCGTTCAGTCTCGTGCGGGCCGGCACATCCGGCCTGCGGCAACCGCTACACTATTGCCAGATTCATTCGCGGAACGTCGCATGGCACAGCGCGACAACGACATCTACGCCAGTACGCCGCTGCACGGCCTGATCGCAGAAGAAGCGGTGGCTTTGTCTCCCGACTTGCAGCGTTGCGCCGGCAAGAACGGTTTGTTGCTGACGGCGCTCAGCTCGGACATGTCTCCGAGCCTGCCCCTGCTCGATCATTGGGTGCGCCTGACGGTAGGCCAGGGCCTTCTTTACGGCGATGTGCGCGGCCGTGCCGACGAACCCCTACCGTTTCTGGACGAATCGTTCGAGCTGGTCATGTTGCGTCATGCGCTCGAGGTGGCTCCGGTGCCGCGTGCATTGCTCGACGAGGCGGTCCGCGTGCTTAGCCCAGGCGGCACGTTGGCCCTTACGGGCGTGCATCCATTCAGCCTCTGGAACCCCTGGCTACGTTGGCGCAGGCGCCATGCTCCGGTGTCGCTCTTCTCTCCCTTGGTGCTGGAGAGCTGGTTACGTGTCAACGACCTCAGTATCGAACGGATCCAGCGGGTGGGGCGATGGCGTCCCGGCGCGGCCGAGGAGTGGCAAGTCACGCCGGTGTTGGGCGGTGGCTACGTGTTGGTTGCGCGCAAGCAGCGCCACGCTGCGACGCCGATCCGTCTGCGCCCGCGTGCGGTGGCGGCTCCCGTAGGCGTGGGGTTGGCGCCAGGCGCGCGACGCAGCGCGGCTTGAATGCCGCGTATCCTTTCTTGATTGCTGAAACTATCCAGGGTGTTTTTTGACTGACGTCCAAGCTTTTACCGATGGCGCTTGCCTGGGCAATCCCGGCCCCGGCGGTTGGGCCGCATTACTGCGTGCAAAAGGCACCGAGCGTTTGCTCGTCGGCGGCGAGCCTGCCACCACCAACAACCGGATGGAGCTGATGGCGGCCATTGCCGCGCTCGAAGCCCTGACAAGGCCGTGCAAAGTCGTTCTATGCACCGACTCTCGCTATGTCATGCAAGGCATCGAAGAATGGGTGCCGCGCTGGAAAGCCAATGGCTGGCGCACTGCCGACAAGAAACCTGTCAAGAACCAGGACCTGTGGGAGCGTCTGTCGCAGGCGGTGAGCGTGCATCAGGTAAAGTGGCAATGGGTCAAGGGACATAACGGTCACGCCGAGAACGAGCGCGTCGACGAGGCTGCCCGCAAGCAGGCCGAACTACTGAAGGTGAGCGCATGAGGCAGATCGTCCTCGATACCGAAACCACGGGACTGGAGGTTCGTCAGGGTCACCGGTTGATCGAAATCGCTTGCGTGGAGATGATCGAGCGCCGCACTACCGGGCGCAATTACCAGACTTATCTCAATCCTGAGCGCGCGATCGACGAAGGTGCGCGCCAGGTTACCGGTATCGAAGACGAGTTTTTGCTGGACAAGCCGTTCTTCGCCGATGTGGTTGACGAATTCCTTGAGTTCATCGACGGCGCCGAACTGATTATCCACAATGCAAGCTTCGACGTCGGTTTCCTCGACGCCGAACTGGAGCGGGCAGGGCGCGGCCGCATCGTCGACCGTTGTACCGTGCTCGATACCCTGGTCATGGCGCGCGAGCGTTATCCAGGCCAGCGCAACAGCCTCGACGCTTTGTGTAAGCGCCTGGGTGTGGACAACTCCGCGCGCGATCTGCACGGCGGCCTGATCGACGCCCAGCTGCTGGCCGAAGTCTATCTCGCAATGACCTCCGGCCAGGTCGCACTCGACTTGGGTTTCGAAAGCGGCGCCGAGTCGGCAGCCAAGAAGAACATCGTCGCGCCGATTCGTCTCGATCGCCGTCCGCGCGTACTGCGCGCCGACGCCGACGAACAAGCAGCGCACGAAAAGCGCCTGGATTCGCTGGACAAAAGTGCCGGTGGCGTCAGCGTATGGCGCAGTCAGGAGATGAAGCTGGCGCAAGAAGCGTGAGTGTTCAAGAGTAAGTGCAGAGAAGTTAGGAGAAGCGCTCCGGTCCAGCCGGCGTTCCCTTACTCTTCACTCCTCTCCATTCACTCCTGGCCCCTAGCTCAATGCACTCTCGCCAGGATCGCTGTCACATTGTCCTTGCCGCCGCGATCCAGCGCCGCCAGTACCAGGTGATCCACGCATTCCTGCGCGGCCAGGTCGCGTCGAGCGATATGCTCTTCGATGGCACTGTCGCTCAGTTCTTCCGTCAGGCCATCGCTGCATAGCAGGAAACACATGCCTGGCTGTAATCGGCCACGGGCCATGCCGATATGCAATTGATCGGCGGCGGTAATGCCAAGCGCCTGGGTGATCACATTGCGCTGCGGATGGCGCGCTGCTTGGGCCTGATCCAGCAGGCCGGCTTCGACCAGTTCCTGTACCAGCGAATGATCGTGGCTGATCTGGCGCAGCTGGTTTTGCCACAAATAGACGCGACTGTCGCCGACCCAGGCCACTTCGTAATTTTCTCCACTCATGCGCACCGCTGCGATGGTGGTACCCATCGGCAGGCCGTCGTGTATGCCACGCGATTGCTGCAGCAGTCGCTCGTCTGCAGCGCGCACGGCTTCGACCAGCGTATGTCCGCGCGTAACCAGATCGGTGACGGCGTCGCGTACGAGCGCCGAGGCCACTTCACCATGTCGATGACCGCCCATGCCATCGGCAACCAGGAACAAGCCCAGCGATGCATCGGCGTAGTAGGTGTCCTCATTGCGCGTGCGGCGCAACCCCACATGGGTTCCGTGTCCAAACTCGATCATGATTTGCTGTAGTCCACTGGTGCGGCAAGCATGACGGATGTCGCAAGCGTGTGCAAAACGTCATTTAAAGGCGGGTTCATCCGTCGCGCAGGTGTCGGCCAAGAAGCAACCATGAAGTTGCGCGTCAGGAGTTCGGGTGTTAGCCTACGAGCAACCAGGAGGTTGCTTATGAATGTCGATCGGATTGAAAAGAAAATTATCCTGAACGCATCGAGGGAGCAGGTATGGCGCGCGATTAGCGATTCCTCCCGCTTCGGTAAGTGGTTCGGTGTAGCGATCGACGGCCCGTTTGTGGCCGGTCAGGAAGCCAATGGCCGCATCGTGCCGACCCAGGTCGATCCTGAGGTAGCACGCATGCAGGAGCCCTATACCGGCACGCCATGGCATGTCGTCGTGGACCGGATCGAACCCATGCGGCTGTTCTCCTTCCGCTGGCATCCGTATGCGATCGACGCCGCGAAGGACTATTCGGCTGAACCGATGACCCTGGTGACGTTCGAATTGAGCGACATCGAGGGCGGCACCCTGCTTACGATCACTGAGTCGGGATTCGACCGGATTCCACTGGAACGCCGTACCGACGCCATCAAGGCGAACGATGGCGGGTGGGCCCATCAGGCGCAGCTGGTGAAAAAATACCTGGCGATCGAGGAGAGGAGCTGAGGGCGGCGTGATGCAGCAAGGCTACGATGGGAACGTACCCGCCACCGCGCCCCTTTTTGCCGCGCTGGGCGATCCGGTGCGTTTGGCCATGCTGGCCCGTTTATGCACGGGAGGGCCACTCTCCACGATGGTGCTGGGACAAGGAATCGAGGTGTCGCGTCAGGCGATCACCAAGCATCTGCAAGTGCTGGAAGATGCCGGCTTGGTCAGCAGCGATCGCGTAGGGCGCGATCGGCTGTGGCAGATGCGTCCGCAGCAATTGGTGGCCGCACGCGAGTACCTCGATCGCATGTCGGCGCAATGGGACACTCGGCTGGAGCGCTTGCGCAAGTTCGTCGAAGAGGAGTTCGATTGAACGAACAAGCGACTCCTTTCGTATGGGAGGGGCAGGCGCCTGGCAGCGAATCATGGACTTTAGTTGCCAAAGCCCCCGCAACATCGACTGCAAGCGGGCAGAAGACCGCCGGCTTCGTTGAGGGCCGTCCGCAGCGCTTCGATGCTCGAGTGCTTCCAGATGCCTTCGAGGCCAGCATCCCGAACATTGGCAATCGGAAACCGATAGCACCGTCCATGCACCGGCACGGATTCGCCGTCGGCATCGACCATCAGGATACGAAAGGCGTCGTGGCACCGTCGGCCGACAAATTGCGTGGGATGGCGATAGTAGATGTCCAGGTCCGCTTCGCTTATGCGGTCGGGCTGGATCGTGACGCTGAACGGCCAGGTCATGGCCTTGATATCGGTCAGTTCATCGGCCAGCCGAACGATGTCGATCGTCGTCGGATCGGATTGGAACGTATTCGAGGCGGTGGCGGGATAGGTCGCGCCGTAGAGCGCATTGTGTTGGTCGGCCAGTGCGGGCGTGACGAAATTATTGTGGATCAGGCCGACCTGCTTCAGCGGCAGGTCGCTGATGTCGGTAAGGAAAGCCTTGAGGTGACCGACATTGTGTTCGCTGATCGTGCAGAAGACGGAGATCTCCGGGGCACCGTCCAGGGCCGCGACGGCCCTGATCCCTTCCACCGCCCGTGCGAAGCTGCCCGCATGGCGTCGGATGCGATCATGCAGGGGCGCCGGTCCGTCGAGCGACACGAACAGGCCGCGGCAACGGCCGCTTGCCAACTCCGTTGCCCGTTTGAGAAGAAGCAGGCCATTGGTGGTGACCGTCGCATGCAAGCCTAGTGCGGAGGCATAGGCCAGTGCATCACCGAGCGGTCGCCAGGCTAGCGGCTCGGTGAATGCGAAGCCCAGGCGCGCCTCCGGACAGAAGGCCGCCATATCGTCCGCGATGCGCTGGAACAGCTCCCAGGGCATGGACCGCGTCTTGGCGCCGACCAGGTTTGCGCCGAAGTTGGTTTCCGCATTGCCCGTACCGACATCGCACATGATGCAGCGCAAATTGCAGAAATTATTGACCCCAAGGACGACATGCCCGGGCCGTGACGTGGCCGTGAGGCGTACTTCTGGAGCTGGCAGACTGAGTGCGGACATTGCGGGTGCATTTCCTCGAGTTAATGGCTCTGTGGGAAGGCCGCTGGCCGGCGCGCCAATCCCGCATAGGCGTATGTGCCGTATCCGAGGCATATGGTTTCTGCCCGGCCTCAATGGAGGGCATCTCTCCGGGAGAGCGCTCGCTAATGCCGCCTCAGAAACAAAAAAAAGCGCCCCTCGAGGAGCGCTTCTTTTGTTTCTGGCGGAGAGGGTGGGATTCGAACCCACGGTACGCTTACACGTACGCCTGATTTCGAGTCAGGTACATTCGACCACTCTGCCACCTCTCCGAAAAACGGGCGCGTTGGTCGACGCGAGCCGGCGATTTTACGTGGTTGCGTCTGCCCTGACAACTAGGGTTAGAGGTCCTGCCGGCCGGTTTGCCCGGCGCGTTGTGCCAGACCGTCCAGCGGCGCACCGAAGCGATCCTCACGAGGCAGGTAATGATGGCTGGGGTCGAGGGAGAAGGCGACGTAGCGGGCGCGGCCGAGGATCTCCCCTCGCGGGGCAAAGCCAAGGAAGCGCGAGTCGTAGCTGTCGTCGCGGTTGTCGCCCATCAAGAGATAGCTCCCCGGGGGCACCGTCACGGGTCCGAAGTTGCTGGCGATGCTAGGGAGCTCGTCAGACAGGCGGATCACGCGGCTAGCCCCGCCGATCCGTTCGATGGCGTAATGCGCCGGATGGGTGCTGTCGTCGCGGATGCCGGCCACGTCGATCGTGCTGTAGCGAGCGGTGCGTCCATTGACGTAAAGCCGGTTGCCGCGCAGGGCAATACGGTCGCCAGGCACGCCGATGACGCGCTTGACCAGGCGTTCGTTGGCCTCCTTGGAATCCAGCACCACGATGTCGCCGCGCTGTGGATCGCCGAGCCGATACAGCGAAATATGGGTGAACGGCACGCGGATATCGTAGGCCGCGCGGTCGACCAGGATGCGATCCCCGATGCGGATGGTCGGCTGCATCGAGCCGGTAGGCACGGTATTCCAGTCCGCCACAGCGCTGCGGAAGACAAACATGCAGAACATGAAGGCGATGAAACCTTTATTGCGGTTCAACAGGCCGACGAGGTGGCGCATGGGCTTTCCCCCCTGGGGTGATGGAGAGTGTGACCTTGGGGAGGGGAGGGAAGTTCGATTGCCGTGAGGGGAATAAGGGCAAAAAGAAAGGGCGGTGCAGCCACCGCCCCAAAATATCAACCGCAATCGTCAACCACTCAGGCGGCAGCCTTCTTCTTGGCTAGCCGCAACCACGTATCCACCACGGTGTCCGGATTGAGCGACACTGATTCGATGCCTTGTTCCATCAGCCATTCCGCCAGGTCCGGATGGTCGGACGGTCCCTGCCCGCAGATGCCGACGTACTTGCCCTTGGTGCGTGCCGTCTTGATCGCCATCGCCAGGAGTTTCTTCACCGCCGGGTCGCGCTCGTCGAACAGATTGGCGACGATGCTCGAATCGCGGTCCAGGCCGAGCGTAAGCTGGGTCAGATCGTTCGAGCCGATCGAGAAGCCATCGAAGATGTCCAGGAACTCATCGGCCAGCAGGGCGTTCGAAGGCACTTCGCACATCATGATGATCTTCAACGCCTTCTCGCCGGCACTGCTGGCGCCTTGCTTGAGGCCGTTCTTTTCCAGCACCTGGACCACCTTGCGGCCTTCGCCCAGTGTGCGCACGAACGGGATCATCACCCAGACATTGTCCAGGCCCATGACTTCGCGCACCTTCTTGACCGCCTTGCACTCCAGCCCAAAAGATTCGGCGAAGCCCGGATCGACGTAACGGCTGGCGCCGCGGTAGCCGATCATCGGGTTTTCCTCGTGCGGCTCGTAGCGCGAGCCGCCGATCAGGCCGGCGTATTCGTTCGACTTGAAGTCGGACAGGCGCACGATGACCGGCTTTGGGTAAACCGAGGCGGC
>NZ_DATCRY010000087.1:0-4084 GCF_036568765.1 Dyella sp. | reverse complement strand
AGAACACGGCGCACGTGATCACGCTGTTCGCGTTGTCGAACCTTTGGATGGCGCGGCGACAGTTGATGGCGATGGCCGCAGTCCGTCCGCAGTGCGCATGATGGGCAGCGAACCCCGCGAATGCGCGGGCGATCGCCAGTTGATCGACACTTCTTCTGCGCCGACGCGACTCGACATGCCGGTGGCGCGAGAAAAATGGACTTGATCAGGCCTTCCCTAGATCAAGGAGGCATCATGTCGGCTATTGGGCGACGAAATCGAGGCTCGCCACTTCCGATGCCGGCCAGAAGCAGGCGTTCGCCACCGACTGCTGCGGAGCAGTGCGGGCGCCGGCGGCGCGAGAACGTGCGCGCCGTGTCAGGCAACAGTTGCAGCTCGAGCATCTGGTTGCAACGTCACCACAATCTTTTCCGATGAAGCGATTCGCTCTGGCTGCTTTCGTTCTTGCAACGGCAGGTGTCATCCTTGTTGCGGTCATGATCGGCTTAAGTCCATCGACCTTTCTTGCGGCCTGGATCATGGGTAGCAGGCAAGTCACAACGATCAGGTACATCGAGACTCACGGTACGCGGATCGTAGCTACGGGGCCGACGAAGAATGAAGGCGGTGATGTCGTAGTACCGGTCGATGTGTTGGGAGAGGGAGACTCGCTTATCGGGAGGAAGTACCGAAAGGTCAGCGGTATGTTGCGGGTCGCCCCGACGTTTGTCTATGTGGATGCTGGTCTTGGGGTTAGCGAAAGGGGGTGGCCGACCTGGCTTCCCTGGCACTACGGTACTCGGTTAGTTCTAGTGCGCTTCACAGATGATGAAGACTTCGCATTGCAAAAGCTCTATCACATAAGGTCAGAGTCTTCGGGTACTCAAGCGTTGTCAGCCGCTCATGCTCCGCCAGCGCCACCGTCACTTGACACGGAAGCCTCATTGCGAAAGGCAGTCTTGCTAGCGAGACCAGGCGATAGCCTGCTGCAGTTTCAGTCTCAATTCAGTCCCGCCGTTGCGCCTGACCCGGCGATAAAGTATGAGCTCGGTCGAACCGAGCTTGGCGTGCGACTCTTTTTGACGTCCGAAGCCAAGGTGAAGATCGTGAGGCTTGATTGGCCGTATACAGGCACGGTTGGCGGCATCAAGATTGGCGACTCCCTTGATGAGGTCCGGCGGACATTGGGTGAGCAAGGCACGGTCCGCCGCGATGAACGCCAGGAAGTCCATCCAAACAGCGTCTACTTCGATCGGGTTGCCGGTTCTGGTGCACAAGTCGACTTGGACGACGCGCACCGAATTGTGACCATTATCTTGCGCTGACAGCCGGAGGGTCTGATGGGTCGGCAGCCTTACGGTCGGCCAGCTTACTTTCCGGCAGCCGCCGGCCAACTGCGGTCAGTTGCGAGTGGCGGCTTCGCGGCAGGCCTATAGTCATCTAAATTGGCAACGAGCGCACGTCGCGAAACGCGGCGGCCCCAATTGGCATCGATGCCCACGCTGCCGGCCATCGTGAAGCCCGAGAAGACTATCCCCATGGCTCAGAGCAAGCGATGAATGGTCGGCTGCTTCTCGCCGCCACCGCTCCGTATCTTCGTAGTTGCGCTCCACCTCATGGCAGGAATACCCTAACCTGTATCGATCCACTGCCAGGAGCCGATCATGCTTGTCCCGCCTGACGGCCCGGTCAATCCGGCTGCCAATCCCTTGTTGATCCACCTGCAGACGCTGCAGGCCGATTTCGTGAAGTTCGACACCGCTCACGAGGGCGGCGATCCGGACCACATCGTGAGCGTCGACGACCTGAAGGCCGTCGCGGCCGACACGGGCCAGCAGCGCTTCAGCAGCGCCGACGTCGAGGCGGCGCAGTTCTTCCTCGACCATCCCGAGGCGCTCGGGCGGCTCGATCTCGCCTCGGCGGCAAACACGCCCGATGCCACGTTCAGCGGCCCTGACGCGCGCATCGGTCAGCAGGACGTCAACGCAGCGCTGCGCGACGCACAACAGTTCGACGGGGCGGCCACTTTCGTGAGCCAGAACCCCTCGCTGCCCGAAAGCGGGCCGCTGTCGCCTCAGCAGCAGGCAGCGCAGGACGCGCTTTCCGGCCGCAATGCGGACAACGGCTTCGCCGGAATGGGCGCGTCTTCGGACGTCGCGGAGCAATCTTTCGTCGCGACGCTCAAGGAACACGCAGGTGATGCCAACTGGATCCAGGGATTCTTCCGCTCCCTCGGCTCGCGTGAGTCGGGCGCCCTGCTGTACGGGGCCATGGAGTCCGGCAGCGATTCGCGCGCCCAGGCGCGCGATGCGCTGCACAGCCTTCTGGGTGCGGGGATGCTTAACGGCACTGACCTCTCCGTCGCGCAGTTCAAGACCGACCCGGGCGCGAGCGCGCCGTTCCCGCTGAAGACGCTCGTTGACGCCGACCAGGTGCAAGAGCTCGTCGACGGCCGTCGCTCGCTGATCGCCGGAACCAGTGCCGTGCCAGTCGACACCGCCGAGTACAACGCCTACGACGCCTACCTGACGGTCGAAAGCCAGCGCAATTCGCAGGAGATCGATGCAATCGCGAAGCGCTACGGCATCGACCCGGTGCTGCTGAAGGGTGCGGTCGCTTCGGAGCTTGACTTCGACCACGGCGCAAAGGACGAGTTCCAGGACGGCCTTTGGCGCAACACACCGGCCGGGGGCGTGGCGACCCTGTTTAGTCCGCTGTTAAAGCCGTTGAGCTGGATAGGGCATCCCGTCGACCTCACGGCGGCCGGGGTTGCAAGCGTACGTACCGACGCGCTCGATTGGGGGATCGGGGAGCTCGCTGCCCAGCACGACCCGGCCCTCGCGGCGGCGATCAAATTCCGCTTCTCCGACATCGACCGCACGCACGGTGGCGACTTCAACAACTCGGTCGAGGCTGCCGCCATTGTGCTAGCCGCAGAGAACGATCTGCGCAAAAGCCATGGTGCTTCGATATCGACGCCGACGGACATGGCCGTCACGTGGGGAGCGTTCCGCGGGGGCATCCGCGGAATCATGCCCGGGGGCAAAGGCTACGACCTGGACGAGTTCCTGAACAACCGCCTTGACACTGCGGATGCCGGCAACGTCGTCGCGAAGACGGGCGATGACCACACGGTCATCGGCGGCAACGCGTTCCAGTCGGAGCCGTATTTCGAGATGCTGCAGCGGGCGCAGGGGTAAGAACTCGTGAAGAAATCAAAGCCCGCGGGCGCCGACGAACTGCGCGCGCGGCTGATCCAGAATTTCGACCACGCCGCGCCGCGCTGATGCGTGCGGGGGCGCGCAGATCGACGACAGTCACCGCGCGGGCGTAGCGCAGGGCGCCGCGGCGCACCGGGCCTCTGCGAGCACGATCTTCCATCCCTTTCTCGTGGCCGTGACGGATGCGGGGCCATATAGTATCGCCATGCCGTCGCTAGCCGATCTCCTGACCCCATGGGGTGAGCTTCGTCCGCAGCCTGCATTCGATTGGCAAGGTCCGGCCGGCGCGCTGCCTGTAGCAGTCGCCAAGTTCTACCGGGACGTCGGGCCGTGGGGCGCCGTCATCTACGAGAGCGTTGGGCCGGTTGGCTTGACGATCAACACGGGCGGCAATCCCGTCTGTGTGCCGCCATTGCACAAGCTCTGGGCCCAACAAGACGGCTATGCCTGGTCGCGTAACCCCGATAACCTATTGCCCGGGTGGCGCGAGAACTGGCTGGTCGTTGCCACCAAGGGAGCAGATCCGCTGTTGTTCGACCGTGACGATGGCCGGATTCTGATTGCGTCTGCTGGCGTGGGAAAGGCTGGCTGGCAGCCTCGGGCGTTCGCCGAGGACTTAGAAAGTGCATTTGGCGGGATCGCCACAGTCGCGAATGCGCTTACAGCACTGGGAGACGATGCGTTCGACGAAGATTTCAACCTCCGGCCTGAAAGCAGGGAGCGTGTCCGCACACGGCTTGCGCAGTTTCTCGGGAGCCCAGACGTGATGTCGCGGATGCTCGAGGCGTGGCGGTGGTACGAGTAGGCGATCGGCAGATGCAGGTGTCGGCCACTTCCTGGCACTGAGCCAGGTCTGCTTTGGGATACGCTACCCACTTGGGGTC
>NZ_DATCRY010000086.1:0-6729 GCF_036568765.1 Dyella sp. | reverse complement strand
CAGCTATATCGAGGCGCATGGGACGGGTACGAGCCTGGGCGATCCGATCGAGATTGCGGGCCTGAGCAAAGCTTTCGGCCAGTGGACACGCGACCGGCAGTACTGCGCGATCGGTTCGGCCAAGTCGAATATCGGTCATTGCGAAAGCGCGGCCGGTATCGCCGGCGTGACCAAGGTGCTGCTGCAGCTGAAGCACCGGCAATTGGCGCCGAGCCTGCATTCGAGCGTGTTGAATCCGAACATCGATTTCTCCGGTACGCCATTCGTGGTGCAGCAGACGCTGTCGCCCTGGGAACGGCCGAGCCGGGAAGGGCGAAGCTATCCACGCATCGCGGGCATTTCGTCGTTCGGTGCAGGCGGAGCGAATGCGCATGTGGTGATCGAAGAGTACGAGGCGCCAGTGCGGGCGGATGTGCCACGACCGGGGCCGGCCCTGGTGGTGCTGTCGGCGCGCAGCGAAGAGCGCCTGCGCGAGCAGGTCGAACGGTTGCATGCTTTCCTGGTGGCGCGGCAGGGCGACAGCGCATTGCGGCTGGACGATCTGGCCTACACCCTGCAGGTCGGGCGCGAGGCCATGGATGAACGCCTGGGAGTAATGACGAGTTCGCTGGAAGAGTTGCGCCTTGGGCTGGCCGCATATATCGCGGGAGAAACTGGCATGGAGGCGCTGTATCGCGGTCAGGCGAAACGAGGAAAGGAAGCACTCGGCGCGCTGGTCGGCGACGAGGATATGGCTTCTACCGTCGACTCCTGGATCGCCAAGGGCAAACTCGACAAGTTGCTGGATCTCTGGGTGAGGGGACTGTCGATCGATTGGGACAGGCTGTACGGCGAGGCCAAGCCCCACAGAATCAGCTTGCCGACCTATCCCTTCGCGCGCGATCGTTACTGGATCCAGATCGCCGACGAGCGGCCGGCGATGGCATCTGATGCTGTCGTTGCGATGTTGCATCCCTTGTTGCACCGGAATACATCGGATATCCAGGGGCTTCGCTTCAGCACGCGACTGACCGGCAACGAATTCTTCCTGGTCGACCATGTCGTGCAGGCAGCTCGCATCCTGCCGGGTGTCGCCCAGTTGGAAATGGCTTGCTGCGCGGCGCGCGAAGCACTCGGCACGATCACGGGTCTCACGATACGAGACGTCGCATGGGTGCGTCCGATCGTCGTTGGCGAAGACGGGCTCGATCTGCATATTGCTCTGCATGCCGAAGAGACAGGCGAACTGTCATTCGAGATTTATAGCGAGAGTGGCGTTGACGACTTGGCTGTCTATAGCCAGGGTGCCATAGCGCCCCTCGATGAAGCGGTCTCGCCGCAGCATGACCTTGTGGCGTTGCGTGAACGATGCGCTGCGTCTCATATGGTTGCATCGCAATGCTATCCCCTGTTCGAACGTCTGGGCTTGGATTACGGGCCGACGTTCCAGGGGTTGCGCGAAATATTCATCGGGTCTGCGCAGGCGTTGGCCCGGATCGAGCTGCCGGTAGGGGCGCCCACCGAAGGCTACGAGCTGCATCCCAGCCTGCTGGATGCGGCCTTGCAAGCCACGCTAGGCGTGCAAGCGGAAGCGATGACCGGCGATGCGGCAACGCTGATGCTGCCTTTTGCCTTGGGATCGCTGGACGTGCTGCGCCCGTGCGCCCCATCGATGTGGGCATGGGTGCGTCACAGCGCCAACGGCACGGCCGGAGACAAGGCCCGGCAGCTCGATATCGATCTGTGCGATGCCCAGGGACAGGTCTGCGTGCGCTTCAGGCAGTTCAGCTTGCGACAGGCTGCAGCGACGCCCCTTGCGACGCGTGCGACTAAAGCAAGCGCATCGAGCCAAACGTTATTGCTCCAGCCAATGTGGCGTTCGCAGCCTGCAAGCCAGGCGGAGGCTCCCACTTACGCCCAGCACATCGTGCTGCTGGGCGTGGAGGCCGACGACATCGAGCGCCGTATGCCGGACGCTGTCTGCTTGCGACTGCCTGTTCATGGAACGCTGGCAGAACGCTTTACCCAGGCAGCCGGCAGCTTGCTGGGGCAGTTGCAGGCGCTTGGCCGCCTTCCGGGAAGGCATTTGATTCAGGTGGTGGTGCCCGATCGTGGGTTGGGGCTGGCCATGCAGGGCCTCGGCGGCATGTTGCGTACGGCACGGCTGGAAAGTGCGCAGATCAACGGCCAGCTTATCGGTATCGAGCCGGATCAGGACGTCGTAGGAACCTTGCTGGAGAACCGTGGTAACGACGAGCCGCGGGTTCGCTACGTTAACGGGGAACGCCAAGTCGCCACCTGGGTCGAATACACCGCAGCGACCGTTGGGCCTTCGCCATGGAAGCCGCAGGGCGTTTATCTGATTACAGGCGGTGCAGGCGGCCTGGGTCTGATTTTTGCGCGCGAGATTGCGTTGCATGCGCAAAATCCGGTATTGATCCTGACCGGCCGTTCGCCCATGAACGAACGTATCCAGGCCAGTATCCGCGCACTGGAGACGCTCGGTGCCGTCGTGCGCTACCACGCCGTCGATGTTGCCGATGCGGCTGCCCTGACGCAGCTGGTCCAAAGCATTCCGGAAGATTTCGAAAGCCTCAATGGCATTATCCATAGCGCCGGTGTCGTTCGGGACAGCTTCATTGCAAGGAAGACGCCGGAGCAATTGCGTGACGTACTGAGTGCCAAGGTTGCCGGCACGCTCAACCTGGACGAGGCCAGTCGCGATATCCCGCTGGACTGCTTTATCTGTTTCTCTTCCGTCGCAGGGGCGATGGGTAATGTGGGGCAGGCCGACTATGCGGCGGCGAACGCTTTCATGGATGCGTTCGCGCATCACCGCAGCGACCTGGTGAGCAAAGGCCTGCGTCAAGGACGCACCGTATCGGTGAACTGGCCGCTGTGGGAGGAAGGCGGCATGCAGGTCGATGCAGCCACGCGCACCATGCTGGCCCAGCAGTTGGGCATGCAGCCACTCTCCTGCGAAAGCGGCCTGTGGGCCATGCGACAGGCGTTGGCCAGTCCGCTAAGCCAGATGCTTGTCGTAGAGGGCGATCCGACGCGTATTCGAGAGGTATTCCTCGGTGAGCCGCAGGAGGCTGCTGTGGCGCCCGCCGCGCGGATCGGCGTGACCATCGGGGTGCCCGGCCAGAGCGATGCTGCCTTGCCGGAGAAGCTCAGGCGCGCGCTCGTGGCGACGGTGTCTTCGCTGATCAAGGTCAAGCCAGAGGACATCGATGGCGATACGCCTCTGATGGAGTATGGCTTCGATTCGATCACATTGACCGAGTTCAGCAACGCCATGAACCGGCAATACCGGCTGGAGCTGAAGCCGACGATCTTTTTCGAGTATCCGACGCTGGCCGGTCTGGCCGACTATCTGCTGAGCGAGCATGCGATCGTATTGGCGCAACAGTTCGATATGCCGAGTGGCACCGTCGCGGCGACGCCTGCGATAAAGGCGGAGCAGGCGGTCGTATCCGTTCCGGTATCCAATCATCGGCAACGGCAGCGCCCTGCGCGCGGCTGGGGAAGTGGAGCTGCGACCGCGGTCGGTGCTTCCCCCGTTGCATCTCGATTCGATGTGGCGATCGTGGGTTTGTCCGGACGCTATCCCGGTGCCGCCGATGTCCATCAGTTCTGGGACAACCTCGTTGCCGGGCGCAACAGCATTCGCGAAGTGCCGCCAGAGCGCTGGGATAATGGTCTGGTGTTCGAAGCGCAGAAGCAGCGCCCTGGCAAGACCTATAGCAAATGGGCGGGGTTGCTGGACGATGTCGATTGTTTCGACCGACTGTTCTTCAATATCACGCCACAGGAAGCGCAACTGATCAGCCCGCAGGAGCGCCTGTTCATGCAGGAGGTCTACGCGAGCATCGAGGATGCGGGGTACACGCCCGACACCCTGTCTGCAAGCAGGAAGATCGGTACGTTTGTCGGCGTACTGAACGAAAGCTACCCGACAGGAGCGCGTTACTGGTCGATCGCCAATCGCATTTCCTATCTGCTCAATTTCCAGGGCCCAAGCATGGCGGTCGATACCGCCTGTTCGTCGTCGCTGACAGCAGTGCATCTGGCGATCGAGAGCTTGCGCAGCGGCGATAGCGAGGTGGCTATTGCCGGCGGCGTGAACTTGCTGGTGACGCCGGATCATATGATCGGCCTGTCCTCGCTGACGATGCTGTCGAGCGACGATAAGTGCAAGCCGTTCGCTGCCGACGGCGATGGCTTCGTGGACAGCGAAGCTGTCGGTGCCCTCGTGCTCAAGCCGCTGCAACGCGCCATCGAAGATGGCGACCATATCTATGGCGTCATCAAAGGCAGTGCCATCAATTCCGGCGGCAAGACGCACGGCTACATGACGCCCAACCCACTGATGCAGGCGCAACTGGTCAGCAATGCACTGCGGCGCGCCGGTGTCGATGCGCGTGCCATCAGCTACGTCGAGGCGCAGGGCACCGGTAGCCATATGGGAGATTCCATCGAAATTGCCGGTTTGACCCGAGCCTTCCGCGGTTGGACGCAGGATCGGCAGTTCTGTGCCATTGGATCGGTCAAGTCGAATATCGGACATACCGAGAGCGCGAGCGGGTTTGTGGGTATCAGCAAGGTGTTGATGCAGATGAAGCACGGGATGCTGGTGCCAAGCCTGCATGCCGATACGCTGAATCCGAATATCCATTTCGCCGATTCCCCGTTTGTCGTCCAGCAGGTCCTGGCCGACTGGGTGCGTCCCACGGTGGAGATCGACGGCCAGCGGCGCGAAGTTCCTCGGATCGCAGGCATCTCATCGTTCGGTGCAGGTGGCGCGAACGCCCATCTGGTGATCGAGGAATACATCGCGCCGGCCAGTGTGACTCCAGTACGCGAGGATTCCGGTCCGGTCATGGTGATGCTGTCGGCGCGCAACGCGGATCGGTTGCAGGCGCAGGTCCGGCGACTTCTGGCTGCCATTGCACCCGCGCAGGCCTCGGAGCTGTCGCTGGTCGATCTGGCCTATACACTGCAGGTTGGCCGTGAGCCGATGGAAGAGCGGTTGGCCCTGCTGGTCGAATCGCTCGATGATCTGCGGAACAAGCTCGGTGCGTACCTGGCGGAGGGCGCGCATAACGAAAGTATGTATCGCGGCAAGGCCAGGCGCCACACCATGGCGCTGTTCTCCGGCGACGAAGACATGGCCGCCGCCGTCCGTGCCTGGATTGCCAAGGGCAAGTTCGGCAAGCTCCTCGATCTTTGGGTGCAGGGTTTCAATATCGACTGGAGTGCGCTGTATGCCGTTGGCGCCATGCAGCGAGCTCGCCGCATCGGCCTGCCTACCTACCCATTTGCACGAGAGCGCTGCTGGACCGATGTTCCCTATCCGGATGCGCCCGAAGCGCATATCGCGGCAGGCGTGTCTTTGGCTCGTGGTGCAGTGCCGGATCAAGTGGCTAAGACAGTGCGCGAAATCGCCCCTGCGATGGATCGTGAGCAGGTCATGACCAGGATCTGGCAGGACCTGTTCGGGCGTCCGTCCATCGAGAGGGACGATGATTTCTTCGAGCTTGGTGGCCATTCCTTGTTGGCCACGCAGCTTGTGTCCAGGATACAAGCCGAATTCGGTGTCGAGCTGCCGGTAAGTGCCGTGCTCGATGCGCCGACTGTGGCGGCTCTTTCGGCGAGGGTGGTGCCGGTTAAAACAGCACAGGATGTGTCGTCATCGATACCGCGTGCCGGACGGGACGGTCACTTGCCCTTGTCCTTTGCCCAGCAGCGCCTGTGGTTTCTCGACCAGTACGAGTCCAGACGCGAGATATACAACATTCCGGTCACGGTTCAATTGACGGGTCGCCTGGATATTTCGGCGTTGTCGTGTGCGCTCAATGAAATCGTAGGCCGCCACGATGTCTTGCGTACGACGTTCTCGATGGCCGGCGACGAGCCGGTGCAATGCATTGCGGAAACGGTTTCGTTCCATTTTGAAACCATCGACCTGAGTGCCCTGCCTTTGGCGGAGCAGGGTCGGTATGTGCAAGAGCATGTGCAAGAGGAGGCGCGCCTGCCGTTCGATCTGACAACGGGTCCCTTGGTTCGTGGCCGCCTTATTCGCCAAGGCGACGAGCGGCATATCCTGCTATTGACGATGCATCACATCGTTTCGGATGGCTGGTCGATGGGTGTGGTGGGGCGAGAGATCGCCGCCCTCTATCGGGCATCCCTGGAAGGCAGGCCTTCTCCCTTGTCGGAGTTGCCCCTGCAGTACGCCGACTTTGCTCGATGGCAGCGCGAATGGCTGCGCGGCGAGGTGCTGGACCGGCAATTGAACTACTGGAAACAGCAGTTGGCCGGAAGTCCGAGTCTTCTGGCCTTGCCGACAGATCGGCCGCGTCCGGTGCAGTCGAGTCATGCCGGTGCGGTGCTGTCATTTATGCTGCCCTCGACGCTCGTATCCGCCCTGAAGGCGCTCGGCCAGCGTTCGCAAAGCACATTGTTCATGACCCTTTGCGCGGCCTTCAATGTGCTGCTGGCTCGCTACTCGGGACAGACCGACATCTGCGTCGGCACACCCATCGCCAACCGTAACCGCGCAGACATCGAAGGCTTGGTCGGTTTCTTCGTCAACACGCTGGTACTGCGTACCCAGGTGGACCTCGCTCAGGATTTCGGCCAGTTGCTGCGGCAAGTGCGTCAGCACACGCTGGATGCCTATGCTCATCAGGATGTGCCTTTCGAACAGCTGGTGGAGGCGTTGCAGCCAGAACGGCACACCAGCTA